>JANNTZ010000435.1:0-3508 GCA_031394595.1 Acidobacteriota bacterium
CCCCGCGAGGGTCATCTCCCATACGTTGACGCTGCGGTAGATCGACATCTCCTCCACTTCCCCGTCGCTGCAGACCAGCCGGTTCTGCGACGGGATGTACGCCAGACCCGACGGGTCAGGGCTCGCCGGCGAGAACCGCGACGTGTCGATGGTGCTCACGAGGAATGACTGGGCGATCTCCGGCGCCGCCGGCGCGGGGGCCGGCGCGACGAGGGACAGCTCGAAGATGGCGCCGGACCCGGTCCCGCCTGCGTCGGACCCCGAGCCGCCGATGCCGGCGTCGGCGATGTAGAGGTTCCGGACCGCAGGGTGGTCGGTCGAGTCACCGCTCGGGGCGAACATCAGGGCCTGCGGCCTCCGCAGCCCGAGGAAGGAGAGGTCGCGCGCGGCGATCAGTTCACCCGTCCGGGTCAGCTCGAGGAGCCGCCGGGAGGGGACCTCCAGCACATGGAGGTGGCCGTCGGCCGGGTCGAAGGCGATGCCGGCCAGGGGGGCGGTCCCTCCATCGGCCACGGCGATCGTGGAGACTCCAGCCCCCTGCAGAGCCGGCGCGTGGTCCAGGCCCGGGCGCCGATCCGGCTGGACCTCGATCACCCGCCGCGCGGCGCCGTCGAGGAGGAACAGGGCGCCGCTTGCCGGGTCGACCGTCATCCCCGCGAGACGGCCGGGCGGGATTCCCGGGATCCGCAGCCGGGTCAGGGACCACGGTTCCGCCTCCCCGACTCTCAGGGCCGCTTCAACCAGGTCGCCGGTCAAGGCGTCGAGGAGGATCAGCCGATCGGCGCTCCCGTCCCAGGCCATGTCGAGTGGACGGGCCAGGCGGATCGGAAGGCGCACGGTTCCGATCGGCTCCCGGAACGGCGAGACCAGCGTCGCCTCCCGGGCGCCGCCGGCCTGCGGGTCGTCGCCGGCGGACTCGACCACCAGGTAGGCGTTGGCGTCGGGCCAGTAGGCGAGGCCGGCCGGGGCCGGGACCCCCAGCGGGTCGGTCCGGATGGTCCGGACCAGGCGGACGTAGCCCGCATCGCCGGCGCCGAGGGCGGTCGGACCCGCCACCTGCAGCACCAGGGCGAACAGGAACAGGAAGTGGATCGACAGCCGGAATCTCTGCGGATGGACCATGGGCGCCTCCTCGGTCCCGCAGGACCGGGCGGCGACCGCCGGCGGGAACACCTGATTAGAACGTCAACCGAATTGCGCGGATGCTACCACGATTGCCGCCCTGCCGGCGCGGAAGTTCCTCCGGCGCCCGGTGGAGGCGCGCCGGGGCGAAGTTCACCGACGGGGAAGTCGAGTGGGGCGACTACATCTTCGCGATGAAGGTCTGACGCCAGTCTCTTCCGGGTGCGGGTTCGACTCCCGCCGCCTCCACCATCTCACCCTGAAGAGTTCCTCTGGCACGATGATGCCTCTCAGGCCTTGCCCCGTGGTGGGTCGCGTCCCTCGTTCCGTACCATCACTGAGGTAGCCGTCCGGGTGCTGCGTCCGCCTGCGGACGGAAAGAGCTCCGGAAGATCCGGGCGCGCGAGGATCCAGTGGGTTGCTGCGCAGCTCGTCCCTGTACCGGCTCGCCGAGGCGCATCACGAGACCTTCAAGCAGGTCTACGCCGAGCGCTTCGCCGAGCGCTACGGTGCCTGGCGGGCCGTCATCGAGCGCCCGCTGTTCGCCTTTCTCGACTGCGGCATCGAGGAGCGCGGCTTCTGCCCGTCGTGCCACGCCAAGCGTGCGGTGCGGTGGGCCGAGTGGCTGGTTGCAGAGGTTCTGGCGCCGGTCAGCCATCACCAGTGGGTGTTCACCGTTCCGAAGCGGCTGCGGGTGTTCTTCCTCTACGACCGGCGCCTGCTCGGTGCACTGTCGCGTTGCGCGTGGGAGACAGTGCAAGATCTGTACGGCGCGGGTCTCGAGGATCGGCACGCGGTGCCCGGGATGGTGGTGTCGATACAGACGTACGGGGATCTGGCGAACTGGCAGCCGCACCTGCACGCGCTGGTGAGCGCTGGAGCATTCGACCGGGAGGGGGCGTTCACCCCGCTGGCGCTGCCCCCGGCCGGCGTGGCCGAGGAGCTGTTCCGGCGCCGGGTCATCCGGATGCTGGTGCGGCGGGGGAGGCTCGAGGAGGACGCGGCCGCCAGGCTGCTTTCCTGGCGCTGCCCCTGCGGCGGGACGATGCGGGTCCTCGCGTTCATCCTCGACCCGGCGGTGATCCGGAAGATCCTGCAGCACCGGCCGCGGTCCGAGCCGCGCGCCCACGAGGAGTCTGCCGGTCTGGGGGGCGGCGATCGGCGACCCCGCGGACCCGTGCGCACCGTTCGGTGGCCAGGGGGGTGCTGGAATTCCCTGCACTCAAGCAAGAGTACAATGCCACCACTTTTGGCCGGACCGCGACAACGAGGGGCCGTGGTCGGAAAAACTATCTCGCATTTCCGCATCGTCGCCCGGATCGGCGAAGGCGGGATGGGTGTGGTCTACCGCGCCGAGGACGAAAACCTCCGGCGCACCGTGGCGCTCAAGGTGCTGCCCCCGGACCTGGTCGGGGACGAGGAGCGGAGGCTCCGGTTCCTGCGCGAGGCGCGGGCCGCCGCCGCGGTGACCCACCCGAACATCGCCACCGTATACGAAGTCGGGCAGGTGCCGGATGAGACGGGCCGGGGCCCGGGCATTGTCTTCATCGCCATGGAGCACATCGAGGGACGGACGCTGCGGTCGGTCATCGGCGGCCGCCCGGTGCCGATCAAGGAGGCGCTCGGCCTGGCCCGGCAGATCGCCGACGGCGTGGCGCGGGCCCATGCCTCCGGCGTCATCCACCGTGACCTGAAGCCGGACAACATCATGGTGACCCCGGAGGGGCAGGCGAAGATCCTCGACTTCGGCCTGGCGAAGCTTCTGGAGGAACCGGCGCAGGGCGCTGACGCGGAGACCAGCCGTCTGCAGACGATCTCGGGCGACAAGACGCGCGAGGGGAGGGTGCTCGGGACGGTGGCCTACATGTCACCGGAGCAGGCGCGCGGGCGGCCGGTGGACGGGCGCAGCGACATCTTTTCGTTCGGCATCGTCCTCTACGAGATGCTGACCGGGCGGCCGCCGTTCCAGGGTGGGACCGGGATCGACACGATGAGCGCCATCCTGCAGAACGCCCCGGTGCCGGCGACCCGGATCGTCCCGGGCCTTCCCGCCAGACTGGACGATGTCCTGGGGAAGTGCCTGGAGAAGGATCCCGCCGACCGCTACCAGCACGCGGACGAGCTGGCGGTGGACCTGCGCCAGATGCTGCGCGCCAGCGAGTCGGGGGCGCAGGTCGCGGCGGCCGCGGCCACGGGGCCAGGGGTCGGTGGCAAGCGGGTGGTCTTCGCCGCCGGACTCGCCGGGATGGTCGTGGCGGCGCTGGGAATCCTCTACGCCTTCGACTTGGGCGGCCTGCGGACGCGCCTGACGGGAAAGGGGAGCACCGGCCGGATCGAATCGATCGCCGTCCTGCCGCTGACCAACATGTCACGCGACCCGGAGCAG
>JANNTZ010000457.1:0-10862 GCA_031394595.1 Acidobacteriota bacterium
TTCATCTCGACCACATCCACCCCCCACGGCTCGGTCACCCCGAGCAGGGCGGCATAGAGCGTCTTGCTGTCGGTCATCGCATCCTCCCCGGAAAGAAATCCTCCGGGAGAATACGGAAATCAGCCTACAATTTCACCCACACCAAAGCCGGAAGAGCCCATTATTGTAACGGACTGCGGAGCGAATCGGCCACCGGGTCTCTGTCTCACGCAAGGAGGCGTCCATGAGCACTCCGAGGAAGTGCGTGATCTTTGCCGGCCTGGCGGCGGCCCCTACCATCGCCATCAACGTCTGGACGAACCCCTCGGAGACCATACAGATGTCCTGAACCTCTGTCCGCCGACGGACAGTGCCGGTGCCGGACGGGTCCTGCCGGAGAGCACCCCAGGGGTTGATCCACACGTGATAGGCCCGGACTTCTGACACCGGACGCGGGGGGCGCGGGCGACGCGACGCGCGATGAGATACAATCCCTTGTCCTTCATGGAATCGATGTCCCCGCAAGGCAGTCACGACGTGCCACATGGTGCGACGTGCCACATGGTGCTCGGCTGACGATTTCCGTCCACCCGTGCTCGTGTTCAGGCAAGAGGGCAATGACGCCCGTTTGTGGTTTTTACACTCGAGGAGAAGACAGATGGCCAAGGGCAAGGTGAAGTGGTTCAACGACGCGAAGGGTTTCGGTTTCATCACTCCGGACGACGGTTCCAAGGACGTCTTCGTCCATCACTCCGCGATCTCCATGCCGGGGTTCAAGAGCCTGGCCGAGGGCCAGGCGGTGGAGTTCGACATCACGCAGGGACAGAAGGGTCCGGCTGCAGCCAACGTCCGCCCGGTCTGATCGCGACGTGGGCCTGAAACTTTTCGTCGGGAATCTCTCCTTGGAGACGACGGACGAGGATCTCAAAGAGGTGTTCTCGAAGGCAGGGACCTGTGTGATGGCCTCGGTCATCAAGGATCGGCTCACCGGCCAATCCCGCGGATTCGGCTTTGTCGAGATGAGCTCGGACGAAGAGGCGAAGCGCGCCATCGCCGAGCACAACGGCCGGGACCTGCGCGGCCGTGCTGTCAGCATCAACGAGGCGCGGGAACGCTCCGAAAGCAGGGGCCCCCGCCCTCCCGGCGGTCCGCGCAGTTTCGGGGACAACGCACCACCTGCGGAGCCGCGCTTCCGGAAGAGCGGAGGCAGCCGGCGCGGCCTGCGGGCGAGGAAGCGCAGCCTGTGACAGAGGGGACTGAATCTTGGCGAGCCGAACCCGTTCGACCTTCAAGAAACGTCAGAAGGAAATAACGAGGCAGCAGAAGCAGCAGGACAAACAGGCCCGCCGGCTGCAGAAGAAGGAACGCGAGGAGATCACCCCTTTGGCCCCGGGGGAAGATCCCGACATCGCCGGCATCCGTCCCGGCCCCCAACCGAGGCAGGACGACGATTTCCAGAACTAGAAGAGGCGCGGAGCCGAGAGGAGGACACCGATGACCCCGACGACCGGAACTTCGACGACCGGGACCGCGCGTCTCATCGAACAGGCCGAGACTTGGAGCGCCCACAACTATCACCCGCTGCCGGTCGTCCTGACCCGCGGCGAGGGGGTCTGGGTGTACGACACCGACGGCAAGAAGTACATGGACATGCTGTCGGCCTACTCGGCGCTCAATCACGGGCATCGGCACCCGCGCGTCGTCAAGGCGCTGAAGGACCAGGCCGACCGGATCACCCTGACGTCGCGCGCCTTCTACAACGAGCTGTTCGGGCCATTCTGCGAAAAGCTCTGCCGCGCCGCCGGGATGGAGATGACGCTGCTGATGAACAGCGGCGCCGAGGCGGTCGAGACCGCCATCAAGACTGCCCGCAAGTGGGGCTACAAGGTCAAGAACGTCCCGCAGGATCGGGCCGAGATCCTGGTCTGCGAGAACAACTTCCACGGCCGGACCACGACCATCGTCGGGTTCTCGTCGGAAGACCAGTACCGCGAGGACTTCGGGCCGTTCACTCCCGGCTTCAAGCTGATCCCCTACGACGACATCGCGGCGCTGGAGCGCGCCATCACGCCGCACACCGTCGCCCTGCTGATCGAGCCGATCCAGGGAGAGGCCGGCATCCTGGTGCCGCGCGACGGCTACTTGAGGAAGGCGGCCGAGATCTGCCGGAAGAACCGGATGCTGCTTGTGGCCGACGAGATCCAGACCGGCTTCGGCCGCACCGGGAAGATGTTCTGCTACGAGCACGACGGCGTGAAGCCGGACCTGGTCATCGTCGGCAAGGCCCTCGGCGGCGGCCTGCTGCCGGTGTCGGCAGTGATCGGCAGCCGGGAATCGCTCGACCTGTTCCGGCCCGGTGACCACGGATCGACGTTCGGCGGCAACCCGCTCGCCTGCGCCGTCGGCATCGCGGCCCTCGACGTCATCGTTGAAGAGAAGCTGGTCGAACGATCCGCCGAGATGGGCGGCTACTTCATGGACCGGCTGCGGGCGATGAAATCGCCGCGCGTCAAGGACGTCCGCGGACGGGGGCTGCTGATCGGCGTGCACATCAAGGACGAGCACGGCACCGCCCGCCCCTATTGCGAGAAACTGATGGACCTCGGCATCCTGGCGAAGGAGACACACGGCCAGGTGATCCGCTTCGCCCCGCCCCTGGTGATGACGCGCGAGGAGGCCGACTGGGCCCTGGAACGAATCGCCAAGGTCCTGGGGTGACCGGTCTCACGGCCGCGGATCGTCGCGCCGCGGACGGTGCGGCCGCTGCCGGGGCGACCGCCCGCGGGCCGGCGCCGCACACGTTTCAGCCCGACATCTACGACAAGCTCCTGCCGCTCCTGCCGCAGGATACCGCCACCCGGATCCTCGACGTCGGGGCGGGCGAGGGGTACCTGTCGCGCCGGCTCAAGGATCTCGGCTACCGCGTCGAGGCGTGCGACTTCCTGGCGGACGCCTTCCGCTGCCCGGACATCCCGTTCCTGAAGGCCGATCTCAATGCGCGGATCCCGGCCGCCGACGGCGCCTACGACTGCGTCGTCAGCGTCGAGGTGATCGAGCACCTCGAAAACCATTTCCGTTTCATCAGCGAGCTGGTCCGGATCACGCGGCCCGGCGGACTGATCCTGATCACCACGCCCAACACCCTGAGCCTGACGTCTCGCATCCATTACTTTCTGTACGGTTACACCGACTGCGCCCCGCTGCCGCTCGACCCGGGGCTCGAGCATTACTATCTCCAGCACATCAACCCGATTTCTCTGCCGGAGCTGATCTTCTCCCTCGAGCGGTTCGGCGCCGATCTGGTCGGTCTGGAAACCAACCGTTTCCGCCGTGGCTCCTGGGTCCCGTTCGTGATCCTCTACCCGATCCTGACGCTGGCGCTGCGGCTCAAACTGCTGAAGAAGAAACATGCGGCACAGCGGGAGCTGCACCAGCGGCACCTCCGCTGGATGCTGCACCCGGCCAACCTGCTGGGGCGGATCACCATCGCCGTGGCCCGCAAGCGCGCGCCGGCGCGCTAGAAGTCCAAGTCCCTCCCGCTCCGGGGGCCAGAGGGGTGACAGAACTCCTTCTTGCACTCGGGACACGGCCACGACACACCCGCACGAAGCCATCGCCCACGGCAATTCCGGAAGGACCGAATTCCCTACACTGTGATGGCAGCCGCCTTTCCAGCGAGTCAGGGATGTGGCCGCGCGGATTCGCGGCGGACGGCGGACGGCGCCCGCGATTTCTTCACGACACGATTGACAGGTCCACGACTGCGCTCCTAGCATGAGACTGGTCCTGTTCCCCGACATGAAACGAACCTATTGACGGGAGGTGAGCGTATGCGGCTCGCGACGGTTGCACGGCGCATGGCGTTCGCAACTGCATTTGTGGCCGCGTGTCTCACGGCCGGCCAAGTGCAAGCGGCAGCTCCGAGATACAGCTACTATGTCGTCGGCGATCCGGCGGACATCCAGACTTCCCCCACCGGAGGGCTGGCGCTGATGGGCGGCGGCACTGACATCGACGCCGCGTTCGCCTGGATGAACGGCCGCTCGGGCGGCGGAGATTTCCTCATCATCCGCACTTCGGGGACGGACGCCTACAACCAGTGGATCCTGGACATGGGTGGCGTCAACTCGGTGGCGACGCTCGTCATCAAGAACCGCGACGCCTCGTTCACTCAGTTCGTCATCGACACCATCCGCAATGCCGAGGCGCTGTTCATCGCCGGCGGGGACCAGTCGGCCTACGTCAGCCTGTGGAAAGGCACGCCCGTCGAGGACGCCATCCACTATGTGGTGTCGAAGAATGGGGTGATCGGCGGCACCAGCGCCGGCCTCGCGGTCGTGAGCGAGTTCGTCTACACGGGAGAGAGAGGCTCGGCGGTGTCCTCGCAGACGCTCGCCGACCCGTTCAACCGCTACGTCACGCTGGCGCGCGACTTCCTGGTGATCCCGGGGATGGCGGGAACGCTCACCGAGAGCCATACGGTCGAGCGCGACCGGATGGGGCGTCACATCGGCTTTCTCGCCCGGCTCATCAATGACGGCTGGGCCACGGAGGTCAAGGGAATGGCGCTCGATCGGGAGTCGGCGTTCCTGGTGCTGCCCGGCGGCAGCGGCTCGCTCGTCGGCCCTTCGACCGCGGTCGCCTATTTCCTCCGCACCCCGGGCCCGCCCCAGGTCTGCCTTCCGAAAACACCCCTCACCTATCGCAACCTGCCGGTCTACAAGGTCACCGGCAACGCCAGTTTCAACATCGATACCTGGAACGGCTCGGGTGGCAGCTCTTACTTTTTGAGCGTGGAAAACGGGGTCCTGACCTCGACCCAGGCGGGCGGAAACATCTACTGAGCGGCTCGCCAGAAGATAGAGTACGACCTCATCAGCGTGGGATCGCGCTTCTCCCATTCAGGATGCAGGGAGTCGCGGGAGCGGACCCCGTAGTGGGTCACGTCCCGCCTTCCGTATCATCATGAGGCCGCCGTCCGGGTCGGGATGGGTGTGGTTTACCGGGCCCAGGACGAGCGGCTACGTTCATCACTCCGGGCGCGGATCCTCTCGACGATCGCGGCCCGCTGATGGGGGCCGAAGTCGCGGCCGTAGAAGCGCAGGAAGAGACGTGCGGCAAGATCGCCTGGTAACTCCGCCTGGAGACCCGCCAGGGCCAGACGGCGCGCGGCCATGAACAGGTCGCATCCCATCCGCAGGCGCTCTGCGCCGCTTCGGGCCATCAGCATCTCGTGGTACAGGCGGGCGACGTCGGGCGGAGTATCCATCATCCGATGGCCTTCTCGAGGAGCGGCAGAAGTTCGAGCGTCCCCGCCCAGGATCGGATGTAGTGCCAGTCGAGGTTCGGCACCGAATCGACAACGCTATGGACATCCCTGAGCTGAAGTTCCGAGGGCCCCTGCCGGGCCCACTCCAGTTTGGAGAGGATGAGATCCTCCGGCGATACCAGGTGGAGCGTGAGTCCTTCCGCTTCGACACGACGCCGCCTGGAGAACTCCAGACGGCGGTACTCGCTATCTTTGCGAACGATAAAATCGACCTTGACCACGCGCCCAAGGTGGATCAGGTTGAACATGCCCCGATCCCTGACGGCCTGCTCGATGACCGCCTTGTCGAGGTAGAAGTCGTCGCTGAAGATCTGTTCGAACCGGGCCGTCTCGTGGGGACCCAGTTCGATCACGATGTCGATGTCACGAGTCATCCTGGGCTCCGCGTAGTAGTTCAACGCCGTCGAGCCGCTCACCATGTAGGCGATCCCCGCCTGATCGAGACCTGCGACAACCTCGCGAAGGACATCCAGCTGATCATTCATCGCGTCCCCGACGCCGGCTTTATCCTACATGATCGGATGGCCTGAGCGGCCGCTCCCCTTCGCCTCGGGATACAATCCGCGCCAAGTCTCCTGATTCCCGGGACACCTTGATGATTGGACGCACTCTCTCCCATTTTAGGATCGTCGCCAAGCTCGGCGAAGGCGGGATGGGTGTGGTCTATCGCGACCCGGCCATCCTGCTCGGGCGGATCGATTCCTGGCCGGGCCACGCCCCGTATGCTGGCCCGCTCACGATGTGGCACAATGACACTGGTTCCCATCCCCCGGGAGAGCGCGTCATGACGGTCCGGAAACTGAAAAACTACATCGGCGGTGAATGGGTCGAGCCGAAGGGCGGCGACTGGCTCGACGTCGAGAACCCGAGCACCGGCGAGACCCTGGCCCGGGTGCCGCTGTCGGGCGCCCGCGAGGCGGACACCGCCATCGCCGCCGCCAGGGCGGCCTTCCCCGCCTGGGCCGCGACGCCGGTCGACAAGCGCGTCGCGCCGCTCTTCAAGCTGGCGGGCCTCATCCGCGACCACAAGGAGACCCTGGCCCGCGCCGTCACCGAGGAGAACGGCAAGTCGTTGCCGGACGCGCGCGCCGAGATCGACCGCACGCTCGAGAACGTCGAGACCGCCTGCGGCATGCCGGTCCTGCAGCAGGGAGACAAGCTGGTTGGCGCCGCCCCCGGGATCGATGCCGAGGTCCTGCGGCTGCCGATCGGCGTCTTCACCGTCGTGCCGCCGTTCAACTTCCCCGCCATGGTGCCGTTCTGGTTCATCCCCTACGCCATCGCCACCGGCAACACGTTGGTGGTCAAGCCGTCCGAGCAGGTGCCGATGACCCTGCAGATCCTCGCCGGCTACCTGGAACAGTCGGGGCTGCCGCGCGGCGTCTTCAATCTTGTCAACGGCGCTCGGGAAGTCGTGCAGGCGTTCATGGCGAGCCCGCACGTCGCCGGTTTGTCGTTCGTCGGCCGCACCGAGACCTGCCGGATCATCGTCGAAGGCTGCTCCCGCACCAACAAGCGTTACCAGGCGATGGGTGGCGCCAAAAACCATCTCGTGGTGATGCCGGACGCCAAGATCGAGGAGGCGATCCGGAACATGATCACCTCCGGCTACGGCTGCGCCGGGCAGCGCTGCATGGCGTCGTCGGCGATCGTCGCGGTGGGCGACGCCACCTACCGCGAGGTGACCGACCGCTTCGTGCGCGCGTCGCGGGAGGTGATCGTCGCCGACCCGCTCGACCCGAAGGTCGCCGACCAGCCGATGGTGGTCGGCCCGGTGATCTCGGCGAAGGCGAAGGAGTCGATCCTGGCGCTCATCGAGACCGGCGTGAAGGAGGGGGCGCACCTGGCCCTCGACGGCCGCGGCGTGAAAGTGCACGGTGGCGCGAAGGGGCACGGCGGCGGGAAGGGACATTTCATCGGCCCGACGGTGTTCACCGACGTCAAGCCGGGGATGGCCATCCACCGCACCGAGATCTTCGGCCCGGTGCAGGTGATCCTGAAGGCGGCGACGCTCGACGAGGCGATCCGGATCGTCAACGATCACCCGTACGGCAATGGCGCCTCGATCTACACGCAGAACGGCCACTACGCCCGCCGCTTCAAGATGGAGGCCCAGGCCGGCATGATCGGTGTCAACGTCGGCATCCCGGCGCCGGTCGCCTACCTGCCGTTCGGTGGCATGAAGGACTCGCAGTTCTCCCACATCAAGGCGCAGGGCCGGTCGATCCTCCGCTTCTACACCGAGGAGAAGATCGTCACCGAGCGCTACTGGCCCGAGAAGGGGTAGCTCCCACCGTTACGGAAGGAGACTCATGGTCTACAAGATCGTCGGAGCGGTGATCATCGTGGCCGGGGTGCTGGCCCTCGTCTATCGCGGCTTCGATGTCCCGAGCCAGCACAAAACCCAGCTGGGACCGATCGAGGTCAAGGTGAAACAGACCGAGCGGGTCGAGATCCCGGTCTGGGCGGGGGTGGCGGCGGTCGCGGCCGGCGGCGGGCTGCTCCTGTGGAGCGGGAACAAGAGATAGGGGCCCCTCCGATCGGGCCGGGGTCTCCCCGGCCCGCATTCGGCCGGAACCTGCCAGCCGGCGGCGGCGTAACATCGCCGCGAACTTGATGCAGGCACACCGGAGGACTACGGAATGACCCCTGAGCTTGTCATCGAGAACCTGTCCAAGACCTACCCGAACGGCATCCAGGCGCTGCGCAACGTCTCCCTGAAAGTCCCGGCCGGCATGTTCGGCCTGCTGGGGCCGAACGGGGCCGGCAAATCGACTCTGATGCGCACCCTGGCGACCCTCCAGGAGCCGGACAGCGGGAGCGTGACGCTCGGGGACCTCGATGTTCTGAAGCAGAAGGACGAAGTCCGCCGCATCCTCGGCTACCTGCCGCAGGAGTTCGGGGTCTATCCCAAGGTGTCGGCCCTGGAGATGCTGGACCATTTCGCGGTCCTGAAAGGGATCATCGACAGGCGCCGGCGCAAGGAAACCGTGGAGGCGATCCTGCAGCGGACCAACCTCTACAAAGAGCGCAAGCGCAAACTCGGCACCTTCTCGGGCGGCATGAAGCAGCGCTTCGGCATCGCCCAGGCGCTGCTCGGATCGCCGCGGCTCATCATCGTGGACGAGCCGACCGCCGGTCTCGACCCGGCCGAGCGGCTGCGCTTCAACAACATGCTCAGCGAGATTGGCGAGAACCTCGTGGTCATCCTGTCCACCCACATCGTCGAGGACGTCTCCGATCTCTGCAGCCGCATGGCGATCATCGCCGGCGGCCGCGTGCTGTTGACCGGCGACCCGGCCCACACCATCGACGGTCTCAAGGGGCGCGTCTGGAAGAAGATCATCGGCCGCGACCAGCTCCCCTCGTACGAGAAGGACTGCGTGGTGATCTCGACCCGGCTGGTGGCCGGAAGGACGGCGATCCACGTGGTGTCCGGAGCCCGCCCCGACGCGACCTTCGACCAGGTCGCCCCCGATCTCGAGGATGTCTACTTCTCGACCCTGCGATCCGCCAACCAGCAGGCCGCCTGACGCCGATGCTGACCCGCATCCTGGCGTTCGAATACCGCTACCAGATCCGGCAGCCGCTGTTCTGGCTCGCCACCGCCATCTTCTTCCTGCTGACTTTCGGGGCGATCACCACCGACGCGGTCACCATCGGCGGATCGATCGGCAGCGTCTACCGCAACGCGCCGTTCGTCATCTTCCAGATCCTGGCGGTCATGACGGTGATTGGCACCTTCCTGACCACGGCGTTCGTCGCCAACAGCGTGCACCGCGACTTCGAGAGCCAGACCGACGCACTGTTTTTCTCGCTGCCGATCCGCAAGGCCGACTACCTGTTCGGCCGCTTCGGCGGGTCGCTGCTGGTCGCCTGCACCGTCTTCCTCGGCGTGATACTCGCGATCGTCGTCGGCAGCATGATGCCGTGGCTGGATCCCGCCCGCGTCGGGCCGTTTCTCCCGGGGCCGTACGTGCAGGCGTTGCTGTACCTGGTGCTGCCGAACCTGTTCCTGACCGGCGCCATGTTCTTTTCGCTCGCCACCCTGACCCGCAGCCTGATGTATACCTACGTCGGCGTCGTCGTGTTCTTCACCGGCTGGGGGATCGCCGGCGTCTGGCTCAGCGACCTCGAGAACCGGACGATCGGCGCCCTCCTCGATCCATACGGCTTCGGCGCCTTCGAACTGCTGACCCGTTACTGGACGGTGGCCGAGCGCAACACCAACGGCTTGACGCTGACCGGCCCGTTCCTGTGGAACCGGCTGATCTGGGTCGGCCTGGGCGTTCTGATCCTGGCGTTCACCTACCTCCGGTTCCGGTTCTCGGTCAGCGCGAGACGTCCCCGCGGACGGCGCCGGCAGATCGCGGAGGAGCAGGACGCCGCGGCCGGCGGGCCGGGAGTAATCCCGGCCGCCGCGCAGCTATCGCACGCAACTGCCCTGCCTGTCGCCACCCAGACCTTCGGCCCGGCGACCGTCCGCAGCCAATTCCTGCATCAGACACGTATCGAGACGTTCGGCGCCCTCAAGGGAATTCCGTTTCTCATCATGCTGTTCGCCGGCGTCCTGAACGTCGTCGGCTCCTCGGCGGTCGTGGACGACCTGTTCGGGACCGCCGTCTATCCCGTGACCCACCTGATGCTGCAGGTGATCCAGGGTTCGTTCGGCTTGTTCGCGTTCCTGATCCTGATCTTCTACAGCGGCGACCTGATCTGGCGCGAGCGCAACCTCCGGATGGCGGACATGACCGACGCCCTGCCGGTGCCGACCTGGGTGATGTGGGCCTCCAAGCTGACCGCCCTGGGCGGCATCGTTTTCGCGCTGATGGGGGCGGCGATGCTGACCAGCATCGGCATCCAGTCGTACCGCGGCTACACGCACTTCGAGCCGGCACTGTACCTGAAGGGCCTGTTTCTCGACGTGGCGCCGACATTCCTGTTCCTGGCGGCGTTGTGCCTGTTCGTCCAGGTGATCACCAACAACAAGTTTCTCGGCTGGCTGCTCTCGGCGGGCGTCTACATCATGGGTCAGGTCATGCCCGCGATGCGGCTCGAACACAATTTGTACCGCTTCGGTTCCATGCCCAACGCGCCCTACTCGGACATGAACGGCTATGGGCATTTCGTGCAACCGATGCTCTGGTTCTCGATTTACTGGGGCTTTATTTCCGCGGCCCTCGTGGTCCTGGCGCACCTGTTCTGGGTGCGCGGCAGCGAGTCGGGTCTGTGGATCCGGCTGCGCGAGTCGCGGCGGCGGTTGACCGGCGTGGCGACCATGGCACTCGCAGCCAGTCTTCTCGGCGCAATCGCCGCCGGCGGCTACATCTTCTACAACACCAATGTCCTGAACCATTACCGGCCGAGCAAGGTGGCCGAGGACCGCCAGGCGGAGTTCGAGAAGAAGTACAAGCAGTACGAGCGGATCAAGGGTCCGCGCATCGTGGATGCCTCCGCCGACGTGGACATATTCCCCGAGACGCGCGGTGTGGACATCCACGGCCGCTACCTCATCCGCAACAAGACCACGGCGCCGGTGGACGTCGTCCACCTG
>JANNTZ010000094.1:0-5703 GCA_031394595.1 Acidobacteriota bacterium
GAGGCGCATCTCGGCGCACTTGCGGTCGAGTACGAGCTCCATGTTACCGGTGCCTTTGAACTCCTGGAAAATCACGTCGTCCATGCGGCTGCCGGTCTCGATGAGGGCGGTGGCCATGATGGTCAGAGAGCCCCCCTCTTCGATGTTCCGGGCGGCGCCGAAGAACCGCTTCGGCCGCTGCAGGGCGTTGGCGTCCACGCCGCCCGACAGCACCTTGCCCGACGGCGGCACGATGGTGTTGTAGGCGCGCGCCAGGCGCGTGATCGAGTCGAGCAGGATGACGACGTCCTTCTTGTGCTCGACCAGGCGCTTGGCCTTCTCGATGACCATCTCGGCGACCTGGACGTGCCGGGTCGCCGGCTCGTCGAAGGTGGAGGAGATGACCTCGCCGTTGACCGACCGCTGCATGTCGGTGACCTCTTCGGGCCGCTCGTCGATGAGCAGCACGATGAGCACGACCTCCGGGTGGTTCTGGGTGATGCTGTTGGCGATGGACTGCAGCATCATGGTCTTGCCGGTGCGCGGCGCGGCGACGATCAGGCCGCGCTGCCCCTTGCCGAGCGGCGACAGGATGTCGAGCACCCGCGCCGTGAAGTTCTCCTTCGTGGTCTCCAGCTTGAGCCGCTCGCTGGGGTACAGCGGCGTCAGGTTGTCGAAGAAGATCTTGTTGCGGGCCTGGTCAGGGTGCTCGAAGTTGACCGCCTCGACCTTGATGAGGGCGAAGTAGCGCTCCCCCTCCTTGGGCGGGCGGACCTGGCCGGAGATGGTGTCGCCGGTGTGCAGGTCGAACTTGCGGATCTGCGAGGGCGAGACGTAGATGTCGTCCGGCCCCGGCAGGTAGTTGTACTCGGGGGCGCGCAGGAACCCGAACCCGTCCGGCAGGGTCTCCAGGACCCCCTCGGCGAAGATCAGCCCCGACTTCTCGGTCTGGGCCCGCAGGATCTCGAAAATCAGCTCCTGCTTGCGCAGCGCCGTGGCGTTGGGAACGTCGAGCGCCTTGGCGATGGTCGTCAGCTCGCTGATCGACTTCTCTTTCAGGCTCCGGATATCGAGCTTCTCGCCGCTTGGCGCCGCGGCGGCCGCCTCCTGGCGTTCCACTTCCTCGTCCACCGCCGTCGCCACCGGGGGGCCCTGAGGGCCGACCACGGGGGTGTCATTCTGGGGCGGACGTCCGGCTTCGCGGCCGGGGCCGCGGGGCGGCCGGCCCCCCTCGCGGTTGGCGTTGCGGGGCGGGCGGTTCTCCCGCGCCGGCTTCATGTCGCGTTCCATCTTGTCTCCATTCACTGGATGACTCTGCCTCCCTGGGAAAAAGTGCGTTGTCGTCCGGCGGCTGCCGTCGTACAGGCGTCATCGATGGCGCGCCACAGCCCCGGTATTCCTTCTCCCGTCACCGCCGATACGGGGATCGGCATATTGTCGGGCGGCAGCCCCAAGAGGCCGGCCGCCCGTGACGGGTGGCGGGACTTCTCACCCGCCGTCAGTTTGTCGAACTTCGTGAGCACCACGCGGTGCGGCACGTTCCGGTCCCGAAGCCACAAGGAGAGCTGCAGATCCAGACCGGTCGGTTCGTGACGCGCATCCACCAGGTGGATCGCCAGGACCGGCTGGCCCGGGCGGTCGAGATAGTCCTCCACCATGTCCTTCCACTGCGCCCGGACCGCCTCGGGGGCGCGGGCGTAGCCGTATCCCGGGAGGTCCACGAAGAACACCCGGTCGTTCACCACGAAGTAGTTGATCGCCTGCGTCCGCCCGGGCGTCTTGCTGGTGCGGGCCAGCCCGTGGGCCCCCAGCAGACGGTTCAGCAGGCTGGACTTCCCCACGTTGGACCGTCCCATGAAGGCAATCTCCGGAAAGCCATCGCGCGGGAACTCTCCCGTTCGCGTGGCGCTCCTGTGAAAACGGCAGGCGGTGACATTCATCTCGACACTCGTCGGTCGCTGGTTTCCGGCCGGCGGGACACGCCGGCCTGGGTCTGGCGGAACAGCCCGCGTCGCGGGTTCCCGGTGGCGCCGCGCGATCCCCGCCCCGCCGGACAACTGCCGGCGTGCGGACCTGCGGGGCGGCCTTCAGGGCGGCAGTACGCCTCGAATGAATTTGGAAGGAACCGCGACGTTCCGGACCTTAAAGATTAATGCGTCTGGGTCACCGAGCCGGGGAGTCCCTTGTCGAGGTCCTTATTGTACTCCTTGTCACCCTCGACCGGTACACCGCGGTCGAGTGCGAACTGGAGCACCTCGTCCATGGTGTCCACCAGCTTGAACTCGAGCGTCTTCTGGATGTCCTCCGGAACGTCCGCGAGGTCCTTCTCGTTGTCCCGGGGCAGGATGATGGTGCGAATACCGAGGCGGTGGGCGGCCAGAATCTTCTCCTTGACGCCCCCGATCGGCAGCACCTTTCCGCGCAGGGTGATCTCGCCGGTCATCGCCACGTCGCCGCGCACCGGTGTCTTGGTCAGCAGCGAGGCCAGGGCGGTGGCCATGGTGATCCCCGCCGACGGCCCGTCCTTGGGGATGGCGCCCTCCGGCACGTGGATGTGGATGTCGTACTTGCGGTAGAAGTCCTCGTCGATGCCGAGCAGCTGGCTGCGGGTGCGGATGTACGACAGCGCCGCCTGCGCCGACTCCTGCATGACGTCCCCCAGCTTGCCGGTGAGCATCAGCTTGCCGCGGCCTTTCATCATGGTCGCTTCCGTCATCAGGATCTCGCCGCCGGTTTCCGTCCAGGCAAGACCGGTGCTGATGCCGATCTCGCTCTTCTTGTCGGACAGCATCGGGCGATACCTCGGAATCCCGAGGAAGTCGGCCAGGTGCGCCGGCTGGACGGTGAAGGAGAACTCCTTTCCTTCCTTCACCACGCGCCGCGCCAGCTTGCGGCAGATCGACCCAACCTCGCGTTCGAGGTTCCGGACGCCGGCCTCGCGGGTGTATTTCTCGATGATGTCGGGGATGGTCTCCGGCTCCAGCGTGATGTTCTTCGAATCGAGCCCGTGGTTCTTGACTTGCTTCGGCACCAGGAAGCGCTGGGCGATGTTGACCTTCTCCTGCATGGTGTAGCCGGCGATCCGCAGCACCTCCATGCGATCCTTGAGGGCGGCCGGGATCGGGTGCAGGATGTTCGCCGTGCAGATGAACATCACCTGCGACAGGTCAAACTCGGTGTCCAGGTAGTGGTCGAGGAACGTCGAGTTCTGCTCGGGGTCGAGCACTTCCAGCAGCGCCGACGACGGGTCGCCGCGGAAGTCCATGCTCATCTTGTCGACCTCGTCGAGCAGGAAGACGGGGTTCCGGGTCCCGGCCTTCTTCATCATCTGGACGACCTGGCCGGGGAAGGCGCCGATGTACGTGCGGCGGTGACCTCGGATCTCGGCCTCGTCGCGCACGCCACCCAGCGACACGCGGACGAACTTCCGGCCTGTGGCTCGGGCGATCGACTGGGCGAGCGACGTCTTGCCGACGCCGGGAGGCCCGACAAAGCAGAGGATGGTCGCCTTCATGTTCTGGACCTTGACGAGCCGGCGCACCGCCAGGAACTCGAGGATGCGCTCTTTGACCTTCTCGAGCCCGTAGTGGTCCGTGTTGAGGACCTTTTCGGCGTAATCGAGGTCACGGATCTCCCTGCTGCGCTTTGTCCACGGGACCGAGAACAGCCAGTCGAGGTAGTTGCGTGACACGGTCGCCTCGGCGCTCACCGGCGGCATGACCTCGAGGCGCTTGAGCTCCTGCATGGCCTTCTCGTGCGCTTCTTTGGGCATCTTGCAGGCTTCGATCTTCTGCTTGAGCTCCTCGACCTCGTTGAGACGATCGTCCTTGCGGCCCAGCTCCTGCTGGATCGCCTTCATCTTCTCGTTGAGGTAGTACTCCTTCTGCGCCTTCTCCATCTGCTTCTTGACGCGCTGGTGGATCCGGCGGTCGACACGCAGTTTCTCGATCTCGGCGTCGAGCATCGTCGCCAGCATGGACAGGCGCTCGGTCGGGTTGAAGGTCTCAAGGAGGTTCTGCTTCTCCTCGATGCCGACCTGGACGTGGGCCGCGATGGTGTCGGTCAGCCGCCCCGGCTCGGAGACCCGGATGGTCGAGATCATCGTCTCGTAGGGAAGGTTGGGCGACAGCTTCACATACTTCTCGAACAGTGACACCACCTTGCCCATCTCGATCTCGAGATCGGGCGTCATCTCGGCCTTGGACTCGATGGCCTCGAGGTCGGCCACCAGGCAGTCATCCTCGCTGCGGATGTTGTGCACCCGGCCGCGCGACGCTCCCTCGACCAGCAGCTTGATGTTGCCATTGGGCAGCTTCAGGCTCTGGACGATGTTGGCGATCGTCCCGATGGCGTTGATCTCGTCCGGCTTCGGGTCGTCGATCTTGGCGTCGCGCTGGGTCGCCAGGAAGATCCGCTTGTCGCCGAGGAGGGCCTTCTCGACCGCGGTCAGCGACGACTTCCGCCCGACGACGAACGGGATCATCGTGTAGGGGAACACCACGACGTCCCGCAGGGGGACCAGGGGCAGCGTGTCGTACGAATCGGGCTTCCGGTCGGTCGTGTCCATGGGCTCCTTACCCGGCCTTTTCCATCAGGATGATGGGCGCAGTCTTGTTTTCCACGACTTCCCGGGTGATCACGCACTCGGTGATGTCGGTCCGCGACGGCAACTGGTACATCAGGTCGAGCATCAATTCTTCGAGGATCTGCCGCAGGCCGCGCGCGCCGATCTTGCGCGCCAGAGCCTGGTCGGAGATCGCCTCCAGGGCGTCCTTGGTGAAGGTCAGGGTGACGTTCTCGTACTCGAAGATCTTCTGGTACTGCTTGACCAGCGCGTTGCGCGGCTCGGTCAGGATGCGCACCAGGGCGTGCTTGTCGAGCTCGCCCAGGATACCCATGACCGGCAGGCGGCCGACGAACTCGGGGATCAGGCCGTAGCGGATCAGGTCGCCGGGCTGCACCTGCTCCAGGATCTCCAGCGCGTTCTTGTCGGTCTTCCGGCGCACGTCGGCCTTGAACCCCATCGCCTTCTTGCCGATGCGCTGCTCGATGATCCCGTCGAGACCGACGAACGCCCCACCGCAGATGAACAGGATGTTCGTCGTGTCCATCGGGATGAAGTCCTGGTGCGGGTGCTTGCGCCCGCCCTGCGGCGGCACGTTGGCGACCGTCCCTTCGAGGATCTTGAGCAGCGCCTGTTGCACGCCTTCGCCGGAGACGTCGCGGGTGATCGACGGCGAGTCGCTCTTGCGGCTGATCTTGTCGACCTCGTCGATGTAGATGATACCGCGCTTGGCCTTCTCGAGATCGTTGCCCGCCGCCTGCAGGAGACGCAGGAGGATGTTCTCGACGTCCTCGCCGACGTAGCCCGCCTCGGTGAGCGTCGTCGCGTCCACGATGGCGAACGGCACCGACAGCAGCTTCGCGAGCGTCTGCGCCAGGAGTGTCTTGCCGGTTCCGGTCGGGCCAACCAGGAGGATGTTGCTCTTCTGGATCTCGATCTCGCTGCGGCGTTTCGACAGCTCGTTGCGCTTGTAGTGGTTGTAGACGGCGACGGCCAGCTTCTTCTTGGCCTTGTCCTGGCCGATCACGTACTCGTCCAGGAACTCGCGGATTTCGACCGGCTTGGGGAGCTTGGTTCGCGTCTTGGGTTCGTCGGGCTCGCGCTCCTCGGCGATGATGTCGAGGCAGATGTCGACGCACTCGTCGCAGATGTAGACGGTC
>JANNTZ010000127.1:0-7971 GCA_031394595.1 Acidobacteriota bacterium
AGGGGACCACGCGGGTCGGTCTTCATCTTGATGTATTAGTACCACAAGAAGCAGGCCAATGCAACCCCCCGCGGGCAAACGCGAAAATAGACCCGGGGCGATACGGGAGGGCATGCAGATGCGGGGGCATCGCCCCGTAAGGCTATCCCGAACTCAACCGGCGGAGACTTCCGAAACTACTGCCGGCCGGGCACCCGGCCTCCAATGGAGGATCGCATGACAACCCGATCCATCACGCTGCCGGTTGCACTGCTCTCGATCGGCCTCGCCACCAGCGTCTTCGCTACCCCCGCCTTCGCAGCGGTCAACGACGACGCGGTCGGCCTCGGGTTCGACAGCTCGAGGATGACCTTCAATTTTCTGGCGGAGGACATCGAGTTCTCGGGATTCACGGGATTCGTGAAGATCGGGGCCGATCCCCGCTGGGGGATCATCCTCGCCTACAAGATCGTGGAGGACAACGAAGACCTGCTGCCCGGCGAGAAACTCTCCTACGACCAGGTGGGGGTCTACGGGTCGCGCCTGTGGCGGACGGAGAAGGTTTTCCGGCCGCACATTAAGTTCGGGTTGATCTCGGTCAAATTCGCCATCGAGAGCCCCGGTTCCCCGTTCCTGGGCGAGACGACAACCGGCCTGGCGTTCGGAGGCGGGTTCGAGTTGGGATCGCCACGCGTGGCGTTCCTGCTTGACTACGAGTACGGCCTGGTGCAACTCTTCAACGAAGACGTTGACCTCAACGACCTGATGCTCGGCGTGGTCTTCAAGTACTGAATAGCCCCCCCCGGCGGGGGCCGTGTCCACCGGAACGCCGAAACGGATGTCGCTGTATTCGACGACGACCTCGAGCGGGCCCACCGTCCCGGTGACGTCCGAGGCATAGGTCGACCGGCGAGTGGCGACGCGGACGTCGCCGAATCGGCGGTGGTTCGACCAGACGGTCACCCTGTAGGCACCATCCTCGGCACGATAGGCGTGAATCCGGTCGACGAGGTGGCTGAGCCGGCTGATGTAGAAGTCCTGCCAGTCGGCCGGCTCCCCCTTGTCCGGCGGCTCCTCGGTGAACCGCACGACATCGCACATCTCCGACGGCACCAGGCCGGCCGGCGGCGGCGTGCGCGGGCTGCGGATCACCAGCTCGGTCCCCGGGTCGAGGAGGCTCCACGGCTGCCTGAACGTCTGCCGCACAATCCGGCTGAAGGCCATGGGAAAGGCGAGGCGATCCGGGTCGGAGACCGGCACGCCCGCCCGGGTCACCTGGAGGACGTCGTCCACCAGGCGGATGACTTGAGGCTCGGCACCGTCCAGGTCCTCGAGGTAGATCCGGACATCGCGACCGAGCGTGAGGCGATGAACCTGGCGGGTGACGATCTGGGGCTCTTCCTTCCCGCCGTGGAACTCGAGGCGTTGGATGTACTCGACGCTCCCGAGACCGGCCCACACCGGGTACCCGCCATAGACCTGCAGCATCCGGCGGACGATGACCGCCGCCTGCGGATCGGCGCTGGCCTCGAGTCGCTCGGTGACCGGGTCACGCGGCCCCTCACCCGCGCACCCGAGGGCGAGGGTCGCGAGAGCGGCGGCGATCGCCGCCAATTTCAAAGCCGCCCCGGGGTAGGGGCTGGGGCCGGCGCGGACGCGGCGGGACTCGGGCCGAGGAACGTGACGTTCCCCTGTGCGTCCACGCGGAACATCCAGCGCGGCGTCATGACCAAGAGCGGCGCCAGCGCCGGATCGCGGAGGATCTCCGCCACATCGGTCGGGGACGGGAGATCCCCCGGCGCGTGCTCGTGGATCGTCGGGGCCCCGGCCGGCCGCGGGGCGCGCGACACGACGTCCGGCTCCCCGTGCAGCGCTTCCATCTCCAGTCGCTGCCGGCCGGTGGAGGCGACGTGCACCCGCAGGTCGCCCCCGAAGCGAGCGAGGGCGGGGTCGTCCCCCTCCGATTTGAGGTAGACGGTGAACGATCCGTCCGTCTCCCGGAACACCGACGACTCGATGGGCGGGCGCACCCCGGGATTGCCCGCGACCGTTGCCTCGGCGATATCCAGCGCCCGTGCGTACGACGCCATGGCCGCGGTGATGGTTCGGGGGGGGACGGCAATCCGGATGGCACCGAGCTCCCCCACCGTCTGGTTGAACGGCACGTCCGCCTGCAGCTTGAGGCCCTTCTGTGCTCCCTGAACTCCGATGTCCCGAAGAAAAATGACCCGCCAGCCGTCCCGCTCGGCGACCACCAGGACACGATCGGGGCGCAGGTCGTAACCCGCCGATCGGGCGAGATCCTCCGCTTCACGCACCGCTTCGAAGTAGAGGGCGATCCCGCGACCGCGATCCTCCAGCGCCCGGAGTTCTTCCGGCGCCGGCCCGGCGTCCGGCAACGGGCCGATGTGCTGCGACGGACCGGAGCCGGTCTCCGTGCTCCGCGACACCCCGGCCAGCGCCATGCCCGGAACTGTTCCCAGAGTCGCGATCAGTGTCGCAAGGGTCATGGCGCAGCGGCGCCATCGGCAAAACGCGGGCGGCGATGACATGAGACGATCAGTCTACCTCAGCCGCGATTCAAGAACCCGGCACCCCCCATCCGGATCGCCACCCGATTACGCCCGAAGTCACCCAAGGTCCACGGCGCCGCGCGCTGCGTTTGTCGGGTCGTCTGAGACCCGTAGCCCGGGGCCCCGCCGCGCGCTTAACAGCGCGGTGGGCGGGCGGAGGGCGAAGCGAGGGGAGGTGTCGCGCAGCGACACCGGACCCGTGCCCGACACACGCAGGGCGTGGCGCCGCCGCCCGGGGCGGGATTGGGGAGATCCGGGCCGTCCTTGAAGGGGTCCCGCCGATGCCTTAGAATGACGCGTCTTTCGCGACCTTCCGGCGCAGTCGGGGGTAGAGATGAGCAGCAGTCTGGCGCGCGACCTGCGGGCTGTGGTGGCAGGCGAGGTCCTCGAGGACGATCCCTCGCGGGTTGCCCGGAGCGGCGACTTCGGCCGGATGGTGAAGCGGGTGCCGGACGTCGTCGTCCGGCCTGCCGCAACCCAGGACGTCGTCGCGGTCATCCGCTACGCCCGGCAGCACAAGGTCCCCGTCGGGACGCGCGGGGAAGCTCACAGCCAGAGCGGCCAGGCGCTCGTCGAGTGTGGCATCCTCCTCGACCTGACCTCGCTCGATCAGGCGCCGGTGATCGATCCGGTCGCCCCGGCGGCCGACTGTCAGGCCGGTGTCAGGTGGGAGACCCTGGTCCGCCAGACCGTGCCGCAAGGACTGGTCCCGCCGGTGCTGACCAACAACCTGTCGGTGACGGTGGGCGGGACCCTGTCGGTCGCCGGGCTCGGCATCGCCTCGTTCCGCCACGGCGCCCAAGGGGACAACGTCCAGGAGATCGAGGCGGTCACCGGGGCTGGCGACCTTGTCGTCTGCTCGCCGACGAAGGACCGCGTGGTGTTCGACGCGGCGCGGTCCGGGCTCGGGCAGTTCGCCGTGATCACCCGGGCCCGGCTGGCGCTGCGCCGCTGCCTCACACGGGTTCGCACCTACTACCTGCTTTACGACGATCTGCCGACCTACATGCGGGACGCCGAAACGATTTTCCGGGAGGACCGTTTCGACTATGTCGAGTCGACCTGCGTCCCCTGCCCGCAGGGGTTCCGCTGGGTCGGGCAGACGAAGGAAGCGTTCGCCGCCTGGTTCTTCCCGCTCCATGCGACGGTCGAGTTCGACCCGGCATCGCCACCGGACGACCGGCGGCTCCTGGACGGGCTGGCGTACTACCGGCAGACCCACGTGGAGGACCAGGATCTGCTGCAGTTCGCGGCCCGTCTCGAGGCGCTGTTCGCGATCTGGAAACGGATCGGCAACTGGGACATGGCCCACCCGTGGATGGAAGTCATCCTGCCGTGGGCCACGGCGGCGCCATTCATCGGACAGGTGCTGGCGAACCTGCCGCCAACCGCACTCGGCGGTGGTCATGTCCTCCTCTGGCCCTGCCGGGGCACGGCATCGCGGATCCCCCTGTTCATCACCCCGTCCTCCGATCTGGTCATGGGGTTCGGCATCCTGCCGGGAGTGCCGCCCGACCTGCTGGCTCAGGCCCGCCAGCGGCTGAACATGGTCAGCGAGATGAGCATCGCCGCCGGGGGGAAGCGGTATCTGTCGGGGTTCATCCAGTTCGACCGGGCCGGCTGGAAACGCCACTTCGGTCCGCGCTGGGATGAAGTCTGCCGTCTGAAGGCGACCTACGACCCGGACGGGATCCTCAATCCCGGCTTCATCGACTACGGTCCATGAGACGGGCGATCGGCCACCTGGGCCGTCTGCTTCTGGGCCTGGTCTTCCTGGCGGCCGGACTGCTCAAGGCGATCGACCCTGCCGAGTTCGCCCGCCAGGTCAGCGGGTACGGGCTGATCGAACCCGAAACCGCGGCTTTGGCCGCCCCGCTCCTCATCGCTCTCGAGATCACCCTCGGCGTCGCCTTGATCGCCGGCGCCTGGCCGCGCGCCGTGGCGGTGGCGACAGCCGGTCTGCTGCTCGGGTTCATCGGCGTCGAGGCCTACGGCCTGTCAGTCGGCCGGACCAAGTCGTGCGGCTGCTTCGGGGCCTTGGTCGAGAGGACACCGGCGCAGGTGATCGTCGAGGACCTGGTCTTCATCGGCTTCGGCCTGCTGGCGATCTGGGGCCTGAAGGGATGGGCGGGGATGCGGGCCGGGCGGTCCCTGAAGACGGTCGCGGTCACGGCGATCGCCGCGGTGACCCTGGCAGCCGTTTCGCCCGCGCTGCCGATCGACCACTGGGTCACGGCGCTCAAGATCGGGGCCGCCGTCGCCGACCTGCCGGTGGCGCCCCACCTGACGGACGCCGGCGACAACAGGACCCTGGTCGCGCTTCTCGATGTCGCCGACCCGGGCGCCGCCGGGATCGCCGCGACACTCAACGAACTCGTCGCCCTGCCCGGGGCGCCGCGTCTGCTGGCGCTGACCTCTTCGGATGTCGAGGCGGTGGCGGCGTTCCAGTGGACGGCGGTGCCGGCCTTCGAGGTCCGGCACGTCGATCCCCCGGTCCTGAAGCGGCTCTACCGGCGGTTGCCGCGCTTCTTCCTCGTGGAGGGCGGCCGCGTCCGGGCGGTGTATGATGATGCGGCTCCGAAACCAGCGGAACTGATAGGTACGGAGGGTTCATGAAGAGTTCAATACTTCGCCATCCCGGCGTCGGTGGTGTCCTGATCCTGATCGCGGCGTGGCTCGCCTCGCCTCCCGTGCAGGCGCAGTCGGTCACCTGCCAGCCCAACTTCGACTACAGCATCGAGGTGGACGGGAATTTCCCGAACAACGCGCAGTTCTACCAGGCCGGGGCGCGCGGCAGCGGCCGCTACTTCATCGACATCCCCGCCTGCAAGGACGGCTTGCTGATGGACCTGGGGGCGCGCAAGATCTTCGCCGTCCCCCGCGCGCTCGTCAGCCGGACCGAGAACGGTGGCGTGCTGATCGGCGAGCTCCCGGCAAAAGGGGCGGCGTACGCCTTCGCCATCGAGGGGCCGGTGATCAACTTCAAGGCGGAGCAGAAGAAGGTGCGGATCCTGCCGGTCCTGATGCGCCCGCCCCTCACCGGGCCGATCGCATTCGACACCCTGGTCACCGACCGCCCGGAGTACCGGGCGGGGATGAAGGCCTACAGCCCCCACCCCGAGTCGATCGCGGCGATCCGCAAGGCCGGCAAACCGATCGAGATCGAGGCGTTCTTCGGCACCTGGTGCGCCCACTGCAAGGAGTACATGCCGAAGTTCCTGCGCGTCGTGGAGGAGTGCAAGAGCGCCATCAAGGTCAACTTGGTCGGCGTTCCGAAGGGGTGGTCCACCGAGTCCGGCCCCTGGGAGGGGAAGAACGTTCAGAATATCCCGACCATCATCGTCAAGACCGAGGGACGCGAGATCACCCGGCTTGGGTCGCAGCCGGGCGCGACCCCCGAGATCGAGCTGGCGGGGATCCTCAAAGCGCTGCAGTAGGACCGCGGACCACGGTCCCGTCCCGCATCACGAACATCACCTTTTTCATCAGCCCGATGTCGCCCGTCGGGTCGCCGGGAACGGCGACCAGGTCGGCCCGGTACCCCTTGGCGATGCGGCCGATCTCCTGGTCGAGGCCGAGAAGCCGGGCGGCGGTCACCGTTGCCGCACGCAACGCCTGTTCCACGGTCATCCCGTAGCGCACCATCCAGGCGAACTCCTCGGCCTGGTTCGTGGTCCATGGGAAACCGCCGGCATCGGTCCCGAAGGCGATCGAAACCCCGTTCGCGAGGGCCGCCCGGAAGGCACGTTCGTGGAATTCGGGAATGCGGCTCCAGATCTCCCTCCCCTCGGCGGCGCGTTCCGGCGCGACCAGCTGCGTCACCGCGAGCGTCGGGCAGAACTGGATGCCCCGCACCGCCATCCGCCGCGCCAGCGCGGCGTCGAGACCGACGCCGTGTTCGATGCTGTCCACGCCGGCGGCGATCGCCCGGCCGATCCCGCGCGATGCCATGGCGTGCGCCGCCACCCGGCGCCCCTGTCGGTGCGCCTCGTCCACGATGGCGTTCAACTCCTCGGGTTCGAAGGTCGGGATGCTGTCGAGCTGCCCGTCTTTGGCGACGAAATACGCGCGGTCGCAGTAGACCTTGATCCAGTCGGCGCCGTGCTTGACCTGCTCGCGCACCGCGTTGCGGCCCTGATCCGGGCCGTCGGCGGTCTGCACGCCGCTCGGCAGCCCGGAGGCGAACTCGGGCGCGAAACCGACCAGCGGGTAGGCGCCGCTGATGTCGAGGGCGAGCGTCGCGACCCGGAGCCGCGGCCCGGGAATATGGCCTTCCTCGATCGCCTGACGCAGAGACACGTCGGCGTAGCCGGCCCCCTCGGTGCCGAGATCGCGAAGCGTCGTGAAGCCGTTCAGGAGCGCCGTGCGCGCCGCCGCCACGCCCCGGATGGTGCGGTGCGGGATCGACTCGTGCAGGATCTGCTGTTCGTAGTCGGAGGCCGTCGGGTCACCCTGCAGCAGCAGGTGCGTATGCGCGTCGATCAGCCCCGGCAGCAGCGTGGCGTCGCCGAGATCGAGGGTCACGGATCCGGCCGATCCCGCCGCCCCCTCCACGGCGACCGATTCGATGTGCCCGTCCCGGACCAGGACCAGGACCTCTTTCCGGACCAGCCGCTCGCCGTCGAAATAGCGGGCCGCCTTGATCCGGACGGTCCCCGGGGCGGACTCCGACGCCGTCTCCTGGGTGGCGTTCGCCGTCAGCGCCACGCCGCTGTCCAGCATCCCGGCACTGAAAGCGATCGCCGCCAGCAGTCCCGCCGTCTTCCCGCGACCGCTGCCCTTCTTCCCCTTGCCCCCGGCCCGCACCGCGGCCAGCTCCGACTCCACCTGTTCTTCAAGGCGGCGGCGCGCGCGGGCGTTATCGTCCTCGAACTGCGGCAACTTCGTTTCCGCCTCCGGGTCGTGGAGGAGTTTCTCGCGCTCGGATCGGAAGAGGATCTCGCGTTCCGCGACGCGCGCCGTGTGACGCCGGCGGATCTCGGCGATTCGCTTCTTCTGGTCGTCGGTCAGCGGCGTGGGGGCGGTTTCCCCGCGCTCCGTGTCGCGCTGTCGCAGTTTATCCAGCGCCAGTTCGTAGGCGCTCTTCGGACTCTTCTCAGCCATGGTTATCGTCCCCGGCCCCGGCGCGCGCCCGAGGCGGGCGGTCCGGGGTAGAATGGCACCGTTCGAGGCGCCTCATGTCGAAACCACTGAATATCACCTGTCCCTGCTGCAACACCCTCCTGGTCATCGACCCTGACACCGGCACCCTCCTGCGCGAGGAGCAGCGCACCAAGCGCGAGTTCCAGTCGCTCGACGAGGCGCTCGGCCAGATGCGTTCGAAGCGCAAGGAGGCCGAAGAGAAGCTGGCCCGCGCCCTGGACGAGAACCGGAACCGCGAAGAGATCCTCGAGAAGAAGTTCGAGGAAGCCCGCAAGAA
>JANNTZ010000152.1:0-3414 GCA_031394595.1 Acidobacteriota bacterium
CCGGTAACACCAAGCCCGACGCCGCGATGGACATCGACGGCGGCACGCTTATGCCCGGCGCGGTCTGGAGTACGCCGCCCGGCCCCGCCCGGAGGACCAGAAGGAGGCCGAACGCCTCTTCCGCAAGGCGATCGGCCTGGATCGGAATCTGGCTGCCGCACACGCGGGCCTGGCCCGGGTCTCCGCCTACCTGTTCGCCCTCGGCCTCGACGAGACGCCGGACCGTCTGCAATTGGCCCTCGACGCCGCCGATCGCGCCGTCGGTCTGGCCCCGGGGGATGCCGCCACCAGGGCGGCGCGGGCCTTCGTCCTCATTGCGGCCGACCGGCTGACGATGGCCGGCGAAGAAGCGCGCGCCGCCATCGCGATCGATCCCGCGGCCGCGGACGGGCACCTGGCGCTTGCCCATGTCCTGCGACTCCGGAAGGATGCCGACGGGTCGCTCGCGGCAGCCGGCGAGGCCGCGCGTCTGGCGCCCCTGGATCCGCGCGTGCTGACCGGCCTCGCCGACGCCCTGCGTGACGCCGGCCGCCTGGCCGGGGCGATGGAGTTGTACGGGCAGGCGGTGGATCTCGATCACGAGGCGATCGCCCCGCAACTCGGCGCCGCGGCCGCCCTGCTGAAGGCGGGCAGGTACGAGATGGCGCGCGGCGCCTACAATCTGCTCATCGGGCGCTGGGATTACGGGACCGATCGGGCCCGCCTGGGGGCGGCGGCTCTCCTGGTACTGACCGAACAGTTCGACGCGGCCCTCGCCATGTACGAGGAGGTCACCCTGCCCGACAACGGCACTCTCCCGACCCTTCTCGCGCTCTACGGCAAGGCTTGGTGTCTCCAGCGGCTCGGCCGCGACGCCGAGGCCGAGTACTTTCTCAGCCACATCGTCGCCCGGGTGCCCCGCGATTACGACGGACCGGCGCGCGGCCGGGAGATCCTGTTCTCCGCCCACGACGATCTGATCCGGTTCTTCACGGCACGGGAACGGGATGACCGGGTCGAGGCGCTGCTGCGCCAGGCGGCGGACCGGCCGCTGGCGCCGACCCGCTTCGCGCGCCGGCTCGCGGATCGGCTGGCGCTCCGGGGTCGTGAGGAGGAAGCGGGGGATCTCCTGGAGACCGCGATCCGGCGGACCGACCCGGCCGAGGACACGCTGGAGATCGCCCAGACCGCGCTCGATCTGGCGCGGCTCCGTTCCCGCAACGGCCGGCGGGCAATCCGGTCCGGGAGCCAGACCGGCCTGGCGATCGCGGCGGCGCGCGATCGGCTGGGGTCAGGGGCGAACGGCGTCGCGCTCTACCGGCTGGCCCGGGCGTTCGCGCTCACCGGGGACGCCCCGGCGGCGCTTCGCACCCTCGACGCGGCCCGCGAGGCCGGCTACCTGCCGGTCGAACTCGCCGCCGCCGAGGCCGATTTCGCGCCGCTGCGCGACGACCCCGGTTTCATGACTCTGGTTCCTCCGCCCGAACCGCCCCGCTGACGGTCCCCGGCACCCGCCCGACTGCCACTTGAGGGCAGACCGGCGTCGGGGTTTGTCTCTCCGTTCCGTGATCTGTCCAGAAGGCCGTCATTCCGGGCCTTTCTGGGCAGGACCGCAAGTACCGCAGCGCCATGGGGCCGCACACTGCCCCCGGACTGGATGTCCAGGATCGCGGCATGGTATCCCTCTTGCTCTACTCAGGAGTCGATGCCGGCCTTCGGGAAGGCGTCACAGGAGGTGGAGAAACAGATGAAACGCGCACTGTTCGGTTGTGTGGTGGCGGGGGCGTTGGTGCTGTTCGCCGGCGTCTCCACGGCCTCGGCTCAGAGTGTGATGAAGGAGTCGCAGTGCACGATGAGCCACGGCTCCAACACCATTACCTATGACTGCGGATTCAATGTTCGGGGCTACACCGAGGGCACGCCGGTCACGTTCACCATCAACTACGCCTGCTCGGGCACCTGCCCCGGGATCACGTCCTTCGGCCTTGGCAAAAGCGGCTTCACGCCTAACGGCGTGAGCGGGCACCTGGTCGGCGGCAAGCGGCTCGCAGACGGCATCCAGTTGACGTTCGTCTTCGATTCACTGAAGAACGGCAATGGTGTCGCGGCGAACGCCCACTTCAAGGCGAACCTCAACGCCGATGACGGTACCGGAACGGTCAGTATGGTGAGCCTCGATGCGAAGGTGCACGTGCAACAGTGACGAACTCGCCGGCTGAATAGCCGGCCGGCTGGGGGCTGATGCCCCGACCCGCCCGAGAGGGCGGACTGCCCGGCGCGCCGCGCGGACGGAGAGTCCGGCAGCGCGCCGGGCGCATTTTTTATCGAGCCTCGCGGGCCCGGTACAGCCCCGCCGTCAGCGCGGCAGTGTAGTCCGGGCGCTCTTCTCCAGGGCGACCGGCACCTCTTCCCCGGCCTTGACCACCGCCTCGCGCCCCTTGGTGGAGCCGGCGACCGCGGTGCCGATGGCGCCACCGATCAGCGCCGCCCCCTTCTCATCCTTGTCAAATACCTTGCCAAGCAGCGCGCCGCCGACCGCACTGCCGCCGATGATCGCCGCCTTCTTGCCGGCGCTTCCTTCGGCGAGCTTGGTGAACCCGGCGCTGATCGTGGCCGAACGGCCGCCCGGCGCGACGATCTTGCTGAACGACACGCTGATCGCGCCACCGGTGTCCTTGAACCCCTTGCTTGCCGGTTTCACATCGGACACCGTACCGCGCACCTCCGAGTCGGCCGGGAACACCACCCGGTCGCCGACCAGAATCGCCGACGCCAGTCGCACCGTGACCGGGTCGCCGGTCTGGGCGGTTTCGGACGACAGCGGCGCATCGAAGATCAGCCCGAGGTTGGTGCCGGACGGAATGGTGAGCGTCACCGTCTCGGGTTGCGCCTGGCGCGGCGGACGGATGTCCTGGTGGGTTTCCTCGGGCACCCTACCGGTCGCGGCGCGTGCCGGGGCCGGGGCGGGAGCGTTGCCCGCCGGAGCGTGCGGCGCCGCGACTTGCGGTGCCACGGCCGGGGCGGCGGGGGCCGCGACGGGCGGCTCCATCATCGCGTAATCGGGGGCCGGCGCCTCGGCGGACTTCTCCGCGGAGCAGCCGGCAACCATCACACCGAGCGCGAACAGAACAGTGACCGAACAGACCAATCCCTTCATGGGGCTCCTCTCCTCAATGATGACGTTCATGGCTCACTGTCTTACTCCGATGACCAGCGGGGCGTCCAGCGCGATCTCGAACGGGACGTTGGCCTCCAGCAGGATGCTGCCGGGATGTCCGGTCATCGTCGTGCGGGCCGTCAGACCGGCGGTCGCCCCGGTCGGCGTCTCGATCCGGGTCCAGCCGACCACCAGGGTGATCCGGCCGGCCCCACCCTGACGCGCCGACGCGACAGCCCCGTGAATCTTCGATCCGCTCGGCACCCCAACCAACCCAT
>JANNTZ010000227.1:0-2724 GCA_031394595.1 Acidobacteriota bacterium
CGTCTCACGCATCGCGACACTGGACCCTGCCGTCTCAGGTTCGAGGCAGAGGACCCGTTCCGCTCCGGCGCAGGCCCCGTAGAAACTGAACAGACCCGTTCCGCCCCCGATATCGAGCATGGACTTCCCGGCCAGAGGCACGGATTCAAATAGGAACCCAAGATAAAACTTAAGGTTGCCCCGTCGCGGATAGACCCCCTCCGCCACGACAGCATCCAGGTAGCGATCGAATGGTGTCTGCTTGATCACGAATCCTCAACCTCACAGTGCCACGCGGGCTGCTTGGCAGGACTTCTCTTCCCTTGGCTCGCCCCTCCCGCCTGGGGATCAGCCGCGAATCGGCATCTTACCAGAGCGCGGATTTGGGTACCCAGTGTCCCTGTGGTATAAAACTGGATGCTCCCCAAATCATCGCAGTCCCGATGCGGGATCTTCTGAAGCGAAGGACGCAACCTTGCCGTCAGTCACCATACTGATTCCGGCATACAACGCCGCGAATTTTGTCGAGGATGCGATCCGGAGCGCCCTCCACCAGACCTACAAGGACCTTGAAGTGGTGGTCGTGGACGACGGCTCGGTGGACGACACGAGCCGGAAGGTGGAGAGTTTCGGCGGAGCGGTCCGGCTTCTCCGTGTCAAACACGGGGGCTTGGCCTGGGCCCGAAACCATGGAATGCGCGCGGCAACCGGGCGCTACATCGTTTTCCTGGACGCCGATGACATTCTGGAGCCGCACCTCGTCACGCGCGCGATCAGATTCCTGGAGCGCCTCCCCGAACTCGCTTTCGTGTTCTGCAACGTCCGTGTCATGTTTCCCGACGGGCGCACGACACCACGCATTCCCGCGCATGCCTTCGGGGAGGAACCCGAGATTGTCCTGAAGAACCCGCTGGAGCAGGTCCTCGAGGCGGGACACATGATCTCGTCCTCCGGCCTCTGCGCGAGGCGCGAAGCGCTCCTCGAAGCTGGATTCTTCGACGAGTCTCTCTGGGGAGCGGAGGACTTCGAATACTGGAGCCGGCTCTATCTCCGCCGATTGGTCGGCTATATCGATGACCCCCTCGTCCGCCTGCGTCGTCACTCCGACAACATGACGCTACAAGCAGCCAGGATGATCCCGTGCATGGCGGCCTCGATGGAAAAAGTTGCCGCACGCTGCCTCAGCAGCGGGCGACTCGACATGGTTCGGACCGTGCGGCGCTACGGAGCGCGAAGCATCGGCAGGGCGCTTCGCGGCCTGTTGCTCCGTGGAGAACGAAGCGAGGCACGCGTCCTGCTCCGGCGCTATCGCCGCCACCTCCACGTACCTGATTTGGTGCTGCTTGCTGCCGCCTGCGTCGTGCCCGGGTCGACCCTCCGGGCCATGGCTCGAATCAGGTCCCGCCTCTTCCCGGCCCGGACCTGACACCTCCCCGGCCGTCGCGCGGGTCATCCGGAGGGCAGTGCTAGAATGCCCGGAGGCGGCGCCTGTTGAGGGTTTCGGTGGGAATCGGAGGACGCCATGGAGTTCCGTATCCTGTCCCACGCCGGCCTGCTGGTCCGGGGCGCGGGCGTGGGCCTGCTGATCGATCCCTGGATCGTCGGGAGCTGCTACTGGCGCTCGTGGTGGAACTATCCGCCGGTCCCCGACCTCCTCGTCAAGGATTTGCGGCCCGACGCCATTTACCTCACGCACCTGCATTGGGACCACTTTCACGGCGTCTCACTCCGCCGCTTCCCCCGCGAATCCCGCATCCTCGTGCCGCGCGGCCACCACGACCGGATGCGCCGCGATCTTGACGGACTGGGCTTTCGAAATGTCCGCGAAATGGAGCACGGCGAAACACTCGAACTGGCCCCCGGGTTTCGCGCTACCTCCTACCAGATCAGCCCGTTCCTCGACAGCGCCCTCCTCGTCGAATGCGAGGGCGTGACCCTTCTGAACGCCAACGACGCGAAGTTCATGGGCGGCCCGCTGCGCCAGATCCTGAGCCGTCACGCCCGGATCGACTTCGTGCTTCGCAGCCACAGCTCGGCCAACAGCCGGCTCTCCTACGAGATCGTCGACGATCCACGAACGCCGGTTGACGACCTGTCGCGCTACGTCCAGAGCTTCGCCGCCTTCGCGCAAGCGACTGGGGCGCGCTTTGCCGTGCCGTTTGCGAGCAACCACTGCTACCTGCACCGCGATGTGTACCACCTCAACGACACGATCCAGACGCCGCGCATGGTGGCGGAGTATTTCCAGGCGCGGGGTATCTCCGAGCCCCGTGTGGTCCTGATGCTGACGGGAGACTCCTGGTCCAGCGAGGACGGGTTTCATCTCTCTCCCGCCGCGCTGGACCACTTCGATCACCGGGCGGAGCATCTCGAACGCTATCGCCGGGAGAAGCAGGAGACTCTGGAGAAGTTCTACGCGGCGGAAGCGCGGGCCCGAGTCCGCCCGGAGGAAGTCCGGGCGTATTTCGCGGCGTTCCTGGCCGCTGTTCCCTTCCCCATTCGCTTCTACTATCGGAAGCGTCCGGTCCGCTACGTGCTCAGGGCGGGCGACAGAATCCAGTACTTCGAGGTCGACCTGTACCACCGCGCCGTGCGGGAGGTCGCCGAGCCTCCCGGGGACCGTGCCCCCCTGGAGGTGCACACGTCCTCCTTCATCTTTAGACAGTGCATGGCCCTCGACCTCTTCTCGCACCTCGCAATCAGCAAGCGCGTTCGGTACCGCGTGGCTCGCGCGGACCGGCGGGC
>JANNTZ010000325.1:0-51356 GCA_031394595.1 Acidobacteriota bacterium
GCGGCGTCGCGCCTCGTTGGCGATGGATCCCCATCGCCGCCTCGGCGCTCCTTGCATCCACCTCGCAAGCCCCAGGCGAGCGACCCAACGGAATACCCGGACAGGCTCCTAGGCCCGGTGTGGGAACCTGGGCCGGAACCGAGGCCCGGCCCGGCGCGGCTATCGCGGGCATGTCCCCCTGCAGTGACCAGGCGGCGAACAGGACCGCCGCCGCGGCCAGTCTGCGCCCTCGACGTTTTCTCATGAATGACAGGGCTGGGCCCCCCCGCGCATCGCACTTGCCAGTCAAGTAACCGAAGAGCACGCTCTTGCCGACGTTCGGGTTGCCAACCAGGACCAGCGGTTCTCCAGCGCGGGTCCCTGCAGGTTCCGGTCGCGCCGCCGTGGCCGCTCCACCCGGTGTCGTCATCGAGCTCCCGACCGGCCGGTCACGCGCACCGGCTGCGATACCCCATGATCTGGTGCGTGTGGCGCACCGGCCGGAAATGGTGTCGATCGCAGATTGCATCCTGCAGGCGCTCGATCTCCTCGAACGCCATCTTCTATCCGGTCTCGAGGCTTGTCTTCCAGACCAGGCCGCTGCCGATCAGGTGGTCGAGGGTGCGGTAGATCGTGGCCCGGGAAACCCGGATCCCGCGCCGTCGCAGGTGGGTTTGCAGGATCTCGGGATCGAAGTGGCGGCTGATCTCCAGGGAGGCCACCGCCACCGCCCTCCGACCGGGGGTGTTCTTGAGACCACGGCCCCTGAGGTAGACGCCAAAGCGGCCGATCTCTTCTCCGTGCGATCCGCCCACCTTTGCCTGTCGTGCGTTCTGGCGCATGGACCTTCCTGGTATTGCGACTCAGTCTCAATTACGCTGGAAATCATAACCCCCTCCCCTCCCCCTGTCAAGCCGGCCGGCTGTGCTAGTCTGCGGCGTGCCGGGAACTTGCGGCGGGAGGTTCGATGGTGGAACGTGCCGGCGGCAAACGAGCCGATGCCTCGCGCGTCGAGATGACCGAGATCATCCTGCCCGAAGACACCAACCAGTACGGCCACGCCTGGGGCGGCCGGGTGATGGCGCTCATCGACAAGGCCGCCGCCATCGCAGCCACGCGGCACGGCCGCAGCAATGTCGTGACCGCCTCGGTCGACTCGCTGACTTTCCGAGCCCCCGTCCGGCAGGGCCACATCCTCCGACTGCTCGCCTCGGTCAACGCAGCCTTTCACACGTCGATGGAGGTGGGGGTCAAGGTGCTGTCGGAGGATCCGCTGTCCGGGCGCCAGGCCCACTGCTGCACCGCCTATGTCACGATGGTGGCGCTCGACGCGGGGGGCCGCCCGACCCCGGTCCCCCTGCTGCTGCCGAACACACGCGAAGACCGGCGCCGTCGCCGGGAGGCCCTGCGTCGCCGCCGGACACGGTTGGCGGCGCTGTAGACGACCGCATCCCCGCGCGCCGCCGGCCGATCCTTCGCCCCGCGTGGCGTCGCGCGGCTTGTGGCACGACCGGTGGAAGCTCCGCGCGACCCTGTGCTACGATTCACGCTTCCGCGCAGGAGGAACCAGTTCATGAAGGTCACTCTGTCCATCATCAAGGCTGACGTCGGCAGCATCGGCGGCCACATCCGGCCCAGCGCCACCATGATGCAGTGCGTCCGTGAGTTCATCGCGGCTGAAGGGAAGGGGCTGCTGATCGACTGGTTCATCTGTCATACGGGCGACGACATCTCGATCCTGTCGTCGCACAGGCACGGCGTGGACAACAGCAAGGTCCACAAGCTCTGCTGGGATGCCTTCAAGGCCGCGACCGAGGTCGCGAAGCGGGAAGGACTCTACGGTGCCGGCCAGGACCTCCTCAAGGATGCCTTCTCGGGGAATGTGCGCGGGCTCGGGCCCGCCTCCGCCGAGATGGAGTTCGAGGAACGGGAGGCCGAACCCTTCCTCCTTTTCATGGCCGACAAGACGGAGCCGGGGGCCTACAACCTGCCGCTCTACCTGGCCTTCTGCGACCCGATGTACGCGCCGGGGCTGATACTCAGCGCGAAGATCAAGCAGGGGTTCCGCTTCACGATCATGGATGTCAACCACACCGAGGGCGATCGGGTGGTCGAGCTCGACACCCCTGAATCGATCTATGACGTCGCGGCGCTGCTGCGCGACAATCATCGCTTCGTCGTCGAGTCGATCCGCACCCGCAGCACCGACGAGATCGCCGCCGTGGTCTCGACGTCGCGTCTGCACAACATCTCGGGCAAGTATTCCGGCAAGGACGACCCGGTCATGCTGGTGCGGGTGCAGAGCCAGTTCCCGGCCACCGGCGAGATGCTCGCTCCATTCCGCGTGGCGCATTACGTCTCCGGGTTCAGCCGCGGCAGCCACCACGGCCCCCTCATGCCGGTGAAGATCAACTCGTCGATCTCATTCTTCGACGGGCCGCCCATCGTGTCCTGCATCGCCTTTTCCATGCGGAACGGGAAGTTCGCCGAGCCGGCCGACGCCTTCGACCACCCCTTCTGGGACGAGATCCGGCAGATCGCGTCACGCAAGGCGCTGGCGATCCGTGACCAGGGGTTCTTCGGACCGGCAATGGTCGGTTACGAGGAACTCGAGTACGGCGGCATCGTCGACACCCTGAAGGCCCTCGACCGGCGGTTCAAGGTCCGCACGGAGCCCCGTAGCAAGGCCTGACGGGCCTCGTCGACCCGCTCCTCCCCCGGTTTGCTTACCCGCACTCCAAGCCCCATATTCCGGGGTGGCGCCCAGCGCCTGGGGGAATCGTGCGACCAGCCGGAGCGTGCCTGGAGATCTTCAGCGCCCATCAGCCGCCCCGCCGGGTGGCCATTGACCGGACACCGTTCGCCATCGGTGCCGGACCCGGCGTCGACCTCGCCCTTCCCCAGGAGGGGCTGGCCCCGATCCACGCCCGTATCGTGCTCCTGGCCGGGGTTCATCACGTGTTGCCGGTTTCCCCGCAGGCGACACTCCTGTGCGAAGGACAGCCCGTCCCCGAGGGAGGGACGCCGCTGACGCACGGCGCCCGCATCCAGGCCGGCTCCAAAGCCGTGCCGATGCTGCGTTACCTGGTCCCCACCGCCCCGACCACCGAGGGCGAGGACCGGCTGGTCGCCCTGATGGAAATTGCCCGCACCATCACCTCCTCGCTCGCGGTCCACGAGGTCCTCGACCGGATCCTGGAGGGGGCCGTCCGGTTCTCCGGGGCGGAGCGCGGTTACCTGTTCCTGAAGGAAGGGGAACGGCTGGTCCCCTGGACCCGCGGCACCGAGGACGCGGCGCGGGTCGAGGTAAGCCGATCCGTGGCGGAGGAAGTGGCGCGGAACGGCCGACCCGTCTACCGTGACGTGGCAGCGGACGATTCCGGGCGACCCATCACGGAAAGCTTTGTCCGCCTGCGGCTGCAGGCCGTCCTGTGTGTCCCCCTGGCGGTGCGCGGCGAGGTCATCGGGGTCGTTTACCTCGACAGCCGGCGGCACCTCCCCCACCACCGTCCCGATCTCCCGCTGCTCGAGGCGCTAGCCGGTCTGGCAGCGGTGGCCATCCTCAATTCACGGCTGGTCGAGGACCGGGTTCGCACGGAGCGGACGCTCCTGATGGGTCAGATGGCCCGGGTGATCGTCCACGACCTGCGCAGCCCGATGTCGGCCGTCCGCGGTCTCGCCCAGCTGCTGCGCGACCGCGCGCCGGAGGGCGATCCCTCGCGCCCCCATCTCGAGACCATCATGACCGAGGTGGACCGTCTCACGCGGTTGACGGGCGATCTCCTGCAATTCTCCCGCGAAGCCCCTCCCCTTCAGCGCCAGCCATCCGGTCTCGCCGACCTGATCCGCCAGACGCTGAAGACGCTCGAGGCAGCTTTGCAGCGATCGAAGATCGTGCCCACGCTCGATCTGGACGAGAAGGCGATCGCCTCCGTGGACGCGGCGCGCATCGTCCGGGTCCTGCACAACCTGATCGCCAATGCCATGGACGCCATGCCCTCAGGCGGGCGCCTGACTCTGCGGTGCGCTCTCGAGGGGCGCACGGCGCTCCTGCAGGTCCGCGACGCCGGCCGGGGGATGCCCCCCGAGGTCCTGCGGCGAGTGTGCGAGCCGTTCTTCACCCACGGCAAGGCCAACGGTACCGGTCTCGGGATGGCGATTGTCCGCAAGATCGTCGACGAGCACCACGGAGAGATCCGGATCGAGAGCGCCCCGGATCGGGGGACCTGCGTGACGCTGCGACTCCCCGACCCGTCTTTGGCCGCCGCACCGGCCCAGCCGGGTCCCGGAGCTCAACCGGGCAGCGGTCCGGCGGGCGGCCCTCCATCCCCGACGTTGAACTGATCCGGCTGCATCCCCGAGTCGGACTGAACGCGAATCGCCCCGGCCCGCACGTGGGTCCACGACTCGATCTGCGCGATGCGGTCCTCGACGTGGGCAGCGAGACGCGGGTGGGCACGGACGATGACCGGCTCCCCGGGTAGCCCCGACGCCCGCCGGACAGCGCGCGCCACATCCAGGAGAAGCGTCTCGAGCGAGCGTACCCGTCCGCTTCCCTGGCAGGCCGCGCACGGCTCCATCAGGATGCGGTCCAGGCTCCTCTTGGTGCGCTGTCGCGTGATCTCCACGAGCCCGAACTCGCTGATCTGGAGCATCCGGGATCGCGACCGGTCGCGACGCAGATCGGCCTCGAGCGCCGCCGCCACACGCGTGCGACTCTCGGGCTGCTCCATGTCGATGAAATCGATCACGATGATCCCGCCGAGATCGCGCAGCCGGATCTGGCGCACGATTTCATGCACCGCCTCGAGGTTGGTCTTCAGGATGGTCTCCTCGGGATGGCGCGAGCCGACATACTTGCCGGTGTTGACATCGATTGCGACCAACGCCTCGGTCTGATGGACCACGATCGATCCGCCCGACTTCAGCCAGACCCGTGGTCGGAGGGCTTTTTCGATCTGGGGATCGATACGCCGCGCCACGAACAGGGGCGGCCCCTCATGGAGACGCAGCCGGGACAGCAGATCCGGCTGGACCTCTTTGACGTAGGCGGTGGCCTGCCGGAAGGCCGGCTCCCCTTCGACCAGGACCTGCCCGGCGTCGTTCTGAAGGAGGTCCCTCAGGACCTTCTCCAGCACGCCGGACTCCTGGTGCAGCAGCGCCGGCGCGGCCCGGGTCTCCGCCTGTTGGCGAATCGCCCGCCACCGGTTCGCGAGTTCCCGCGCATCCCGTTCGAAGACTCCGGCTTCCAGCCCTTCACCGGCGGTGCGGATGATGTAGCCGCCACCGTCTCCCACGGCCGCCGACAGATCGCGTGCGATGCCCCGCAGGCGCTCGCGTTCCCCTTCGGCCGCGATGCGCCGCGAGACGCCGCAGTGCGCCACGGTCGGCAGAAACACCAGGAGCCGCCCGGGCAGCGAGACATGGGCGGTGATCCGGACCCCCTTCTGCCCGACCGGATCCTTGGTGATCTGCACCACCAGGTCCTGCCCGGGACGCAGGAGGTCTTCGATCCGGGGGCGCGGTGCCTGCGGCGGGGGAAGCGCCCCTTCGAACTCGGCCTCGACCAGGCCCTCCCAGGCCGGGCCGACGACGAGGTCATCGACGTACAGGAAAGCGTCCCGTTCGAGCCCGATGTCGACGAATGCCGCCTGCATCCCCGGCAAGACGTTGCTGACACGACCCCGGCAGACGTTGCCCGCCACGCCCCGGTCGGCGACCCGTTCGACGAATAACTCGACGAGCAGGTCATCCTCGAGGACGGCAATGCGGGTCTCACCCGGCGATCCCTCGACCAGGATCTCGCGGCGGGTGGTGTCGCGGTCAGTGTCGGATGCCGCCATCGCCGCCTCAATTCACCAAGCGGCGCGTCCAGACGTTGAGCACCAGGCCAAGGCCCAGCAGCGTGCTCACCAGGCTGGAACCGCCGTAGCTCATGAGCGGCAGCGGGACCCCGGTCGTCGGCAGCAGCCCGACGACGACGCCGATGTTGAGGATGGCCTGGCCCCCGAGCAGGCAGACGACACCGAGGGCGAGGAACACGCCCAGCCGGTCGCGCGCCGCGCGGGCGGTGGCCAGGCACCGGTAGAGGATGACGAAATAGAGTCCGAGCAGGAGGAGCGACCCGAGAAAACCGCGCTCCTCCGCCAGCACCGCAAAAATGAAGTCGGTGTGCTGTTCGGGGAGGAACTGCAGCTGACCCTGGGTCCCGGAGAGGAACCCCTTGCCGAGGATGCCCCCCGATCCGACGGCGATGAGCGACTGGATGAGCTGGTAGCCCGCCCCCTTCGGATCGTTCGTGGGGTCGAGAAAAGTCCTGACCCGCTCCTTCTGATAGGGCTTCAGGTGCGACCAGACCAGCGGCAGCGCCAGGATCACGATCAACCCGAGAATCACCAGGGTGCGGATGCGGATCCCTGCGACGAAGGTCGTCCCGGCGAGGAGCGGCGCGAAGGTCACGGCGGTCCCGAGATCCGGCTGCTTCATGATCAGCAGCACCGGGAGGCCGACGATCCCGGCGAGCGCGGCGAAGTTGAATGCTCCCAGGCCGCGCACTCTCTCGCGCCCCAGGTAGGCGGCCAGCAGCATCACGGTGGCCATCTTGGCCATCTCGGACGGCTGGAATTGGAGCCCGCCGATCCCGATCCACGATTGACTGGCGTTCACGGTCCGCCCGACGATCAAGGTGAGGACCAGAAGGACCGCGGACAGGACGTAAAACACCGGGGCGAACGCGGCGAGCGTGTGGTAGTCGATGATCAAGGCGAGGAGCATGAGCGCCAGACCCACGCCCAGCCACATCAGCTGCCGGCGGAAGGCCCCGGCCACGGGCGTGCCGACAGTGGAGGAGTAAATGACGAGCAACCCCACCCCCGCCACGGCGAGGACGGCCGAGAACAGGATCCAGTCGAAGCTACCGAGATAACGTCGCGCTTGCAACCCGGGCCTCCGGCGGCCGCCGATCGGGGCTGCCGCCATCCTTTTTCGCGAAGAACTTCTCCAGCACCGCGCGGGCGATCGGGGCGGCCGTCGTGCCGCCGTGCCCGCCATTCTGCACGAAGACCGCCCAGGCGATCTGGGGGTGGTCCCGGGGGGCGAAACCGATGAACCATGCGTGATCGCGCTTCTCTTTCGTCAGCTTGTCGGCGTCGACGTCACGCGAGGCCTTGAACACCTGCGCCGTCCCGGTCTTGGCGCACACGTCCCGGCCGGCGATCAGGGCGCGCGATCCGGTGCCGAGCTCATTCACCACGCCCCACATGGCGTCCTTGATCACCTCCAGCGTGCGTGCCTGCAGCGGGACCGTCCGCACTCGTGCGTCGGTGTTCTCGGCCTCCTGCACACCTTCCCGGATCTCGCGCGCCCGGATCAGGTGCGGGCGCCAGATGGTTCCTCCATTCCCCACGGTCGCCGCGAACACCGCCATCTGCAGCGGGGTGACCTCGAGCGCGCCCTGGCCGATCGAGACGCTGATGGTCTCCCCGGGGTGCCACACCGGATCGCGCGGCATGACCCGCTGCTTCCATTCCGGATCGGGCACCGTGCCGGCCTCCTCCCTGGGCAGGTCGATTCCTGTCGGCTCGCCGAACCCGAGGAGGTGCGCCCAGCGCGAGATCCGCTCGATCCCCATCTCGTGGCCGAGGCGGTAGAAATACACGTTGCACGAGTGGACGATCGCTTCGCGCATCTTCACGTAGCCGTGACCGCCCTTGCGGACAGCCCAGCACTGGTAGGTGCGGTCGCCGAAACGCCAGCCCCCCGTGCACATGTCGCCCCGGCCGGGTCCCGCGATCCCGTCCTCGAGGGCTGCGATCGCCATGACGATCTTGAAGACTGAACCGGGTGCGAACTTCGAGAGCGAGGCGCGGTTCTGCAGCGGGTGCTTCGCATCCCGCACCAGACCGTCCCAGGTATCCTGGGAGAACCGGGTCGCGAAGACGTTCGGGTCGAACGCCGGCCGCGAGATCATCGCCAGAACCTCGCCCGAATCAGGGTCGAGGAACACCGCCGAACCCGCCTCGTCGGCGAACGCCTCTTCCAGGGTGCGCTGCAGATCGAGATCGAGAGTCAGGCTCAGGGCCCGACCCGGGGTCGGCCGGTGCCCTTCCTGCACCTCCTCGATCTCCCGCCCGTGGCTGTTGACCACAACCTGCTTCCACCCTGGCGCGCCGCGCAGTTTGCCGTCGTAGCTTTTCTCGACTCCGGCTTTGCCGACGATCTCTCCCAGTTCATACGTGCCGTCGTTTTCCTGCTTGATCTGCTCCTCGCTCACCTCGCCCACGTAACCGAGGGCGTGGGCCGCCATGGTCCCGTGGAGATAATGCCGCCGCGACTCAACCTCGACCGACAGCATCGGCAGTTCCAGCCGGCGGGACTCGATAAACGCGGCCTCGGCGAGACTCACGTCTTCCTTGAGGATGACCGGCTCGAACGCCGGCCGCGTCCTGGCCCGATCGAGCCGCTGACGCAGCGTCGGGACATCGGTCCCGAGCATCCGGGACAGATCGGGGAGGAACCCCTCCAGGTCGGCCACCTTGTCGCGGTTGAGACGGATGTTGAAAGCGATGCGGTTGTCTGCCAGGGGATGCTGCTCGCGGTCGGTGATGACGCCGCGCAACGGCGCCATCGTGACCCGGCGCAGCCGGTTGCTGTCGGAGAGGCGGCGATAGTGGTCGCTCTTGATGACTTGGAGGTACCAGAACGACATCAGGTAGACGATGAGGGTGGCGGCGAACACCACATGGATCACCGTCAGACGCGTGCCCAGCCGGTTGGCTTCGGTGTAGTCCTGCGCGCCGCGGAACGAGGGGGGATTCGCCATGGTCTACGGAAGCCGCGCCGCCACCCAGAAAAACAGCAACCCGAAGACACCGTTCCCGAGGCCCCTCCACACCAGGTCGAGGGCCCCGGGAATATCGAACGCCCTCCCGAGCGCCAGCGACAGGCCGAGTTCCACGAACGGGTCGAGGACGGTGGCCAGGAACAGGATCCCGAACCGTGGCACGGTCTGATTGAGCATGAACAGGGCGCCGAACGACGCCACCAGGTACCCGAGGAGGGTCTTCTTGAAACCGTTGAGCCCCAGGATCGATCCGATCAGCGCGTCCTCGACCAGCCCGGCCCCCGCGCCGGTGGTCATGGCGGTGGCCGGGGGTCGCGTCAGACCGAAGTACACGACGACGATCAGGAACAGGTCGCAGTAACGTGCCAGCGCCGGCAGGTGGCCGACCAGCAGCACCTGGGCCAGGGCCGCGGCCCCGATCGCAAGAAGCGCCCGAAGCGACTTCACTGCGCGGCCTCTCCCGGGTCACCCTCCGGTTTCAACACGACGAGGATCTCCTCGACCCTCCGGAAGTCGACCTCCGGCCTGATCTCGATGACCTGCGTGAGTCCGTCTCCCTGACCGACGGCGACGACGATCCCGAGGATCCCGCCCTTCGGGTGGATTTGATCCAGACCGGATGTGACCACGACGTCGCCGACCTCGATCGGGACGAGGTCGCTGACGTACTCCATCCGCAGCCCGTTCTCGCCCGCTCCCACGACGATTCCCTGGACCCGGGTGCGCTGCACGATCGCGGCAACGGCCGAGTTCGGGTCAAGGATTGTCTGCACCTTGCTGGCGGAGGCCGAGACGTCGATCACGCGGCCCACGACACCCCGCGGGGTGACCACCGGCTGGTTCGGCCGGATCTTGTCGGCGCGCCCGCGGTCGATCAGGAAGACACGCGCCCCCTCGGCGCTCTCCTTGCCGATGACCCGGGCCGCCACCGTCTCAAAGGGGGTGCCGGCCTTGAGTCCCAGCAGGTCGCGCAGACGGGCCAGTTCCTGGCGCGTCTCCTCGCCGGCATTGGCCTGCTCCGCCAGCACCGTGAGGCGCTGGTGCAGGCGCGCGTTCTCCTGCGCCGCTCCGCGCAGATCCACGTAGGAGCTCCAGGTGCCGCCAACCCCCCCGGCGACCCAGGACGCGGCGCCGAGGAAGGGCGCTCCAATGGCGAGCACCGAGTCCTGCAGGAGGCTCCCGCGGCCGCCACCGCGAAGACGCGAGGACATGAGTACCAAGTTGCCGGCGAGCAATGCCAGCAGCAGGAGGGATGGTTTGCGCTCGGCGATGAGGAGGGCCATGGACGCAGCGTCTCACCACCGGCTGCAGGCCGGGGGCCGGATTTCAGTCGATGGCGATCTTGCGCAGGAGATTGAAGTCATCCAGCATCTTTCCCGTGCCCAGCACGACGGACGCCTGGGGGTCGTCCGCCATCGAGACGGGAAGGCCGGTCTCCTCGCGGAGGCGCTTGTCCAGGTTCTTGAGCTGCGATCCGCCTCCGGTCAGGACGATCCCCTTGTCCACAATGTCGGCGGACAGCTCCGGCGGGGTCTGCTCCAGCGCCACCCGCACCGCTTCGATGATATTGGACACCGTCTCGGAGAGGGCCTCGCGGATCTCCTCGTCGGAAACCACCAGGGTCTTGGGGATCCCTTCGACGAGGTCGCGGCCCTTGATTTCCATGGTCAGCTCCTCGTCGAGCGGGAAGGCGGAGCCGATGTTGATCTTGATCTCCTCGGCCGTGCGCTCGCCGACCAGCAGATTGTACTTGCGCTTGATGTACTGGATGATGTCCTCATCCATGCGGTTGCCGGCGATGCGCACCGAACGCGAGTAGACGATCCCCGCCATGGAGATCACGGCGACGTCGGTTGTCCCCCCGCCGATGTCGACGATCATGTTCCCGGTCGGCTCGGTGACCGGCAGACCGGCCCCGATCGCCGCCGCCATCGCCTCCTCGACCAGGTAGACCTCCGAAGCCTTGGCACGGTAGGCGGAATCCTTCACGGCCCGTTTCTCCACCTGGGTGATGTCCGAGGGAACGCAGATTACGATGCGCGGGCGGACGCCCAGCGAGCGGTTGTGGACCTTTTTGATGAAATAGTCCAGCATCTTCTCGGTATGCTCGAAATCGGCAATGACGCCGTCCTTCATCGGCCGGATGGCAATAATGTTGGCCGGGGTGCGGCCGAGCATCTCCTTGGCTTCCTTACCGACCGCCTCGATCTTGCCGGTCCGCTGGTTGACCGCGATGATCGAGGGCTCGCACAGCACGATCCCCTTCCCCTTGACGTACACCAAGGTGGTCGCCGTCCCGAGGTCGATGGCAAGGTCGTTGGAGAACAGACTGAGGATCGACCGCGGATTCCACGCCATAGTCGCGCCCACCTGCGCCTCCTCCTAACTGTTGATCACGAGCCGGGGCGTCGTCCGCGCAAAAGACCGTGCGACAACGCTTTACGGACCACCGGCGGCGTCAAATCTTAGTGCCCGGTTCTCCCGAAGTCAAATGCCCGACTTGACCGGCCCGCACTATCCGGCCGCAGCGGCGGCCGACAGGACCGCGTCCCCGGTTCCCGCCACCGTCACGCTGTTCTTGCCGCGCCCCTTGGCGGCGTACATCGCCTGGTCAGCGCGCGCGATCAGGTCGTCCTTGGTCCGGCCATGATCGGGAAAGGTCGCGATCCCGAGGCTCGCCGTGATCCGCACGCGCCGGCCGTGCGACTCCAGGAACGGCGTCTCCTCGATCCGCTGCCGGATCCGGTCCGCGATGGTGTACGCCCCTTCCGGACCGGTCTGCGGCAGGATCACGGTGAACTCGTCGCCTCCGTAGCGCGACACCACGTCGATCTCGCGCACCGTGCTGCGGATCACCTCGCCGACCTCGACCAGCGTCCGGCTCCCCCACAGGTGTCCGTGTCGATCATTGACCTCCTTGAAGCCGTCGAGATCCAAAAAGATCAGCGACACCGGCGTCCGATAGCGGCGGCTGCGCTCCACCTCGCGACGGAGCATGGCGTTCAGGTACCGCGAGTTGTAAAGCTTGGTCAGATCATCGGTCACCGAGAGGTCTTCGGATCGGCGCAGCAGCACCGCATTGTCGAGCGCCACGGCGGCAGGTTCCAGAAGCAGCGCCAGAAGGTCCTGCGACCGCGGCCGCAGGCGTCGGGAACCGGCCGGCAGGATCGCCTCGGCGACGGCAACCAGTCGGCCGCGGCTGAAGAGCGGTACCGCCAGCACCGCGCTGGTGCGGAACGCCGGCGGGAGTTCCGTGGCGGCGATGGCGTTCCCCGCTCCAGGCCGCGGCACCCAGAGGACGGATCGCGTCTGCACCGCGCGCCCGGCGATGCCGTCCTGGATCGGCATCGTCCGTCCGCGCAGCGATCCCAGCCCTTCGCCGAGCGTGCGCTCCACCCGCAGGACCCCCTGCTCGGGATCGGCGTACAGGAACAGGAGCGCGCGCAGGCGGAACCTGGTGCGGGCCCTCTCCATCGCCAGGTCGATGATCTTCAAGGGATCGAGGTCGCTGGCGGTGGCCCGCACCACGTCGGCCAGCGCACGAAGCAGGGGATGCGAGTCGGGAACGGGCATCGGCGGCGCGCTCAGAAGGACTCGACGTAGACCTGGCGGCGCAGCCGCGCCTGGTTGCCGGCTGGATCCTGCGCCACGATGTCCAGGTCGTTCACGCCGTCCCGCTTCAGGCGGATCACGGCGGTGAATCCCCCATCCTCGTAGACATCCACGTTCTGGCCGTCGATCGACAGGACCGCCCCCGGCTCGGTCCGGCCGCTGATGATCAGCATGTGACCGCTGGGCAGGAAATCGACGACCTCCAGCGGAGGCGGCACCCGGTCGTCGGCGCGGATTTCGGCGGCGTCACCGATCTTGAATTTCCGGGTCTCGGAAAAGGGACTCTCCACCTGGGAGGCGTCGACGCTCGAGACGCGCCAGTAGTAATGCCCCGGCTTCAGACCGGGGATCTGGACGCTGCTCGACTTGATATCAGACTTGTCCAGCATCAGGTCCCCGAACAGTCCCGTCCGGGCAATCTGGAGACGATAGCGGGTGGCACCAGTCTGGCCGCTCCAGCGCAGGACGGTCGGGGGCGCGCTGCCGCTTTCGTGCACGAACACCCGCTGGTCGGCCGGCTCCAGGAGCCGTGGCGCCGGAAGAATCGTGTGGCGGCTGACGATGGTGTCCCCCGCCACTTCGATCCGCTCCAGCGGTTTCAGCGTGACGCGTGTGGTGCCGGTCGTCACCTCGGTATTGCCGCTATGAACCTCGGTGCGTGTGCGTCGGGTCTCCGCATCGATGGCCACGTCGATCTGCGACCGGCTCACGGATCGCGCCGTGGACGAGTCGGTGGCAACTTCGTGGAACGAGCCGGCGACGTTCGCCTCCGGAGTGGTCGCCGAAACGCCGCCGCGGGCCAGCTTCTCGCGGACCTTGCGGACCTTCGTGGTCGGGTCCTCGAACAGTTCGCGAATCTCGAGGAGCGACCCCGGCTTGAGCGTGGTGATCGTGCCGTCGAAGTAGATGATCTGGGCCGACCCGTTGCTCGCCGTCTTGATCTGGTCGCCGACCCGCAGGGCGGTGTTGCTGCCGATCCCGTCCCAGACGAACTGGCGGGCCCGTTTAACCTTGACGTCGCCCTCATGTTTGTAGATGCGCGCGGTGAACGCCTCCCCCTCGGCGCCCTCGAGCGCCTTGTGGGAAAACGACTGGGACTGCTGGGCGGATGCGCGGGCCTCGACAAAATCCCCGCGATTGTAGGAGAGGCGAGCGGCACCAAGTAGCTTTCCCGCGCTCTCGACCACCCGGGCCATGTCGGGTTTGGCGTTGGCCTGTGCCTCCCGCAGCAACCGCTCCGCGCGACCGATCTCCTGGAGGGCGACCTCCTCGGGGGTGGTCGCGCGGGCGGCCTGGAGGTACCAGACCGTCCCCCCGGCCGCCAGCAGCAGGACCAGGTAAACCATCCCCCGCATGATGCTCTTGTAGGAGATGGTCGCCCAATCGAGAAGGACCTGGGGTTTCTGATTTCCTGCCGGCATCTTCGTCTGTAACCCCGGAGCGCGCTGTCCCCGATCCGCCGTCATCATACGCAACTCGCTGATCTGAAGCAGGTTGCGTCTTCCGACGGCACCGCCGCCCTGATCCTCCGACCCGGTGCCGGCGCTATCAATATAGGAGCGGAGAAAGTCGAGGCAAGGGATGCGGACAAAATGACTTGCGCGCGATCCACCCACCCGCTAGACTTGTCATTCCCGTTTCCTGGAGCCGTGCCAATGCTGCAGCAGATGCGCGATGGGTTTCGCTACCTGAAGTGGGTCCTTCTTGTCATCGTGGCGATGTTCGTCTGGTGGTCGTTCGACCCCAGCGGCCGGAGTGCGCCTCGAACGGATGGGGTCTGGGCTGCCCGCATCAATGGCGAGGAGGTCTCCGCCGCGGCGTTCCAGAACCAGGCGCGCCGGCTCGACAGCACGTATCAGAACCTCCTCGGTGCGCAATACGCCCAGCAGCGCGGCTTCCTGCGGGTCGGCCGGCAGGCCATCGACAGCCTCATCGAGATGGAACTTCTCTACCAGGAGGCGATCCGGCAGGGAGTGGCGGTGTCCGCGGACGAGGTCGCCGAGGCGATCACCCGCGATCCCAATCTCCAGGAAAACGGCCGGTTCGTCGGCCTCGACCGGTACCGCGATCTGTTCGGCGGCAACCGCAGCATGATCGAGAACTACGAGACCCAGGTGCGGCGTGGCCTGATCATCGACAAATTCCGCAGTCTGATCCAGGACGGCATCGGCGCCTCCGACAAGGAGGTGCTCGACGAGTTTGTCCGGCGGAATGAGAAGGCCACCGTCGACTACGTGGTCCTCGACCCCGCGAACATGGGCATCCCGAAGCCGAACGAGGCGGCGGTCGCATCCCATTACGAAGCCCACCGGGATCGTTACTCCCGCGGCGAAGGCCGGACCGGCCGGTACGTCATGTTCAACGCGGCCGATTTCGCCGCCGCGGTGCAGGTCACCGACGCCCACATCGAGACCGCCTACAACGGGGCGCGGGCCACACGCTTCAGCCAGCCGGAGCAGCGCCGGGCCGCGCACATCCTGTTCAAGGTCGCGTCCGACGCCTCCCCCGAAGCCAGGGCGAAGACGGAGCGCGAGGCGCGCGCGGTCCTGGCGCGTGCCAAGGGCGGAGAGGATTTCGCGGCGCTGGCGAGGAAGCATTCCCAGGACACCTCGGCGGCGAACGGCGGCGACCTCGGCTTTTTCGGCCGCGGACAGATGGTCCCCGAGTTCGAAACCGCAGCCTTCGGTCTCGCAGTCGGGCAGGTCAGCGACCTCGTCGAGTCACCCTTCGGGTTCCACATCATCAAGGTCACCGAGACGCGCGCCGCCCGTGAGATCCCCCTCGACGAAGTCCGGCAGTCGCTGCGTGATGAGATCCAGCGCACCCGCGCCCGGGAGGAGATCGCCACCCGCAGCGCCGAAATGGCCGGTGCCGCCGCGGGCGGGCGGTTGGAAGAGGCGGCCCGGGCCCGGTCGCTCGAAGTCCGCGACACGGGAACGGTGCGTCCGGGCGAGGCCCTGGCCGGCGTCGCAGCGTCGCAGGCGGTTACGGCCCGGATGATGACCCTCGCGGCCGGAGAAATCAGCGACCCGGTTGCCACGCCGTCCGGGATGGTGATCGTCCAGGTGACCGGGACGGTCCCGCCCGAACCGCGTCCGCTCGACGAGGTGCGCGCCCAGGTCCGCAAGGATCTCGAGGATGAACTGGCCCGCGCCGCGGCCGCGGAGTCGGTCCGCGCGGCGCGTGGATCGAAGGAGGCGTTGCGCGCCATCGCACGCCGCTTCCGCGCCGAGATCAAGACGCAGGCCGACGTGACGCGGGGAACCTCTCTTTCCGGACTTCCCCCGACGCCCGCCCTCGAGACGCAGATCTTCTCCCTGGATCCCGCATCACCGGGCGATCCGGTCACCACGCCGTCGGGGATCGTCGTGATCAGCGTCAAGGAACGCCACGATCCGCGGGCCGAGTTCGAGGCGCAGAAGGCAGGAGTTCGCGAGGGGCTGGTTCGCCAGCGCCAGGACCGGTTCTACCGCTCGGTGGTCCGCCGGTTGCGCGAGCAGGGCGACGTCGAGGTCAACGAAGCGCTCGTCCGGTCTGTCGACCAGGCCTGAGGGTAAGGGTCGCCGCAGGATCCCGACCGGCGTCCAACTCCGGGGCTCCGATCAGATGGGGGTGGTCGGCGAGGTGGCCGACCCGCCGGCCGTGGACGAAACCGCCACGCTTGCAGGGTTCGGGATCCCCGACACCACCAGCCGATATATCCCGGACGCCTCGACATAGCTCATCGTTCCAAACCCGACCACCGTGAGGGTCACCGACCCGGGCGGGTAGTTCGTCGTTGCCTCGACCGTCAGACGGCCATTCGTCGACTGCCAGGTGGCGCGGGTGATCGCCACGACCTCGACCACGTTGTCGATGATGTTGTCACAGTTGTCGTCGACGCCGTTGAATACTTCCGTCGCCCCGGGGCGCACCGCCGCGACCGTGTCGTTGCAGTCGCCGCCGCACGACGTGAACCCATCGCCATCCTGGTCGAAACCCTCGTCCCGCAGCCCGTCGCAGTCGTTGTCCAGGCCATCGCACAACTCCGGCGCACCCGGGCGGACCGACGCCCGGGTATCGTCACAGTCGGTGTCGGCCATGACCCCGTCTCCGTCCAGGTCCTGGCAGACGTCACCGATGCCGTTGGCGTCCAGATCGCGCTGGTCCGGGTTCACCAGCACGAGACAGTTGTCGCAGGCATCGCCGCGGCCGTCACGGTCGACGTCCTGCTGGAGACCGTTGATCGACAGCGGGCAGTTGTCGACCAGGTCGAGGACCTGATCCAGGTCGGTGTCCCGCCCCTGGGGATTGCAGGGCTGGGGGATCGGGCGGACGCTCCCTGAGGTGCCGGCCCCGACGGTCCCTTCGCCACACAGGTTGGTCCCCGCAGGCATGTAGTAGAAAATCGTCCCCGGCGCCGGTGTCTGCGTGTCCTCGAACGCGGCGGTGGTCGTCTCCGGCAGCAGGCAGAGTGTGTCGAACGCCCAGGGCCGGGTGACCAGCACGACACCGCGATAAATGTTGTACACGTTGGCCTGGGGCACGGGATCCCATGCGACCCGCGTCCTGCCGGCTGCGTGCGTCAATCTTTCGCCAACCACCTCGACGGGGCGGGTGCTCATCGAGTACAGGGCGGGGGCGCAGTCGAGCGCGTCGGGCACTCCGTCGTTGTCGTCGTCCGGATCGATGCAATCGGACAGCCCGTCACCATCGGTGTCCGGGAACCCCTCATCGACGGACAGATCGCAGTCATCATCCATGCCATTGCAGACCTCGACGCGACCCGGGTAAACCAGCGGTTCGGCGTCGTTGCAGTCGCCGGCGCACGTCGTCCAGGTGTCACCATCAAGGTCGAAGCCGTCATCGACCAGGAGATCGCAGTCATCATCGAGGCCGTTGCAGGCCTCCGCCCGGCCCGGATAGATCAGCGGGTTGGCGTCGTTGCAGTCGCCGCCGCATGGGGTGTGCCCGTCTCCGTCGGCATCGAAGCCTTCATCCACCGCGGCATCGCAATCGTCATCGATGTTGTTGCAGATTTCGATCACCCCGGGATGGATCCCGGCATTGACGTCGTTACAGTCGCCGCCGCAGGTCGTGTAGCCATCGGCATCCCGATCGAACCCCTCGTCCACGGCGAGATCGCAGTCGTCGTCGAGCCCGTTGCAGATCTCGGTCGCTCCCGGATGAACCGCCGGATTGGCGTCATCGCAGTCGGTGCCCGACGGGTAACCGTCCAGGTCGGCATCGGTCCCCGCATCGGTGGACGACACCCTCAGGTCGTAGGACCCATAGATGCCCAGACCGAGGGCGTGCGTGGCGCGCACATACAGGGAGCCGCTCTGGGTCGCGGTATACAGGATGAGCGACGAGAGGTCGGTGGCGCTGCGGTCGTCGTTGCTCGCGATCACGGTCGTCCCGTTGGCGGCCAACAGGTCCAGGATCGTGTCGGACGCGCCGACGAGATTCAGCGTCTCGATCGTGTACGACCCGCCGGCAACCGCATCGAAGACGAACAGGTCGGTGTCGGGCTCCCCGAGAAGATCGTTATTGCCGTCGGCAAAAAATGTCGCATGACGGAGCGCCGGGCCGACGCCGATCCGGGCGGCGGACGCCACCTGGCCGTTGGGCTCGAACGCGTCCAGGAAATACTCCGCTCCGAGTTCCCGGAAGACCGAGACCATCTCGGGATGCCGCCGGTTCGGGTTCGGAATGGCGGGGCTGAACCAGCCGTCCCAGAAGTCCTCCAGGCTGATGTACGCCGCCGCCGGGGTCGGCAGGTAGTCGGTCATGACACGCCAGTAGTCGCGATCGAGATCCTGGAGGAGGTCCCACGCCTCGTCCACCCCATCCGGTCCTCCGCCCGGCCCGTCGTCGGGGGATGCGGGGCCATCGACGAGATCCCAGAGGGCCGCCAGGACCGTCATCTCACTGGTGGCGCCGCGGCAGACGAATGGCTGCTGCGTCTCGGTGTTGAACGAGAACTGCAGGTTTCCGGCGCCCGCCAGCCCTGTGGTCCGCACGTACCAGGCACTCCAGGGCAGACCATGATACCGGCGCGCGGAGTTGCCCCAGTACGACGCATGTCCCTCATCGAACGCCAGCGACATGTTCTGGTTGCAGTCGCTCAGGCGGTGGGTCCCGTAGGGGCTGTTGGTCTTGGAAAAATTCTCGATGATGTAGTGCCCCATCTCGTGCAGGACCACCGTGTCGTCATAGCCCGCGTTGCGCGCCTGGACGATGGTGTTGTTGCTGTAACTGGACAGGTTGGAGTTGGCGGCATTGAAGATCACCAGCAGCGTCGGCGCCGACGCCGGGCCGCCGCGCAGAAAATCGAAGTATTGCGCGCCGTACATGACGGAGTCATACAGATTGAACGCCTCGCCGCCCACGTTGGGGACCGCGGCCAGCGTCCCGATGTAGAGATCCTGCGTGGAGATGTGGTTGGTGAAGGTCTGCGAGCGGATCGACCAGACATCGCCCGACTGGTTGCCGGCCCGGACCTCGATTGGCACACCTGAACCCTGCTGCCGCCGCGCCAGACAGCGGACGTAGATGTCCTGGGTCCGATCGGCCACCACGCTCAGGATGAAAAATCCATTGGTGTCGGTGACCCCGGCGCCAATGATCTTCGCGCCGGCGAGAACCTGCACATCGGCCTGGCGGACCGGGGTCGGCACCTCGGTCCCGAGGAAGCCGTTGGGACCGAAGGGCCGGTCGATGTAGACGAACCGCCCGGTCACGGTGTAGTTGGCCCACACCGGCAGGACCGCGCCGGCCAGCCACACGACCGCGAGCGCCATCAGACGCTTCATCGCGGGCCGTCCTCGATCGGCACCGCCATGACTTCCCAGGCCCCGACGTGGTGCCTTCCCTCCGCCATGCCGCCGGCGCGCAGCAGGGTCGCCTGGCGCGTCTGGATGATGTCCCCGTCGCCGATCCGGTAGGTCGCCTCCACCTGCACGGCGTGGGTTCCCGTCTGGCGGGCGTAGAGCATCGTCCCCCACTGTCGGCGCGCGCCGCCCGGCAGGGCGAAGGGCCGGACCGGCAGTGGGTCATCGGAGGTCTGCACACCCTCGGGGAGGACCAGCTTGAGGGTCACATCCCGCACTTCGGGGCCGGCGTCGATCTCGATCGTCAGGCGCGCCGCGACCCCGCTGTTCCGGACGCGCGAGGGTATCGTCTCAAGGCGAAGATCGATGCCGAGGGGTGGCATCGGCTCGACAGTGGCACGACCGGAGGGTCCGGCGGGTTGGTCAGCGGCCGGACGGAGCCCAGCGACGGGGGCAGGCTGGATGACAGCCCCCACCAGCAAGATGCCCAAGATCGCGAGCCGTGGTGCCATGTGCATCAGGCGGCATCGCCTCGGAGAACCGGATCGATGGCTCAGGACTGCCCTGACTCCAGCGCGAAGTCAAATCCCTTAGTACGATGCGCCCCCCTTAAAGTCAAGTAGAATTGACCCTTGCTGCCATCGTGCCCCTTGACCAGGGCCGGTTTCACCGTACACTTCCGGGTGCGATCGCTCGTGAGGCTAAAGGGATGAGGGTTCTTCAGTTTCCGCGTCGGCAAGGCCACGCCGCCACGGCCCTCGGCACCCTCCGTACGATCCTGGAAGACTGCCGGTCAGAACAGCACCGCATCCGGGACGAAGGGGTTCGCCTGAGGACGGCGGTGGCCCGGCTCCGCCGGCAGGCCCAACAGGTCAGCCGGACACAGGCGGAACTGACACGGGAAGTCGGCCGGCTGCGTCGCTGCGCACGCACCTTCCTCCTCCCTTCCACCGACCGCTGATCCACCACAACATGCGCCGGATCAATGCCGATCACGCCTCCACCACGCCGATCGACCGGCGGGTGCGTGAGGCGATGCTCCCCCACCTCGGAGCGGACCAGGGAAATCCCTCCAGCCTGCACGGCCGGGGCGCCGCGGCGCGGGTTGCGGTCGACGAGGCGCGACACGCGGTGGCGTCCCTGCTCGGCTGTCCCGACGACGAGATCCTGTTCACCGGCTCGGCCACCGAGGCCAACAACCTGGCGGTGAAGGGGGTCGCGCTGGCCTGCCCGCAGGGCGGTCGGCTGGTGGCGGCCTCGACCGAACACCTGTCAATCCTGCACCCGCTTCGGAGTCTTGCCGGCGCGGGATACGAGGTCGTCCTCCTGCCGGTGGATCGCCATGGCCTTCTCGACCCGGCGGTCGTTGACCAGGCCCTGGCGCCGGGGGCCGCTCTGATCTCGGTCGCCCATGCCAGCGCCGAGATCGGGACGCTGCAGCCAATCGCGGCGATCTCCCGGGTGGCACGGGCCCGGGCTGTCCCGCTCCATGTCGATGCGACCGCCTCCGCCTGCCATGTGGCACTGCCGGCGGACGCGGCGGATCTCCTGACCATCGCGCCGCATTTGTTCTATGGTCCGCTCGGCACGGCTGCCCTTCGGGTGCGTTCCGGGGTCTCCATCCGGCCGCTCATCGAAGGCGGGACCCAGGAAGCGGGCCTGCGCCCTGGATCCGAGGCCGTCGGATTGCTGGCCGGTTTCGGAGTGGCGGCGGGGTTGCTGCTCGCGGAGCGGGGCCGGCGAGCGGCCCGCGCCTCCCGGCTCGCGCGGCGGTTCCGTCGCGCCCTCGCCGGTCGCCTCGACCGCCTGACCTTCACCGGGCACCCACGGCAACGAATCCCGGGCCACGTCAGTCTCTGCGCCGCCGGCGTCGAGGCCGAGGCGGTCCTCGTCGCCCTCGACGTCGAGGGGATCGAGGCAGCGAGCGGTTCGCCGTGCACGACCCTGGCGCGTCGTACCTCGCACGTCCTGGAGGCGATCGGGACGGATCCGGTCCTGGCACGCGGAGCGCTGACGTTCATGTTCGGGGAAGACAGCGACGAGAGTGACCCGGCCATTCTCGCCCGGGCGCTCACTGCCATTGTCCAGCGGCTGCGCCGCATGGCTCCGGACGTGGATCGTCCCGATGGACCGTCGCGTCCCAGGAAGGCGGTCAGGCCTGCGGTTCGTCGAGCGAGTCGAGGACGACGCCGGTCGGGATCTTCGGGTGAAAGTAGGTCGTCTTCTGCGGCAGGCGCAGGCCGCCGCGCGTGACCTCGATCACGCGGGCGATCGGGGTGGGATTCATCAGGATCGCGACGTCGGTTCCGGGAAGGGTGGCGCGGACCGACCACTCCTGATCGTCCTTGACGTACTCCAGGTGATCCTGCCGGGCCTGTGACTCGAGGCTGATCCCGAGGATCCGCTCGAGCACGATCCGGTGCAGCAGGACGACGTCCAGCCGGCGGAGCGGTGCCGGGACTGCCTGGAGGCGCGGGTCGTCGAGCCCGGCCCCTTCCTTCCAGGACGCCAGGTGAAACCCGCCCACGCCGCGGACCGCCAGACCGAACACTCCGACCCTCTCCCCGCGGTTACCGACCCGATCGCGCAGATCGGCGGCGCTGGCGACCGGTTCCAGTTCGAACAGATCCCCCAGCGCGCGCAGGAACCGCCCGCCGTCAAACTCCGGCAGTCCCTTCACGAGACGGTGAATCGGCAGGATTCGCAGCCCGGGATCCTCGAGGCTGCAGAAGTACCCCAGCACATGTTCGGCGTCGTTCCGCCCGGCGGCCCGCCGCTCATCGCGGTAGGCCAGCGCCGATTCGTAACGGTGATGGCCGTCGGCGATGAGCGCCCACTCCGGCCCCAGCCGGCGGACCATCGCCTCGATCGTGTCCTTTGCCTCGACGCGGACCACACGCAGACCACCGCCCTGCACCTCGGCCTCGGCCCAGAGGGGCGCGGTCCGGCAGGCTTCCGCCACCAGCCGCGCCACGGTCCCACCGGGGTCCGGGTGGAGGAAGAAAACCGGGCTGAGGTGGGTGCGGGTCGCGGCCAGAAGCCGCCGTCGATCCTCACGCGGGCGATCGAGCGTGCGCTCGTGCGGGAGGACAAGCCCGGTCCCGAAGTCCTCGAGGCGCAGTCGGGCAAAAAAGCCCCGGCGCACGACGGTGCCGCCGCCCGTCCCGCCAAAGGTCTGCTCGCAGGCATAGAGCGCGGGGCTGCCATCCCGGACGAGCGTGCCTTCGCGGATCCACTCCTGCAGCCCCTGCCGGGCAGCCACGTACGGATCGCCGCCGGCCGCAGCACGCGGCAGATCGAGGTGGACAATGTTGCGAGGGTGCAGCGCCCCGAGGGCGGTCCGGCCGGCTTCGTCCAGCACATCGTACGGCGGAGCGATCAGACGGTCTATCCGGGACCTGAGATCGGGCCGCCAGGCCAGGGCTCGGAAGGGCGAGAGCGCCGGCACCGTTTCAGTCCTGGAGTCGTTTGAGCCCCTGGTGGCTCTCCAAGCGGGCCAGGAACTCCCCCTCGATCACCCCGGCGGAGCGCCGGTCGGTCAGCACGCGGATGCCGCGCTTCCGATCGAGCCCCTGCACGAGCAGACGGGCCCGCAGCTGCAGTTCCGACCCGCCCTCGATCGGTTTGACGATCCCCTCGATCGAGACCTTACCCAGCTTGACCTTCACCATCTGGAGGATGGTGTAGCCCCCCCCGAAGCGCGGCGGCATTTCGGCAACTGGCTGGGCATAGTTCTCCTGATCGAAGTCCACGAAGGAGGTTTTGACGGTTCGTCGCGCCTCATCCACCTCCTCCGGGGGATAACCGGCCGACGGCAGTTCCCCGACGAGAGCCTTCCACAGTTTCTTCGGCCTGGCTGCATAGGTCCGTTTCAGGAACACCGACACGGCGTCCGGGTGGATCGCCCCGCTCTCGGTCTCACCCGGGGTCTCGGTCTCCCCCGGGCCCTCGCCCTCCGGACCCTCCGGGGGGGGCGCCGGATTGTCGAAGCCGGCGGCGGGGATCACCGCCACCATCACCGCCAGAATGATTGCCGTGGGCAGGATCGCGGACCAGGAAGCGCGGGGCGGACCGATCTGAAACATGAGTGCCTTCTCCATCGTCGTTCGGGATGCAGGCGAGTATAGCACGCAGATCGGGCTGCGCCCGGGCGGGCGCCACGGCCTTCCTTGACTTTTGAGGTTCGCCGCGTAGAATCGTTCGTCATGCGGCCCTTGCGCGTCCTCGGGATCATTGCGCTCTCAACCCTTGGCGGACTCACGTTCCCGACCGAGGGACAAGCCGCCACGCATCCCGTCATCACCGATCCAGCCGACGTGAAAGAGGTCGATTTCACCGGCATGTCGGAGACGCAGAAGAAACTGGCGCTCAAGGTCATGAACGCGCAGATGTGCAACTGCGGGTGCGACATGAAGGTGGCGGAGTGCCGGCTGCGGGATTCCTCCTGCCGCCGCAGCCTGATCTTCGCCCGCACCATCATGGACGCCATCCGCGAGGGCGGAAGCGAGGCCAAGGTCGTCGAAGCCTACCAGGCAAAGGCCTCCACTTTTGTCGAGGCGAAGATGCCCGACGATCGCGGCGTCGTCTACGCCATCCAGACTTCCGGAAGCCCGGTGCGCGGGCGGACCGAGGCGTCGGTGACCATCGTCGAGTTCTCCGATTTCCAGTGCCCGTACTGCAAGGAACTCCAGGAGACGCTGGACCAGGTCCTCAAGGCCTTCCCCCAGGATGTGCGGCTGGTGTTCAAGCAATACCCCCTCAACATCCACCAGTACGCGCATCAGGCCTCGGTTGCGGCCCTGGCGGCCCACGCGCAGGGGAAGTTCTGGCCGCTTCACGACAAGCTGTTCCAGAACTTCAGCGCCATCAACGAGGAGAACATCAAGCGCTGGGCCCGCGAAACCGGCTTGAACATGGGCCAGTTCGAGAAGGACATGCAATCGGGCAAGTTCGAGACCGCCGTCCAGAAGGACATGGCCGACGGTGCCGGCGCCAAGGTGCTCGGCACGCCGACAATCTTCGTGAATGGCCGCCGGTTGCAGGAGCGTTCGTTCGAGGCCTTCAAGAAAGCGATCCAGGAAGAGCTGGCCGCGATCAAACCCGGCAGCACCGCCCCCAAGCCGGCCCCTTCAGCCCCGACCAAGCCGGGATCCGCGAAACCCTCCGGATCGCGCTGACTCAGTCCCGCCCCGGAAGACGGCGACGCAGACGATCGAGAACCCCGCGTATCTCCTGCGCTCCCGGCTGGCCGGGATCCAGCCGCAGCGACTCCTCCAGATGCCGCACTGCCCGTTCGAGATCGCCGCCGGGGTCCGCATACAGGAGGCCGAGGCTCCGGTGGGCGTCCGCGAGCGTCGGATCGATCCGCAGCGCTCCGATGTACTGCTTCATCGCCGCCGTCCGCTCGCCGCGGGCGGCCAGCAGGTAACCGAGAAAATTGGCCGCCCGCGCCGACGGCGGAGACCCACCCGCCGCGGCGCGGAACTCGATCTCGGCCGTCGCACGATCCCCGCGCCGGAAGGCGACTTCTCCGATCCCGCGACGCACTTCGGGGTGGACCGGATCGATTCGGGCCGCCTCGAGGAATCGGCGGTCGGCATCCTCGCCCCGGCCGGCCGCCAGCAGGGCGTCCGCGAGGTTGACGCGATAGATCGCGGTCCGTGGATCGAGATCGACGGCCCGCTCAAGGGTGGTGACGGCCGCGCCCACTTCTCCGCGCGCCAGATGGACCGAGCCGAGGTCGTTCCACGCCAGTGGCAGATCGGGATCGATCGCCAGAGCCCGGCGGAACTCCGCCTCCGCCCGGACCAGATCGCCCGCTGCCCGGTGCGCCGTACCAAGGTTGACGGCAAGGAGTGCGTTCCGCGGTTGATCGACCACCGCCGCCGTCAGCAGGTCGCGTCCCTCCACCGCCCGGCCCTGCTGCACCAGCGCCATCCCCAGGTTGACCCGCGCGTCGGCGAACTGCGGGTAAATGGCCAGGGCCGCCCGGTAGTGGGCCTCCGCCTCGTCGTAGGTCGCCTCCCGGAGATACGCGTTCCCCAGGTTGTAGCGGATCCGGGCGCTGCGTGGTGAAACCTGCGCGGCGCTGCTGTACAGGGAGAAATCGTCCTTCCACTCCGGGATACGGACCCAGGCCCGGGCCGCGGCCACCCCGACGATCAGGCTCCCGGCGGTGAGGCACACGGACGCGGTCCGCCCGCGGCCCGCCCCGACCAGCACGCCGAACAGCAGACAGACGCCCACACTCGGGAGATACATCAGCCGCTCCGCCAGCAGCGTGCCGATGAAGACGACAAGATTGCTCGCCAGCGCCGCGCTGATGGCGATCCAGAGAAGCGCGAACGCGGCGGCGGGTCGGCGCCGGATCAGCAACGCCCCGCCCCCGACCGTGAGCAGGACGACCGCCAGACCGATCGTCGCCAGTGGGTCGCCTGGCCATCGGATCACCGGGATCTGATCGAACGAGTAGTCGGCCGACAGGCGCGCGGGCCAGACCAGGAGACCCGCGTAACGGGCCACGGCGCCCAGGGCCGTCAATCGTCCCTCCACCGGCCCCGCGGATGCCGCCGGGTTGTCCACGAACGGCACCGCCCCTCCGACCCCGAGGGACCCGAGGGCGGCGACACGCAGGCCGAGATAGACCAGGAGGACCACGCCATAGCCGGCGTACAGCAGGGTCCGGCGGCGGCCGGTGGGTGCTGAGCGCGGAAACGCGAGGCCGTCAAGAACGCTGAGGATCGGGGCGACGATCGCCGACTCCTTCGCCATCACACCGATGAGGTACGCAACCCAGGCCGCCGCAGTCAGACCGGTTGCTCGACGGCCCGTGGCGCGCGCCGCCAGCCGGTGACAGATCAGCGTGCCGAGGACGCCGCAGGCGGCAAGGAGTTCCGCCCGGCCGACAATCCCGGCGACCGCCTCCACATGGATCGGGTGCGCCGCGAACAGCAACCCGGCGAACAGCGGCGCCGCCGTGCCGCCCAGAAGGCCAGCGGCGAGACGGACGACCAGCCAGGTGGCCAGGCCATGGAGAACCACGTTGACCAGATGGAACGTCCGTGGACGCAGGCCACCTGCCACGGCGTGGTCGAGACCGAAGGTCGCACTGGTCAGGGGTCGGTACAGCGTCCGGTCGCGCACCGCGGTGTTCCAATACGGCGTGACGAAAACGCGCTGCAGCTGCCCCGGGTCCCGGACCAACGGGTTCAGGCCGATGGCTGCATGATCGTCGAATACAAAGTCATGGCCGAGGGTCGGCAGGTAAAGCAGGAGGGCCAGAACAGGACCGGCGAAGAGCAGGACCCGCCGGACCGCGGCCCGGTCCGTCAAGGGTCGCGGGTCGCGGTGCCGCCCGTCCCCTCCGGGGCGGCGGCGCCCGCGGGTCCAGCCGCACCGGGGGGGGACGCCGCCAGCAGTTTCACGTCACGGAGCCCGCCGCCGCGCATGTCGACACGCCCCTCGACCTGGGTGTGACGGCCCTCTTCCACGGCAACATCCAGCAGGAAAGTCGTGGCCCGGTGGATGTAGACGCCGCTCCGGGTCAGCAGATCGATGGCGAGGTAGAGATCGTAGACACCCGGCGCAAGGTCGAAATCCATCCGTTCGGCCACCGTCGCGCAGCGGTTGATCTCGCTCCAGTACGGGACAAGATCACCGGGAGCGATGCGCCGAGCCGGCGGTACTGTGGCACCGCTGTCGGACACCTGGGGCGAGGGTGTCGCGACATTCGGCGTGAGCCCCGCCTTCGAGGCCGGTCGCCAGGTCGCGGTGCGGATCAGCGGCGACTCGAACAGCAGGATGGCTTCGTCGGCGCTCCCCCGCTTCACCGCGGCGAGGATCATCTGGTACCCGAAGGTGACAATGGTCGTGGCGCCCCTGGCCGGTTTCCGCCCCTGCGGTGGGTTCTGCTTGACGACCCGGTCATCCTGCGCTGTACACCAGCGACGGTTGCCGTCGAAAGCGATCCGGAGGCGACCGGTCCCGGGCACGGGACTCTCGGCCAGATCCATCGCCCTGATGTGCGGCGGCCGCACCTCCGGAGCCGGGATCGAGATGATCTCGTCCTCGATCGGCTCGGCGACATCGACCGGTTCGTCAGGATCCTGGATGGGCGGCGCCGCGCCGGTGGCAGCCACTGCAGCCAGGACCGCCCAGACGACGAGCCCGCTTCGAAGACCCATCCTCGTTCCCCTCCCGCCCGCCGGGATCCGATGGCTGTGGTAGAGTGACGGTCAGTTCACCCGGCCGGATGACCGGAGCAGCGGCATTATAGCCTCCGCTTCAGGGACCGCCAATCAGGATGGGTGGATTCCGGCGGACGCCCGATCGGGGATCGGGAAGGAAACATGGTTTTCCCGGAACTGCCTCTGTTCCGTCGACTGAGGTTGACTTACGTGGAGCCGGAGGCCGAACCTCCGGCCATCTTGAGGGGAAAGTCGTGCGGAGGTCTCAAGGACGCGGTCAACTTCTGGAAGGCGGGCAGTTCCGGGAAATTCACCATGCGTCACCAGACATCCCGCGGACCCGCCACCTCGTCGGCGCCGGTCGTCCGCATCCCGTTCGACTTGCCTCTGGATCATAGGCCTCGACTGCAACTTTCATGAGCGTCCTGTCATCCGTCTGCGCTTCAAAGGAAAATTGAACGGTGCATCGGACAGTACTCAACATCTAGGGCCGTGTCAAGCCCCCCGACACAAAATGTTGTAGTCCCGATGCCGGCGGTCGCCGACGACCACGTCCTGGAATCGCTCGATTTCCCGCGCGTCCTGGAGCGGCTCGCGGCTGAGACCGCGACCCCGATCGGCGCCGCCCGGGCCCTCGAAGTCCGTCCCCAGGCCGACCCTGAAGCGGTCCGCCGCGACATCGCCCTCACGGCCGAAACGTTGCGTCACCTCGAGGCGCGCGGCACCCTGCCGTTCGGGACGATTCCGGACCCGCGGCCGGTCCTGGAGCGGCTCGAAATCGAAGGGAGCGTCCTCGCCCCGGCCGAGGTTCTCGACCTCGTCGTCCTGGTGAAGTCGGGGCGCGCCGTGAAGTCATTTCTCACCGAAGCCCGCTCGCTGTTCCCGGCGCTGTGGGAACTCGGGCGCGACCTTCCCGACCTCGGGAACCTGGTCCGCTACCTCGATGGCAAGATTGCGGCGACCGGCGAGATCGAAGATGGCGCCAGTGACGAACTCCAGACCATCCGTCACGAGATCCGGCGGACCACGTCCCGCGTGCAGGTGGTCCTCGAGGAAATCCTGGCGCGGCCCGGCACCGACCGGCTGCTCCAGGACCATTTCATCTCGGTGCGCGGCGACCGGCATGTCGTGCCGGTCCGTGCCGAGGCGAGGGCCGGCCTGCCTGGCATCGTGCACGGTGTCTCGGGGAGCGGCGCCACCGTCTTCGTCGAGCCGATGGAAACCGTCGAGCTCAACAACGAGATCGTCACGCAGCGCGACCGCGAGGCGGCCGAGGTCCACCGTCTCCTGCGCGAGTACAGCGATCTCCTGCGCGGCCGGCTGCCGGAGGTGCGCACCCTGGTGGCCGGGATCGCCCGGCTCGATCTGGTGGTGGCGCGCGCCCGGCTGGCCCACGTTCTCGGGGCCGCCCCGCCGGAAACCTTGACCGGCCCCGGTCTGAGTCTCGAGGGGGCCCGTCATCCCCTGGTTGAAAGCAGCCTGCGCGTCGAAGGCGCCCGGATCGTGCCGCTCGACCTGGCGCTGTCCGGAGAGACGCAGGTGCTGGTGATCAGCGGCCCGAACACCGGCGGGAAGACGGTCGCGCTGAAGACGCTCGGTCTGTGCGCGGTGATGCACCAGTCCGGCTTGCTGGTTCCCGCGACGCGAGCGCTGCTCCCCGTCTACCGCCGTCTGTTCATCGACATCGGCGACCGGCAGTCGATCGCCGATGGCCTCAGCACCTTCTCCGCCCGCATCCGCGGTCTGGCGGCGATCGCGGCTGACCTTGCCGTACCGTGCCTGGTGCTCCTCGACGAGATCGGGACGGGAACCGATCCGGAGGAAGGAGCGGCGCTGGCGATCGCGACGCTGGACTACCTGCGGGATCACGGCGCCGTGGTGGTGGCGACCACGCACCTCGAAGCGCTCAAGGCGCACGCGGCGACCACCCCGGGCTGCGCCAATGCCGGCATGGAACTGGACGAGCGGACGCTCCGGCCCACGTACCGTCTGGTGCCCGGAATTCCGTCGCGCAGCGGCGGGATCGCCATCGCCGAGCGGCTGGGTCTGCCGGCGGCCCTGCTCGATGCGGCCCGGGCCCGTTGCGGCACCGCGGGCCGGCAGGTCGCGGAATACCTGGCGCAACTGCACGACATGACCGCCGCCCTCGAGACCCGCCTGCGGGCGGTGGACGAGGCGCGGGCGACCCTCTCCCGCGAGCGCGACGCCCTGCAGGCGGACTTCGCCGGTCGCGAAGCGAGGCTGCGTGCAGCGGTCGCCCTGGAGATCGAACTGGCGCTCGGGGCGATGCGGGCCGAGGGCGAGACCTACATGAAATCGCTCCAGGACCGCCATCTCGCGGCGACGCTGCGGCGGCAGGAGTCCAAGGCGGCCGCGTCGATGAAGGATCGAGCCCGCGAACTGCTACGCCGCGCCCGACGGTCGGAGTCGGAGGGTTCGGCGCCCGCGGAATTGCGACCGGGGATGCAGGTCCTGGCCCAGGGGATGGGTCTGCGCGGGACGATCGACACCCTCAGGGGCGGCAAGGTGGTCATCCTGGTGCGCGGCCGGCGGGTCAGCGTCGCGGCCGCCGACTGCGTTCCCGATGACCAGGAGGGGCCCGTGTCCACCGGCCTTCATCTCCCTGCCGGCGTCCGGCTCTTGCGCCGTCCCGGGCCGCGGTCCGGGGGTGAGGAGGCTCCCCCACTCCACCTGGTCGGACGCACGGTGGAGGAGGCCCTGCCCCTGGTCGACAAGTATCTCGATGATGCGGTCCTCGACGGCCGGAGTCCGATTCAACTGATCCACGGCGTCGGATCGGGGCGCCTGCGGGCGGCGATCGCCCGCCTGCTTTCGCAGCATCCACAAGTGGAGAGCTTCACCGCCGCTCCGCCCGATCAGGGCGGATCCGGGGTCACCCTGGTGGTGCTGCGAACCTGACGGTCGACACGGTCAGCGCAGGCCCCAGAACGGTTCCATCGCCGACCGGTTGGATTCGGGACTGAGGACGACCCGACCGGGCGCGGCCACCCGGCTCTCGAGGGCCGTGGCAAGGGACAGGTTGCCTCCCGGGTCGAACGCGATGACCCGATAATCGCCCGGCGGCACGCTTTCGAACACGAACCTGCCGGAGGAATCGGCGAACCCACGCCGCACGGCGTGCTGTTGAAAGAGGTCCTCGGCGCGGATCCTGCAGGCGGTCACCCGATCCTGCTGCTCGCGCTCGGCCCGGCCCAAGGCCGCCCGGGCCTCGTTCTTCGCTTCCATCGCCTGACGGAAGTTGTCCGACGAGTTGAGGGCCTCTCCCATCTTTTTCCTGAGGTCCGCGAGTCGCGCGGCGCCCGCCTCGATCGGCGGCCGGCACTCGGATCCGAGATCCCGGTGACGGCGGTCGAGGTCCTGGAGACCCGACACCAGCAGGACGCTGCGGATTGCAGGCGCGCCGCTCTCGCCGGGCGCCGGCGCCAGCGTCCCCTCGACCGTGGCTCCTGGCGCACCCTCGTCCGGCGACGGAGTCCGCGGGGGGGGCGCCCCGGGGGCGGCGGCAATCCACCCCTCGATCCGCACCCGTCTCCACCCTTCGCGCTCCTCCAGCACTTCGACCGGCGTGTCGTGGCGCACGCTCGCCAGCCAGGCACCACGGGGCGCGTCGAACAACACCCAATCCTCAGGAGCCGCCGGCGCGGCGGCCGTCACCGCGATCGCGAGGAGGACGGCCGCCCCCACCACAAGACTGATCCCGCACTTCATGGCTCTCCTTTCAGAATCGTAGTCTTCCCTGCGCCCTTGCGGGCCGCGCGGCCGTTCCTATATTCGGAGACGGGCCGCATCGCGCGGCGACGGGGGCGCGGACATGGTCAAGTCGGACGTGATTCAGAAAATCCTGGATAAGTGCCGTACGGCAGCCGCCGATGGTTCGCCACGCCACCGGCTCTCACGGCGATCGCCGGCCGCCGGCGGTGGCTTCACCGGACCCGCGGGCCACCCCCGATCCAGCCACGCGGTGCCACGCGACCCACAAACCGGCAACCGCCTGCCCCGCGTTGTGCGGCCCCGCCGGGCACGCCGCGGCTGACGGACAGGCTCCTAGTGGTCTTCGTTCCCGCGACCCCGCTCGTAGGGATCCAACCAGGCGCCATCGGCCGGCAGCGCCGCTGAGGTCGACGCGGCGCTCTCGATCCGGGCGATCGACTCCTCTTTCTCCCGGATCTCGGCCAGAGCGCGATCCACGCCCTCGATCCGGGTCGCATCCGACGCGACCTTCTCGAGTCGCGTGATCTTCTCCTGCAGGAGCACGATCTCGATGTTGCGGTCCTCGACCTCGATCTCGGCCTGGCGGAGATGCTTCCGGAGGAACCGGATCTCCTTGCCTGCCCTGGCGCGCAGGTCCTCGAAGCGACCACGGATCCGTTGGATCTCCTGAGCTTTTTCCTCGACCGCGGCCTTGTACTCCAGCAGTTTCTGTCCACCGGCGCGGATCATCCCGTACTGCACCAGCATCTGCTCGTGTTTCATCAGCAGTTCGTTGAAGACCGAGGCCGGCACCAGAGGTTCGCCATGCAAAGACATTGGGTTCATGAGGGGGGCCGGCGCCGCAACCGGGACCATGGCGGTGGTGGAGGGCCCGGCAGGGGACGCCGTCAGGCCGAGGGCCAGGAGATCCTCCCGGCTGATGTGGTACTCCTCGCCAAACTTGCCGGGATCCTTCCGGGCGGGCAGACGACCGGCCCGGATGTAACGCCGGATCGTGGCCGACGTTCTGCCCACCAAGTGCGCGGCTTCGCGGATCGTCACGAACGGCATCGGCGTCTCCCGCGAACCCGCGCCGCAACGGGCGTCGACGCGGGCGGGTCGAAACGGCGCGACTTATATCAGAATCATCCTGGGCTGTAAAGAATCCCGGTGCGGGCCGCCGCCGCGATCAGGCCTCCAGAACCATGATCAACACGCCGACGGCCGCGACCAGCGCCCCGCTCAGAAGATCCCCGTAGCGCGTGAAGAATGTCAGGTTGAGCCGTCGCAGACTGCGGATGGCGAGGAGCGTGGCGATCGCCGCGGTGCCGATGGTGCACGCCGCGAAGCCAGCGGCCGCGGCCAGCAGCGGCCCGGAGCCCTGCACCGAGGCGGCAAACAGGATTGGCGCCAGGACGGCACAGGGGCTGATGCCGATGATTACCACCAGCGCCCCGCCGCTCACCGCGCGCCGGAACCAGCGTTCGAGCAGGTGGCCATGGGCGTGCAGGTGCCCGGCGTGATCACCGTCCCCCTGCGCCTCGCCATGAATGCGGGCTTCGCGCCGGTGCGCCCAGAGCCCGTAGCCCACGCCGAACAGCAGGAGCATGGCCCCCGCCAGGAACCCGAGCGGGCGGTCGGCGCGCGCCGCCAGATGCTCGACCGAACCGCGGCCGAAGGCGATGAACAGTCCTCCGATCAGGATCGACATCAGGACGTGCAGCAGGCCGGCCAGCGCTGCCAGCACGGCCGCCCGTGAGTCGCTCCAGCGCTGGGTCCGGGCCATGACGACGAACGGCAGCCAATGATCCGGGATGAGGGCGTGCGTGATGGCAGTGCCGCAGGAGGTCAGGAACAGCAGAATCGATGCGCTCGTCACGTGATCCATCCGTGCGGGACGACTGACGTCAGGGGCGCGGGATTATAACACCCGACCGGGAACCCACCGGGGGCAGAAGTTCGCGACATCGACGGGCGGGGTGTCGCGGTATGGACACCGCAGCACCCCCGCCGCACCCCTTGTCTGGCTTGACTTCCATCGGAACCACCCGTACATTCGGCCATGACCTTTTCCCTCTTACAGCGGTTCGCCCAGCGTCTCCGTGTCCAGTCCGTGGACAGGCCTACCCGGCCGGTTTCGGACTCCGGATTCACGGCGGGAGCCTCGCGAACCGATCCGCGGCGAGGTCGAGGATGAGAAACAGGTGGCTGCGATCACGGACCCTGCAGGGCGCCCGGCGAATTGCCGGGGTCTGGACGGCTGTCGTCTGCCTGTCGGCCGCGGCCTGGGCCCAGTCGCCCACGGCCGGCCCCCTGCCGGGGGCCGCCACGATCGGTCCGGATCCGGCTTTCCTGCTGCCCGGCAGCCCCGGTCTTCATGAGATGCCGCTGTCCCTGTTGACCGACGTGCCGATCCGGGATCAGTTCGCCATCACCGCCCCGTCGATCGGCACCACCGGGACCCGGCCGTTCGGTATCCGGAACTTCGGCGATCGCCTCATGGCCCGGATGGAGCGTGAAGCGCGGCGGAGCACCCACGAGTCGCTGCTGACGATCACCGACCAGGACGACGCTCCCGACAGCGTTCTCGAGGGAGAGCGCGCCGGCCATGCAGAACGGATCATCGGGCGGGCGATGCACCGGAGTCTCGATGATCAGATGGAGCAGGTGGCCCGCACCGCCTGGGGCCTCGGACCGGTGATCGACTGGATGGAGGATCTCGGCCGGGGGCGGGGGTCGAGATCACAGGAATCGGCAGGGGCCCCCTTCCCGACCGCCGGCTCACCGGCGACCCGGGGATTTGACGGCAGCGTGGGCGTGCGGATCGGCGCCCATCCGCGGGTGGTCCTGCGCGGCGTGTTTGGCGGCCTGAGCGGGCGGATCGACGTGCCTCTCCTCGAGGACGAGATCCGCGTGTCGCTGGAGCGGCCCATTGGCCCCCATGGCCGGGCGGCGGTCGTCGGCACCTTCCAGCGCGGCGAGCCCGGCCAGGCCTATCTCAGCTTCAACTTCGGTTTCTAGGTCGAGTTTCCAGGTCAGACTCCGCTTCCTGCCGGGGGCCTGACACCCAGGACTTCGAGCAGGACGCGAGCCTTGTCGAGCGTCTCCCGCCACTCGGCCTCCGGATCGGAGTCCGCCACCACACCGCCACCGACCCTCAGGTGGGCCAGCCCGCCGCCACAGACCGCGGTCCGGATCACGATGTTCAAATCGAGCGATCCGTCGGCCGAGAGGTATCCCACGCTGCCGGAGTAGATGCCCCGCTCCTCCTGTTCCAGCTCGTCGATGATCTCCATGGCGCGGACTTTCGGCGCGCCGGTCATCGACCCGCCGGGGAACAAGGCCCGGATCAGGTCGACGCGATCCCGGTCGGCGCGAAGGGTGCCGGAGATGGTCGAGACGAGGTGGTGGATCGTGGCGAACGACTCGAGGCCGCACAACGTCTCGACTCGGACCGATCCCGGCCGGCAGACACGCCCGAGATCGCTCCGGACCAGGTCGGTGATCATCACGTTCTCGGCGCGGTCCTTCGCGCTGTGGCGCAGGTCCTCGCGGAGATGCGCGTCCGCCGCCGGATCCTCGAGACGTGGCCGGGTCCCCTTGATGGGGCTGCTGACCACCCGGCCCGCGCGCAGGGCGACGAGCCGCTCCGGCGAGGTGCAGAGCACCTGGAGGTCGCCGGCGTCCAGGTAAGCGGCAAAGGGCGCCGGGTTGCGTCGTGCCAGACGCACGAACAGCGGCAGAGACGGTTCCGGGCAGAGGCAGGTGATCCGGTGGGACAGGTTCACCTGGTAGACGTCGCCCGACGCGATCTCCTCCAGCGCGCGCCGCACCTGCATCAGGTAGCGTTCACGCGGCACGGCGAACCGCAGGCCTGGATTCGGGTCCGGTGCCGGTCGATCGACCCCGCTCGGCGCCGGTCGCCCGGAGCGATCGATCCGGCCGGCGCCGCCACCGGTCAGAGCCCGGGCCAACCGGTGGCGCCAGGCCTCCAGCCGGACCGCGGGTTCCGCCTCGTGACCGCCAGACCCGGTCGTCCCCCCGGCCGGATAAAGACCGGCCGCCACCAGGGCGACCCGCCGCTCGCGGTGATCGAAGATCACGGCGGAGTCGTAAACCCCGAACCACAGGACCGGGTGACCGAGAGGGTCGGGGGCCCGTTCCGGCAGGCGTTCCACGGCGTGCCGCAGGCCGTACCCCAACCAGCCGATCGCGCCGCCGACAAAAGGCAGGCCGGCGGCGGCCCGGGGAGCGGGTGCCACGGGCGCGAGGTCCCGGATCAACTCGAACGGATCGGCGACAGTGCGAATCTCCTCCCGCCAGGAGGCGCCATCGCGTCGCGCCAGTCGGGCGCGATCCCCGCGCAGGTCGCAGACCAGGAACGGGTCGACCGCCAGGATCGAAAAACGTGCCGCCGGATGTTCAGATGGACCACTCAGCAGCAGCGCGGGGTGCGCCCGGTCGCCGACGACGGCGAGCGCATCGAGAGGATCGACCCAGCCATCGAAATCCTCGACACGCGTCGCGGAGGGGTCGAGACGGACGATCGGCTCAGGCACCGCCGCACTCGCGCCGCATGAGATCGCCGTAGGACTCCGCCAGCCTTCCCGTGACCGGGCCCGGATGACCCGAGCCGACAGGGTGCTCGTCCACCCGGGTCACCGGCAGGACCTCCCAGGAGGTGTTGGTCAGGAAGGCCTCGTCGGCAGTGGCCAGCGCCGTCGCCGGCAGGGGCTCGGCCGTGGTCTTCAAGCCCGCGCCGGCAGCTATCTCCAGGACCGCCTCGCGCGTCACTCCAGGCAGGCCGACTCCAGGCGCGGGCGGCGTCCTGATCCGTCCCTGGTCGACAAGGAAGAGGTTGCTGACCGTCCCCTCGGTCAGGAACCCGGCGGCGTCCAGGAGAATCGCCTCGAACGCACCCCGCGCTACCGCTTCCCGGCGGGCGAGGACGGCGCTCAGCCGGCTGATCGATTTGAGCGCCGGGTCGAGGACCGTCCCCGGGACCTGGCGCACCGAGGAGAGGGTGACCGTCACACCCCGCTGGCGCGTGGCCGCATCGAGCGGGCGAAACTCCGAGGCGGACATGACGACCGTCGGATCGCCCGCCGCCCCCGTGTAATCGCCGGGCTGACCGATCCCGCGGGTCACGGTGATCCGGATCCGCGCCTCCGCGATCCCGTTCCGATCGAGAAGTTCCCGCAGGCCGGCGCCCAGCCGATCGGGTGCCGGCATCCGGTCCAGACCGATGCGGGCGGACGATCGCGCCAGGCGAGCGAGATGACGATCGAGCCGGAAGATCACGCCGCCGATCGACCGCATCGTCTCGAAGATGCCGTCGCCGTAGAGGAAGCCCCGGTCGAAAACCGAGACGCGGGCCTCCGACTCATCCACCAGTCGGCCGTTGACGTGCACCCACACGGATCCCTCGTGGCGCCGGACGCTCCCCGCCCGGCGGGAACGATCTAGAGGCTCGCCTCGACCCCGATCGGCGGGGCCTGGCCGACCGTCGGCCGGCCGTCCCGCGGTTCGATCCGGGCCGGCGTGCTGGTGATGGGGTTGTAGAGCGAGTCGCGCTCAACCGGGACACGGCCGGCCTCGCGAATGAGGCCCACCAGGCGGTCCCGGGCGATCTCTTGCGGCGACGTGGATCCGGCGCGGTGGTAGATCTCCTCGGTGATCACCGTGCCGTCCAGGTCGTCGGCGCCGAAGTGCAGCGCGGTCTGCGCCACGCGTGGCGTCATCATGATCCAGTAGGCCTTGACGTGCGGGAAATTATCGAGCATCAGGCGGCCGACGGCGACCATTCGCAGCTCCTCGGCAGCGGTCGGACGGGGAATGTGCGACAGGCGGGTATTTTCGGGATGGAACGCGAGCGGGATGAAGGCCATGAATCCACCAGTCTGATCCTGCGCCTCGCGCAGCAGCAGCATGTGATCGATCCGCTCCTCGATCGACTCGACGTGCCCGAACATCATGGTGGCGTTGCTCCGCAGACCGAGACGGTGGGCGGTTGTGGCGATGCCAATCCAGGCGCGGTGGTCAATCTTCCCCTTGAACAGCACCTGGTGGGCGTGGTCGGTCAGGATCTCCGCGCCGCCGCCGGGAATCGAACCGAGCCCCGCCTCCTTCAGGCCCAGCAGGACCGCTTCGATGGTCATCCCAAAGTTCTCGGCCATGGCGGCAATTTCGACCATGGTGAACGCCTTGACGTGGACATCCGGACGGACCCGCTTCATGGTCCGGATGACGTCGGTGTAGTACGAGAACGGCAGCTCGGGGTTGATGCCGCCCACCATGTGAATCTCGCGGATCGGATCGTCGATGTGCTCGCGCATCCGGCGCTCCACGTCAGCGGACGAGAGCACGTAGGCATCGGGCTGCTTCGCGGTGCGGTAGAAGGCGCAGAACTTGCAGCCCGCCACGCAGACGTTGGTGTGGTTGATGTGCTGGTTGACGATAAACCAGGTCGTGTCGCCGTGGCGGGCCTCGCGCACATGGTTGGCGAGGGCCCCGAGTGCGAGCAGATCCTGATGACGGACCAGGCGCAGTCCGTCGGCGCGATCGAGGCGTTCTCCCGCCAGGATTTTTGCGCCGATGTCGGTCAGGCCAGCCGCCTCGATCTGCCGTTTCTGCAGTGCGTTCACGCCCACCTCCCTGGGACCCTGCCCGCCGCAATCAATGCTGCAGTTCCCGTCCCTTGCGATATTCCGGCGATCCAACCCGGACGTGGTGATGCGTCGCGCGATCCTCGGGCGCGCCCAGGACCTCGCCGACCTTCTGACGCGTGTTCTCGAGGGCCATCGAACAGAGCGTTCCGCACATCGTGCAGACCGCCTTGTCGTAGTCCTCGCTGAGCATGCGGATCGATCGCGCTTTTTCGGGGTCGAGCGCCAGACGGTACTGCCCTTCCCAGTCGAGCGCCTTCCGGTACACCGACATCTGGTTGTCCCGCTCCCGGGCGCCGAAGACTCCCTTCGCCAGGTCGCCGGAATGGGCCGCGATCTTGGTGGCAATGACGCCATCGCGGACGTCCTCGACGGTCGGCAGCCGCAGATGCTCGGCCGGTGTCAGGTAACAGAGGACATCGGCCCCCGCCGCCGACGCCAGCGCCCCGCCGATCGCCCCGGTGATGTGATCGTAGCCGGCCCCGATGTCGCTGGTCAGCGGTCCGAGGACGTAGAACGGCGCCCCGTTGCAGATGCGCTTTTCGAGCCGCACGTTGGCTTCGATCTGGTCGATCGGCACGTGGCCCGGACCTTCGATCATCACCTGCACCGATCGTTCATGGGCCCGCCGGGTCAGCTCGCCAAGGGTCAGCAGCTCCTGGATCTGGGCGGCGTCGGTGGCGTCGGCGGTGGCGCCCGGCCGGATGCCGTCTCCGAGCGACAGCGTCACGTCGTACTCGTAGGCGATGTCCAGCAGCCGATCGAAGCCGGTGTAGAGGGGATTCTCCTCGCCGGTGCGCGCGATCCAGGAGGCCAGCATCGACCCGCCGCGCGACACGATGCCGGCGATTCGGCCGGAGCCATCCAGCCGCCGCACGGCCTCCCGCGTGACGCCGCAGTGAACGGTCATGAAGTCCACCCCGTCGTGCGCCTGCTTCTCGATCGTGCCGAACAGGTCGTCCGCCGTCAGGGCGAATACCGATCCCCGGTCTGCCACCGCCTGGTAAATCGGCACGGTCCCGAGGATGACGGAACAGCGGGCGAGGATCGCCCGTCGCACGTCGTCGAGGGCGTCTCCGGTAGACAGGTCCATGACCATCTCGGACCCGCACTGGATGGCGACCCGCAGCTTTTCCAACTCCTCGTGCAGTTGCTGGTGGTGGCCCGAGGTACCGATGTTGGCGTTGACTTTCGTGGACAGCCCCTGCCCGACGCCGATCGGGTTGAAGTCGTGGCGGACGTTCATCGGAATGATCGCCACGCCGGCGGCGATCCGCCGCCGCAGCTCCTCGGGTTCAGTCCCCTCGACGGCTGCCACGTAGCGCATGGCCTCGGTGATCCTGCTTCGCTTCGCGTGTTCCATCTGCGTCATCGCCGGTCCTCCCCGTGGCGGTCGGTGCCCCTCATTGCGCCGTCTCCGTAGCGCGAATTTCGCGGATGACCGTCACCTTGATGCGTCCCGGGTACTCCATCCGGGACTGGATTTTCTTCGCGAGGTCGGCCGCCAGCAGGGCCAGCTGATCGTCGCCCACCTTGTCCGACTGGGCGATGACCCGGATCTCCCGGCCGGCCTGGATGGCATAGGAGTGTTCCACACCTTCCATCTCGTTGGCCAGCCCCTCGAGCTCCTCGATGCGTCGGACGTAATCCACGACGCTCTTGCGCCGGGCCCCCGGCCGTGACCCGGAAATGGCGTCGGCGGCCGCCACCAGGACAGAGATCGGATGGATCACCTCGACGTCTTCGTGGTGCGATCCGATGGCGTTGATGACCACCGGGTGCTCCTGGAACCGCGTGGCCACTTCCATGCCGATCTCGGGGTGCGTGCCCTCGCGCTCGAAGTCGATCGCTTTGCCGATGTCATGCAGCAGCCCGGCCCGTTTCGCCAGGGTCCCATCGAGCCCCAGCTCGGCCGCCATGATGGACGTCAGCTTGGCGACCTCGATCGAATGCATCAGGACGTTCTGTCCGTAGGAGGTCCGGAACCGGAGGCGGCCGAGGATGCGCACCAGCTCGGGGTTCATATCGGTGATCTCGAGCTCCCGCAGTGCCTCCTGTGCCCCGCGCCACATCAGCTCGTCCACGCGACGCTGGCTGCGCTCGACCAGTTCTTCGATGCGCTTCGGGTGGATGTTCCCGTCGCGGACCAGCCGTTCGAGCGTCAGGCGGGCCACTTCGCGGCGAATCGGGTTGAAGCAGGACAGGACCACCGATTCCGGCTGTTCGTCCACCAGCAGTTGCACGCCGGTCGCCTTCTCGAAGGCGCGGATGTTCTTCCCCTCGTGGCCGATGATCCTTCCCTTGATTTTGTCGTTAGGCAGCGGGATGCTGGTGACGCTGCGTTCTGCGGTGAACTCGCTGGCGGTCCTCTCGATGGCCAGCGCGACGATCTTGCCGGCCTCCATTTCGGCCCGCTTCTGGGCCTCTTCGCGCGCCTCGCGGATCAGCGCCGCCGCCTCGAATCGGACTTCCTGTCGGAGCGTGTTCAGGAGCATCTGGCGCGCGTCCTCGACCGTCAGCCCCGAGACCTTCGCCAGCTGGCCGGTCAGATCCTGGACCAGACGGTTGCCGCGCTCCTGATGGCGGGAGATTTGCGTTCGCTGGAGGGCCAGGTCCGCCTCGCGGGCGTCGAGATCGCGCTCCCGCCGGCGCAGGGCTCCATCGCGCTCGCCGATGGCGGCATCCTGCTCGTCGAGGGCCCGCTCGCGGCGGCCACGCTCGCGGGCCTGCTCGGCCGCGTCCTGGTCGCGTTTCGACTGGACGCGGAGCCATTCCTCGCGGGCCTGGAGAACCGCCTGCCGGACGCGGTGATCCAGATCGCGACGGGCGTGATCGATCGGCCGATCGCCGCCTCCGGACGCGGAACCGGACCCGTTACGCCCGATCGAACTCTTGAGGAACCAGCCGAGACACCCGCTGGCGGCGCCGGATGCGGCAACCGCGATCAGGATCTCCAGCCAGGAAAAAGCCATGACGAGCCTCCGGCGCACCTGCGGCGGAACACTCGAGGACGGCACTCTTCCCGGACCGGGAACGACGCGACGATCGGCAGCCTTCCGGGCCCGGTCCCGCGCCCTCCCGGGGATTTCCCGGTCGGTGGGGCCGTGCAGGACGGGAACGGAAGCGTGGACTCTCGATGAAACATGGGTGGATCAGGGAGTGTCGGATCGTCGGAATCGTCGTCCCGGAAACGGAAGGCGGGCAGATCGTCCGGGTTGGCCGGATCCGCGAACGGACCGGCAAACGCGAACCTCGCGACATCCAGAGGGATGCCGACCCACGGGTTTCGATCGAGAGCTGCCACCCGCCCCCCCTCGCCTGCCGGCGGCACGGCCGGCTCAAGCGTCGGGTGAGTGTGAACTCGCAGAACCTTAACAGGCGCAAGAACCGCCGGCAGTATAGCATCCGTTCTCGAACCCCAGCAAGCGACGCCGCATGACGGATGTCATCGGGGGCAGGCTGGGTGACCGGGTCCGGGATCAGGGAGCGGGATCCGCCGCGCTTCCTTCCATCCAGGCGGAACCGTCGGCGTAGTGCTCCTTTTTCCAAATCGGGGCGATCGCCTTGAGTCGCTCGATGGCGTAGGCGCAGGCCGCGAGCGCCGCGGCACGATGGGTCGCGGCCACGGCGACGAGAACGCTGGTTTCGCCGATCGCCAGGACGCCGATGCGGTGGAGGATGGCCACGTGTCCGGTGCCGAACCGATCCTGGACTTCGCGCCCGATCTGGCTCAGGACATCCTCCGCCATGGCGGGGTAGGCGTGATACTCGAGGCGGAGGACCCGGCGGCCGTCGTGGTGATCGCGGACGGTCCCGTGGAACGTGGCGATGGCGCCGCGGTCCGGACCGGCCACCGCCTCCATCGCCTGTTCGATTCGGAGCGACTCCCTGACGACCCGGAACAATCCCGGCATGCCTGATCCTAGCCGCCGCTGACCGGCGGGAAAACGGCGACCTCGTCGCCGGGCTGCACCACTGTCTCCGGCCGGGCGTACGCCCGGTTGCAGGCCAGGAGTGGTCGCGCCTCCCCGCGCAGCGCTGGCACCTGTTGCCGCACGGCGTCCCACACCGCCCGCAGGGTTGCAGGGTCGGCCACCTCGATCTCGAGGATCGGCGCACCCGCCGCCTCACGGTAGCGCGCGAACAGCAGGACCGACACCCTCACCGGCGTGCCCCTTCCGGGCCCCGGACGGCGGCGGCCCGGTCGGCCATCATCGCCAGCACCTGCCGGACCAGGGCCCGGATTCCCGCCTGCACGTCGCGCAGCCGCACCCAAGCGCTGAAACCCGGGGTATGGACGACGGCGTGGTCGCGATCCACGCGGACCTGTTCCGGGTCGAGTGGCGACGGCTGCATCACGATCTCCTGGCCAAGAACGGTCCGTACCGGGATCTCACCAAGACTGATGCAGCCGATCGGCTTGCGCTGCTCGAGAAAGTGCCGCAGGAACATCTCGACCTCCGGAAGGATGGCGCGCTTCTCCCCGGCCTTCGCGAACCCCGTCGAGAAATTGACGACCGGGCCGTAGCCGCCGGGAATGATCAACGCCTCGAGATGGTCCGCCCGCACTTCGTCGAGCGCCTGGATGCGACCACGCCAGAGGCGCGCCGATTCGCGCAGGACGTCCCGCTCCTCCCCTTCGACCGCGTCCCCCGTCAGGTGGTTGACGGTGCGGTCCTGCAGTCGGCGCGGCGCAATCAGGACCGGCTTCTCGCCTTCTTCCTCGAGCGCCAGCAGCGTCAGGACCGCTTCGCAGACGTCCGTCCCGTCGTAGTGCCCGCAGCCCCCCAGCAGAAGCCCGATGCGCATCATGCCTCTCCCGTGATGGCGGCGATTATAGGGCCGCGTCCCGTGCGGGAGGAAGCGTCGAGAAATCTGTTGACCGCCCCGCGCGGCGCGTGGTAACTTTAGTGCGCATTGTGCTATTGAATTTCACAGTACGGTATTTAAGGGATCGCGATCGATGAAACGGGCGCAGCGGATTCATATGCTCCACCGGCATACCTGCGGCGGTCGCAACGACGGGCAACCCGGCGATGCTGTTACGGCCTCAAGCCATCGCCGTTCGCTGCAAACCTTTGCCGTTACGTCATTACCGGCAAGAAAAGAGTTGCGCCACGGGGGGGTGTCGGCGGAGAATTCCGGCGCTTGAGGTTCGTTCGTAACTATGCGAGGACGGCATTAAGTTTCACAGGAAGGAAGCGAGGGGTTGCAACATGGCTCAGGAAGTGGAGACACAGGGGACGAGGAAGCGCAGTGAACGGGGCGAAGGGATCGTCACCGGCAACCAGGCGGTTCGCCGGGCGATCGCCGTCCTCAAGGCATTCAGCGACGACGCGCCGGAGATGGGGGTCACCGAGGTCAGCCGCAAGGTGAATCTCCACAAGAGCACCGTCTACCGCCTGCTGTCGGCCTTCGAAGGCGAGGGACTGATCGCCAAGAGCCCGGAGACCGGCAAATACCGGCTCGGGCCCGAGCTGATTGTCCTCGGCGAGCAGGTACTGCGCCACACCGACGTGCATCGCGTCGCCCTCCCCTTCCTGCGTGACCTGGCCGAGCGCACCGGCGAGACCATCGACCTCGAAGTCCTGAGCGGCGGCAACGTCGTCACCATCGAGGAAATCGCCGGCAAGCACGTCGTCGCCGCGGCCGGAGCGATCGGCATGCCGTGGGCCGCGCACGCGACCTCGACCGGCAAGATCCTGCTGGCCTTCCAGCCGCCCGAGAAGCAGCGGCAGATTCTGGCCCGCACCCTGAAGAAGTTCACGCCGCGCACCATCACCGATCCGAAGGCGCTGGCGCGCGACCTGCTGAAAACCCGCGAGCAGGGCTACTCCGTCTCCTACGGGGAGCTCGAAGACCATCTGATCGCCATCGGCCTGCCCATCCGAAGCCGCAACGGCGACGCCATTGCCGCCGTCAGCATCTCCGGCCCGGACACCAGACTGACGCCCGACAAGCTGCCGGCCCTGATCCGGACCGGCATGGACATCTGTGCCAGAATCTCCGCCCGGCTGGGGTACCACGGCCCGGCGAGCCTGAGGATGTCTCCGGCGAAGTTCGCGCCGCCGCCCCGCGCCATGGCCTGACGGCCACGACCGGACTCGAACGCGACCGCCCGGACCTGACTTCGACAAAAAGGAGGCCCTTTGAGCCACGCCGAACTGTTCCAGACCATGGCCGACAGCATCATCGTCGGTGACGCGGAAACCTCCGCGCGCCTTGCCCGCCAGTCCCTCGAACTCGCGATCCCGCCCCTGGACTCGATCGACGAGGGCTTTGTGAAGGGGATCCGGATCGTCGGCGACCGGTTCGGCGCCGGCGAGCTGTTCCTCCCGGAGCTGGTGATGAGCGCCGAGGCGATGAAGGCGGCCCTCGCCATCCTCGAGCCCGAGCTGGCAAAGACCGCCACGGCCCGTGAGACCGCCGGGAGCGTGCTGGCCTGCACCGTCCAGGGGGACATCCACGACATCGGCAAGCGCATCGTCTGCACCATGCTGTCGGCGAATGGCTTCGTCGTCGTCGATCTCGGCGTCAATGTGAAGATCGACCGGTTCGTCCAGGAGATCAAGACACGCAAGCCGGACATCGTCGCCATGTCGGCGCTGCTCACCACCACGGCTCCCAACCAGGGGAAGGTGATCAAGGCGCTCGTCAAGGAAGGAATCCGCCAGAACTATGTGGTCATGGTGGGCGGGGCTCCGACCAGCCTGCAGTGGTCGAAGGACATCGGCGCCGATGGCTATGGGGAGAACGCCACCGAGGCGGTGCGGGTCGCCAAGGAACTGATGACGGCCCACCGCGCCCGGAAGGCCGAGGCCGCATCGCAGCCGGCCCAGGCTACGGCGCAGCCGACCGTCCTGCCATCGGTTCCCGCGGGCGGTCAGGCCGCCGTCGGGACTTAGAAGACCGGGCCAGGTCCCGGTCCGGAGATTCCCGTGGCTATCCACATCCCCTCCCGCGTCGTGCGCTTCTTCAAGGAGCGTCCGCGGCTGACCCGTGCGCTCGATCGGACGATCGCGCCCTTCGAGGCGGTGAGCAAAAAGCTCGCCTTTGGCTGCAGGATGTGCGGCCAGTGCATCCTGCACGAAACCGGTCTCACCTGCCCGATGGGCTGCCCCAAGACGCTGCGCAACGGGCCGTGCGGCGGGGTACGGATGAACGGCCACTGCGAAGTGGTGCCCGACATGATGTGCGTCTGGGTCAAGGCCGAGCGGCGGTCACGCCTGCTCCCCTGGCGCGGAACGCTCCTCAAGATTCAGCCGGCCCTCGACTGGAGTCTCAAGGGGAGTTCCTCCTGGGTGAACCTGCTGGCCGGTGTGCACGACAAGGGGGCGGATCGATGAACGACAGCGTGCCGGAAAGCATGGGGCCCGCGGACGCCCGGCCACGCGGCGCGTTCGAGAGGGCGCTGGCCTCCGGCCGGCCGGTCGTGACCTGCGAGATCTCCACCGGCGACGGCGCCGACCCCGAGGTGGTGCGCCGGCGCGGGCGCCTGGTGCGCGACCACGTGGACGCCGTCAATGTTCCCGACAATACCGCCGGCATCCCGCACATGTCCGGCGTGGCGGCCGCCGCGATCCTGGCGCAGGACGGGATTGAGCCAATCCTTCACGTGACCTGCCGCGACCGCAACCGGCTCGCCCTGCAAAGCGATCTGCTGGGCGCGGCAGCGCTCGGCGTACGCAACGTCCTCTGTCTGACCGGAGACCACATGGTCCATGGCGATCACCCGGACGCCAAGCCGGTTTTCGACATCGACTCCATGCAGTTGGTCCGGCTGGCGCGCCGCCTGACGGACGAGGGACGCTACCTGAGCGGGCGCGAGATCAAATCGCGCCCCGCGCTGTTCGTCGGCGCCGTCGAGAACCCGTTTGCGCCGCCGTATGACTTCCGTCCGACCCGTCTGCTGAAGAAGCAGGAGGCCGGCGCCCAGTTTATCCAGACCCAGATCATCTTCAACGTCGACCGCTTCGCCGCGTTCATGACGCGGGTCCGCGATCTCGGGATCGACCGCCGCCTGCCGATCCTGGCCGGCGTCGCCCCGCTCCGCTCGGCGCGCACCGCCCGCCACATGCGCGACAATGTTCCCGGCATGGAGGTCCCGGAGGACCTGGTACGCCGGATGGACCAGGCGGGCGATGACCGCGCCCGGCGCGAAGAGGAAGGCATCCGGATCTGTGTCGAAATCATCGAACGCCTGCGTGCGATCCCGGGGATCGCGGGGTTTCACGTCATGCCGATTCACTGGGAGGAGGCGGTGGGCGAGATCGTCCGGCGCGCCGGGCTGGTCCCCGCGCGCACCGCACAGCGCCCCGACGTCGACACCCAGCGGCTGATCCCGGCCACGGCGGCCCCCTCCTCTGCTTCCAAGGAGCACCGTTCATGAAAACCGTCCTGTCGTCCGCCACCAAGACCGTCATCATCGGCCCCGACGAGCCGTTCGTGATCATCGGCGAGCGGATCAACCCGACCAACCGCAAGAAACTGGCTGAAGAGCTGAAGCGCTTCGATTTCTCGCGCGTCCGGGCCGAAGCGGTGGCCCAGGTGGAGGCCGGGGCCCAGGTCCTCGACGTCAACACCGGGATCCCCGGAGCCGACGAACCCGGGATGCTCAAGGGGGCGGTCCAGGCGATGATGGAGGTCACCGACGCTCCGATCTCGATCGACTCCTCCACGCCCGAGGCGCTGGAGGCGGCCCTGCCGATCTACCGCGGCAAGGCGCTGGTCAACTCGGTGACCGGGGAGGATGAGAGCCTGGAGCGGCTCCTGCCGCTGATCAAGAAATACGGGGCGGCGGTGATCGGGATCGCCAATGACGACACCGGCATCAGCAACGAACCGGAGGTGCGCCTCGCGGTGGCCCGCAAGATCGTCCAGCGCGCGGCCGACCACGGCATCCCGAAGGAGGACGTCCTCATCGATCCGCTCTGCATGCCGATCGGCGCCAATCACAACTTCGGCCGGATCACCTTCGAAACGATGCGGCTGATCCGCCAGGAGCTCGGTGTCAACATGTCGATCGGAGCCGGCAACGTCGGGTTCGGTCTGCCGGACCGGCCGCCGCTCACCTCCGCTTTCATGCTGCTGGCGATGCCGGTCGGCCTGACCGCCGCGATCACCAACGCCCTCGAACCCGAGATCTACCGTTCCATCCTGGCAGGCGACCTGATGATGGGCCGCGACCCGTTCGGCAAACGGTGGAACCGGAATTTCCGGAAGGTGAACGCCGCCAGGGCCGCCGCACTGGGGGCCGCTGCCCCCGCCTCTCCAAGCGCCACTCCGACTGCCCCCTCCACCGCCTCCGGTCGCTGAGGATAGGAGCCCGATCCCGTGGACAACACGCCGGGCCGGGGCGAAAAGCACAAGGTCATCTTCCGTCCCAAGGGCGTGGAAACACGCGTTCCGTCCGGCACAACGATCTTCCACGCCGCTGCCTGGACCGGCCAGCCGGTCGAGTCGACCTGCGGCGGCCGCGGCACCTGCGGCAAATGCCGCGTCCGGGTTGTCGAAGGCGAAGCGCCGGTCACGCCGGCCGACACCGAGCACATACCCGGCGCCGATCTCGATACCGGCTGGCGTCTTTCCTGCCAGGCCCCGGTGCGCGGTCCGATGACGGTGGAGGTGCCGCGGCTCCTGAGCCCGCCCAAAACGGCCATGTTCGGTGTCGGCCGGCAGGTGATCCTCGACCCCAATGTCCACAAGATCCATCTGAAACTCATCCCGCCCGAACTGCACGACCAGAGATCCGACATCCGGCGCCTGCGCGAGGCACTGCACGCCGCCGGCTTCGCTGTCCAGGCTGACCTCGACGTCCTGCGCGCGCTGCCCAAGGCGCTTCGCGACGCCGACTTCGACGTAACCGTCGTCCTGTGCGGCGATCACCTGGTCACCCTCGAACCGGGGGACACGACACGCGACTGCCACGGCGCCGCCTTTGACCTGGGGACGACGACGATCGTCGGGACGATGCTGAACCTGAACGGCGGGGAGGCCCGTGGTGTCACGTCCAACCTCAACGCCCAGGCGGTGCACGGTGGCGACGTCCTGTCCCGTATTTCCCACACCATGGGGCATCCCGACGGTCTCGCCGAGCTGCAACGTCTGGCGGCGGGCACCATCAACGGCCTGATCGATCGCCTGTCCCGCGAGTCGGGTGTCCCGCGCGATCGGATCTACGAGATCACCATCGCCGGAAACCTGACCATGATTCACCTGCTGCTCGGCATCGACCCCGAGCCGATCTCGGTCACTCCCTTCGCCCCGTGCGTGAGCAGCGGGCTCGACCTGCGGGCCCGCGACCTCGGTCTCCAGATTCATCCGGAGGGACGCGTCTATCTCTTCCCGGCGATCGGGGCCTATGTCGGTGGCGACATCGTGGCGGGTCTGCTGGCGACGGCGCTGCCGCGCGGCGACCGCCTGCGCCTGTTCGTGGACGTCGGCACCAACGGCGAGATCGCTCTCGGTTCGGAAGCCCGCACCATCAGCACCGCCGCGCCGGCCGGCCCCGCGTTCGAGGGCGCCGAGATCTCATGCGGCATGCGGGCGACGGCCGGCGCCATCGAGGGGGTGCAGATCGGCGATTCCGACGTCACCCTGCAGACCATCGGCGACGCGCGCCCGGTCGGTCTCTGCGGTTCGGGACTGATCGACGCGGTGGCCGAGCTCTACCGCCGCGGTCTGATGGACCGGACCGGACGACTCAAGTCGGCCGAAGAGCTTGGCGCCGGCTGGCCGGCCGCGCTGATGGCGCGGCTCGTGACCCTCAACGGCGTCCGCGCCTTTATCCTCGCCACTGCCGAACAGACCGGCGCCAGCCCGGTCCTGCTCACCCAGAAGGACATCCGGCAGCTGCAGTTCGCCAAGGGATCGATCGCTGCCGGGATCCGGATCCTGATGAACGAGCTGGGGGTGAAGCCGGCCGACCTGCACGAAATCCTGCTGGCGGGGGCCTTCGGTTCCTATATCCATCCGGAAGCGGCGCGGCGGATCGGCCTGGTCCCGCCTGTGCCGGTCGACCGGATCCGCGCCATCGGGAACGCCGCCGGCGAAGGAGCCAAGATCGCCCTGCTCTCCTACCGTGAGCGCGAGGCGGCCGACGCCATGCCCACCCGTGTCGAGTACATCGAACTCTCCGGTCGCGAGGACTTCAACGACATCTTCCTGTCGGTCCTGGGGTTCCCTGCGCTCGAAGATCTGCGCTGAGTCGACCGGATCCCGGCGCCTGTTTCTCCTGATCCTGTCAGTCCTTCGGGAACCTCCGCTGCAGCACACCCAGCTCGAGCAGATGCGAGTCCCGATAGATCAGTGGCAGGGTCAGACGGCGGCGCTCGTCGCCATGGACGATGCGCAACAACGCCGGTCCGGCGTACGGCGGCAGACGCGCGAAATGCTCGACCCGGTGCCACTCCACTTCCTCGCGGATCAACGGTCCCGCAACCCGGAAACCGCGATCGTCCATCGTCACCCTTGCAAGGCCGTAGCGGACCACGAAGGTGGCGGCGCCGGCCCCGGCGAGGATCAGGATGATTGGCGTGGCCTGGTCGAGCCAGTCGGGATCGGGGTGACCGACCAGGGCGACCAGGGCATCGGTGCCGAGCACCAGCAAGGCGGCCGCGGCGGCCGCGTAGAGAGAAAGCCACCGCGGCCGGCAGGTCAGGACGAGGGGCGGAAGGTCCGGAGGCGCAGCGCGGGAACCGGCGCCGCCACCCATCAGGCGGTGGATTTCAAAAGCTGGCGGCAGGGCGCCAGCGCCATCTCGATGGCCTCGGCGAGGGCATGGTCGAGAACTGCACCGGCCGCGTTGGTGTGGCCGCCGCCGCCGAACCCCGCGGCGATCCGGTTGACGTCGAGGCCTCCCTTACTGCGGTAAGAGAGCTTGGTGCGTCCCGGCTTCAGTTCCTTGAGCAGGACGGCGACCCGGACACCGTCGATGCGCAGCAGCTCATTGATGACGTCGGAGGTGTCCTCCCCGTCCGCTCCGCACGTCTCCATCTGCTCCCGGTTGAGAGTGATCCAGGCGAGCCGTCCCTGCTCTTCGATCTTCAGGCCCGCGAGCGCCGTGCCGGCGAGACGGACCAGTGCGGCGCTGTCGCGCTCGAACACCTCCTCGTAGACCCGCGGCGGATGGACACCGGCCGCCAGCATCTCCGCCGCCGCCTCGTGGCAGCGGGGCGACGTCTTGGAGAAGCGGAAGTAGCCGGTGTCGGTCACCATCGAAACGTAGGCCGCCTCGGCCGCCCGGGTGTCGGACCGCCCGCCGAGCGCCTTGACGATCTGGAACACCAGCTCGCCGGTGGCGCAGGCCTCCTGGTCGATGATGTTGACCTTCCAGAACGGCTCGACCACGTTGTGATGGTCGATGCAGATGGTGGTCGCGCGCGAGGCGCGCACCGAGGGCATGAGCGGGCCGAGCCGATCGACCGACGAGTTGTCGAGAACGAAGATCAGATCGGCCTGACGCAGGAACGGCGCGTGGTCCGGCTCGTCGAAGACTTCGACCGTTCCGTCGGGGTCGAGAAACCGGTAACGGAGCGGCAGCGGCTCGGTGTTGATCACCCGTGTCTCGATGCCGCGGCTACGCAGGTAGGGCAGCAGACAGAGCTCGGCGCCGATGCCGTCGCCATCGGGATCGACGTGGGTACAGAGCGCGGCGGTCCGCGCCGCGGCGATCAGGGGATCGAGACGCGCGGCTGCATCGGCGATCAGCTTTCGGTCCCGCTCGGTCATCGTCCGTTCCTCCCCCGCGTCAGCGCTCCTGAGTTCACTGCCGGGCGCCGCCACTCATCGCGGCCCCCCGCCGGGCACGCGCACGATGCCGTCCCGGTAAGCGCGTGCCAGATCCACGTAGGACCGGGCGTTGGCATGGATGCGATCGATCTCCTCCGGCCGCAGCGACCGGACCGGCTTGCCCGGCACACCAAGAACCAGCGATCCCTCCGGGATCCTGGAGTTCTCGGGAACGACCGCGCCGGCCCCGATCAGCGAGTGGCGGCCAATCCGGCAGCCGCTCAGGACCACCGCGCCCATGGCGATGAGACAATCGTCCTCCACCACCGAGCCGTGGACGATGGCGCCGTGACCGAGCGTGACGCGCTCCCCGATCCGGCACGGCAAGCCGCGATCGACGTGCAGGACCGAGCCGTCCTGGACGTTCGATTCGGCCCCGATCTCGATCGGTTCGAGGTCGCCGCGCAGCGTGGCGTGGAACCAGACCGACGCCTCCCGTCCGACGCGGACCTCGCCAACCAGACGGGCATCGGGGGCGACCCAGGCGGTCGGATCGAGTTCGATGCAAGTGGAACGCAGCGCGTCGCTCATCGGGCTCTCCGGGGCCGGAGCCGTCCCGGCACGGGCGTTGTCGCCGCGTCGGCCGGCGCGCCACGAAGCCGGCGATTATCGGGCACGCCCCACCTCAAGTCAAGGCGCATTGGGCGTGTGCGATTCCCGGCCCCGCGTGGCGGGCGGCAGCGCGGCGCCGCTCCGCGCTCGCTCGCGAGGTCCACGGGGTGCCCATTTGAGGCGCATGGCGCGGCTCGAGGTCGCGGCG
>JANNTZ010000328.1:0-31598 GCA_031394595.1 Acidobacteriota bacterium
CATCCAGTCCCTGACCGCTGCCGTGTTGCTGTCGGCATCGAAACGCGATCCGTTGACTGCCTCGAGGACATCGAAGGAAGTGTCGAAACCCACGCGTGCCGACGCCGCCGACGCCGCCTCGAGATCGTAGATGTTGAAGAAATCGTAGTCCCAGCCACGCGGGTGGTTGGCCTGCACGATGACCCCGGCATCGCGATCGCGGGCGGCGCGGAACGCCGGCCCGGCCCCGTCGAAGCGGGGATCGAGAGCTCCGCCGTCCGCCGCCCCGGCGCGTGGCGCCACGGGGTAGGTGTTGAAGTCCATCAAGTCCGGCACGGTGACCTCGTTCCCGATGATCGTCTCGAGGTCGCCCTCGAGGCCGAGCGCTGTCACCGCCGGCCGGTAGTCGGTGAGACGATTGTGATCGGTGGCGATGGCGACGTCCACCCCCTCGGCCACCAGCGACCGGACCCGCTCCGCCACCGTGACCGCGCCATCCGATTCCAGCGTGTGCAGGTGGGGATCGACCGACAATAGACCGCGGGTGTCGACGACACGGTCGATGGTCAGATCGAGATCGAGACGGGTCCCTTCGCGGACTGTGATGGTGCGCTGGTCGAGGGTCCAGGCGGGGCCGCGCGCCGCGGAGACCAGATAAGTGCCGGCCGGCAGATCGATCCCGGTCCCCTCCGCCGTGGGGAAGCAGGAGTTCTTGAACGACTCCCAGTAACGCCCGCTCCGGACCGGATCGTGGGGTCGGAAATAAGGCGTGCGCGTCGGCTCGAGGCCGAGGAACGTGACCTTGCCCGGAACGTGCGCCCCCGATCGATCGCGGAGCCGGAGACGAACTGTCCCCCCGGGGGGATCGCGTAGCAGGATTGGCTTCATCGTTCCAGCGGAGACGGACAGCGGTGCTTCGTCGATGCCGGGGAAGAAATGTGCCCGGGCAAGGTAACGTCCGGCCGGCAGCCGCAGATCGAGCGGGGAGAGGTCGTCCAGGAAGGATCGAAAGAATATCGCCTGCGAGGCGGCGTCCTTGACGACGACCTCGATCGGTCCGGGTCCGCGCGTCTCGAACCGGATCTGCGCCGGGCGCGCCGGCACCTCAAGAAGTCTGAAGATCGACTTCAAGAGGTCGCCCGGTCGTCTCGCGGTCACCAGCGTGTAGCCCACCCGGTGGGACTCCCCCGGGGCCAGAACGACCGGTTGCGCCTCCTCGAGAATCGAGGCCCCGTCCCAGATGAAATGGGGTTCGCCACCAGCGTGCTCCGGGTTGCGATCGATCCACCCAAGGTAATGTCCGGGTTTTGGAAATATCCGGAAATGGAGTCGCGGGTGACGGGCCCGATCGAGGGGGCTGAACTCGTAAATCTGCCCCGCATCCATGTGCAGGGCGTAGCGCAAGTCGCGCAGCACGCCAGGACCGGCGTTGGTCACCGTCGATTCGATGTCGACCATGGCGGACATGGGCCGCAGGGCGTAAGTCGTGACGATGCGCGCCGTCGAGCCGCCCGGAATCTGATGTTCGGCTTGGGCGACGAACGTCACGGTCGCTCCGCCGTGTCCTGTGGGCGCCCGCCCGTTCGACCCGGTCTGTCGTTCGATCGACCTGTAGACGATGAAAACGCTCTTGTCATCCTGGCGGAGATAAGGGGATCCGATCATCAGATCGCTCCGGGGGAGCTCCACTGATGAGGAGCCGGCCCGCGGCAGGCCTTGCTCCGCTTTGCCTGCCCGCGGCGAGAAGCTGAGGATGCTCCCCATGGCGTCCGCGGTGGGATGCCCGTAGAAGGATCGGAAGGGGCGGGGCGTCGTGCCAATCGCCAGGGCGAGATCGCCGGCGGTCACCAGCAGATCACCGTCCCGGCAGGTCGTGCAGGCGGGCGCGACGATGCCGGCGGATCGGTCGAGAGGCCGGACAGCGACCGCGTCATCGTCGACCGCCGCCCTCGCGGGCCCGACGAGAAGGATCGCGACCAGGGCGGCGAGGAGCTTCGCGGCCATGGGGCGAAGCGATCGATCTCCCGTAGGGCTCACGCGGCGACTCCTCCGGCGCTGGACGCTGTCCGATGATACACGGCTGCCGGCAGAGGCGGCCCGTGGCCTCTTTTCGTACACGATCAGAGTCTCATCAAAACGACGGCAGGTGGGTGGCATTTCCTCGACGGACCCACGATGAAGATCGGCCCGGAGCTTGCGGCCCACGGGCCGGGAGCACCACATTGATCGGTGACGCAGGGGGAGGGAACCATGCGAACCACCACGTTCCGGATCTTTCCGGGGGCAGGCGTTCTTGCAGTCGTCCTCGTGGCCGGGTGCGCCCGGCCGCTCGAGCCCGGCGATCCCTTGCCCGGTCTGACACAGGCCGAGAAGGTGAAGTTCGAGCGCGGTAAAGCCGTCTTCGTGCGCACGTTCGTGGCGGCCGATGGGTTGGGCCCGCTGTTCAACGCCGACGCCTGCGGCGAATGCCACGAGGAGCCGGTCGCTGGCGGACCCGGCGACGAGGTGGAGATCCACGCAACGGCGCTGATGGCCGACGGGACGTGTGACCCTCTCCTCGATCAGGGAGGTCCGGTCGTGCAGCAACAGGTGACGGACGCCCTCCATGCGGCACTCGGGATCACCGGGGAGCCGGTGCCGGCGCGGGCCACCGGGACCGGCCGGCGGAGCACGCCGGATGTGCTCGGGTTCGGCCTCCTCGACGCCGTGACGGACGAGACGATCCTGGCGCTCGCCGATCCCGACGATCGTGACGGTGATGGAGTTTCCGGTCGCCCGAACCGGTTCGTCGACGGCCGGATCGGGCGCTTCGGGCGCAAGGCGTTCGTCCCGACGCTGCGCGAGTTCAACGACGGGGCGTTTCCGCTCGAGCAGGGGATCACCACCCCGTCGGCGCCGCAGGAGGAGAGCGTCGCCGGCAAGCCGATCCCGGCCGGCGTCGATCCGGCCCCGGACCCGGAGATTGCCGTCGAGGATCTGGAGCTCGCCGACTTCTTCGTGCGCACGCTCGCCCCGCCGGCGCCGCAACCCCTGAAGTCGACCGGGCTGCGCGGCCGGCGGCTGTTCGTGGCGGTCGGCTGCGCCACGTGCCACGTGATCCGACTGACCACCGGACCGAACCCGTTGCAGGCGCTGCACCGCCGGCATGTGGCGGCCTACACCGACCTCCTCCTGCACGACATGGGGCCGGATCTGGCCGACATCTGCCTGGGGCAGGCGACCCCCTCGGAGTTCCGCACCGAGCCGCTGATGGGTCTCAGGCTTTCCTCCAGTTTTCTGCATGACGGTCGTGCCACATCGATCGAAGAAGCGGTCCGGCTGCACGGCGGGGAAGCGCAGCGATCCCGCGACCGCTTCAACGCCCTCGGCGAAAAGGACCGTCGAGCGGTACTGCGGTTCCTTCAGTCTCTCTAAGAATAACGGCGGGCACGAATCGCAGGTATCATCGGCGCCGTCATCGGCGCGGGGGACCCGTCCCCGGCGCCGGATGGAGGCGCGGGTGGCCGGCGGAGAAGTTCACGACGGACGGACGACACGACTGACACGGCGGCAGTTCGCCTCCGCCCTGGGAGCGGCGGCGGGTGCGGTCGCCGGGTCCGCGGTGTTGCCGACGGCGACCTCCGCGGCGACCCCGGGGGTGTCTCCGGTTCCCGACTACCCCGAAGGGACCCTCCGCCTCGACTCGAACGAAAACCCGTACGGCCCCTCCCCGCGGGCCCTCGCCGCCCTCCGGCGGGCGCGGGACGACGCGGCACGCTACCCGGATCGGATCGAGACGCGCCTGGTCGAGACGCTCGCCCGCCACCATCAGGTCGATCCGGAGAACATCGTGCTGGGCTGCGGATCGGGCGAGGTCCTTCGGATGGCCGACCTGGCGTTCCTGTCCAGCGGCCGGTGCGTCGTCGCCGCCGAGCCGACCTTCGAGGCGGTCCTGCTGTACGGGCGCGTGACGCAGGCGCGGCCCATCACGGTGCCGCTCACGGCCGACTTCCGTCACGATCTTCCCCGGATGCTGGCCGCCTGCCCGGAGGCGGCCGGCCTCATCTACGTCTGCAACCCGAACAACCCGACCGGGACGATCGTCGGCCGCACCGCGATGCAGGCGTTTCTCGAAGCCGTCCCCGCCGGCGTGATCGTCCTGGCGGACGAGGCGTACCACGACTTCGTCGAGGATCCCGACTACGCCAGCGTGATGCCCCTGGCGACGACCCGGCCGAACCTCCTGGTCGTCCGCACCTTCTCCAAGATCCACGGACTGGCCGGGATGCGCCTCGGCTTCGGCGTCGGGACACGACCCGTGGTCGACGCGCTCCGCGAGCACCAGCTCTGGAGCAACACCAACGCCGCCGTCCTGGAAGCGGCGATCGCGTCTCTCGCGGATACCGATCATCTGGCGGACCAGAAGCGGCGGATCAACGGGGAGAAGACCCGGCTGGTCGCCACGCTCCGGAGCGAGGGGCGGCGGGTCATCCCCTCGGAGACGAACTTCCTGATGATCGGGTTGGGTCGTGACGTGGCACCGGTCATCGCCGCGTTCCGCGATCGGCGGATCCTGGTCGGCCGCCGGTTTGCCGCGATGCCGACCTGGCTGCGCATCTCGATCGGCACGCCGCGCGAGATGGATGCATTCACCGCGGCGCTGCGGGAGATCGTGCCGCCGCCAGGGTCCGGCGAGATTCCCGCGTAGAATGCGGATCCGGAGGTGAAGCGATGCGCCGTGCCCTCGTTTTCCTGTCAGTCCTGCTGATGGTTACCGGCTGCGCTCCCGCCGATCGTTCTGCCGGGCCGGGAGCGTACTGGCCCGGCGACGCCTGGCGCAGCTCGGCGCCGGAGGACCAGGGGCTCAGCGGTCCAACCCTCGCGGCGCTCGACGCGGAGTTCGCCTCCGGACAGCACGGGTTCATCGACGCGATGCTGGTGATCCGGCACGGACACGTGGTGTTCGACCGTCAGTACACGCACGACTACGACCGGCTCTTCGAGGGGAACGACCCCGTGCGCGGGCCGTACAACTACTACGACCCCGACTGGCACCCCTGGCATCAGCGCAGCGATCTGCACACACTGCAGTCGGTGACCAAGAGCGTGACCTCGGCGCTCATCGGCATCGCCATCGGGCGCGGCGAGATCCCGGGGGTCGAGGCCCCCGTCCTCCAGTACTTCGATGCATCGGTCGTCGCCCATCTCGACGAACGCAAACGCCGCATCACCCTGCAGAATCTGCTGACCATGACGGCCGGCATGAAGTGGGACGAGGACACCGTGCCCTACACCGACCCGGCGAACTCGTGCACCGTCATGGAAGCGAGCGACGACTGGGTGCGCTACGTCATCAACCAACCGATGGAACACGAACCGGGACAGGTATTCCGGTACAGCAGCGGAGCGAGCCAGATGCTGGCCCACATCCTGTTCAAGGCGACCGGCAGGCAGGTGGACGACTACGCGCGGGACCATCTCTTCGGGCCGCTGGGTATTCAGCGGTCCTACTGGAAGCGCACACCGACCGGTTTGCCCGACACCGAGGGCGGTCTCTACCTGACCCGCCAGGATCTCGCGAAGTTCGGGTACCTCTACCTGCACGACGGTGTCTGGGCGGGGCGGAGAATCCTGCCGGAGGGGTGGGTCGCCGAAACGATGCAGCCACGCGCCAACCCCGACACGGTCGACGAGAGGGCGTTCCGCTACGGCTACCAGTGGTGGCTCGTTCCTTATGGAGCCGGCGGCCGATCCGCCTTCGCGTGCCTCGGATACGGCGGTCAGCGGCTGCTGGTCGTGCCGGAGCATGACCTGGTGGCGGTCTTCAACGGCTGGAACATCTACGAGAAGCCATCCCTCGATCCAAAACTGGCGCTCGATCGGGTGCTCTCCGCCCTGCCCGGGTCGTGAGCAACACCGGCTGCCCTCGCGAGGTGAAGGGAATGAGACGACTGCTGCTTGCCGCAATCCTGTCCACTCTGGTCCTGGACATACGACCGCCTGCCGCGGCCGGCCCGGAGGTTCCCAAAAAGGATCGGCCCGAAACCTCGGGGTCCGATGCCGCGTTGACCGTCGGCACTGCCACGGCACCATCCGGGGAGATGGCTTCCGGTTGGATCGAAGTCCCTCCCGGACAGGGACCCGGCGACACCGGGACCCGGATCCCGGTCAGTGTCGTGCACGGCATCCGCCCCGGTCCCGTCCTGGCCCTGGTCGCCGGCACGCACGGATACGAATACACGTCGATCCTGGCCTTGCAGGGTCTCCTGCCGCGGCTTGATCCGAAGCGGATGAGCGGCGCCGTCATCCTGGTGCACATGGCGAACCCGCCCTCGTTTTACGGGCGCCGCATCTACTACGGGCCGGACGGCAAGAACTTGAACCGGGTCTACCCGGGCGACCCGGGTGGCACGCTGAGCGACCGGATAGCCGCGGCGCTGACGCGCGAGGTCATCGACCGCGCCACGCACCTGGTGGACATGCACTGCGGGGACGGCAATGAGTCGCTGCGTCCCTACTCCTACTGGACGATCACCGGCGACCGCGCGCTCGATGACGCCGGACGGGAGATGGCGATCGCCTACGGTCTCGACCACATCGTGATCGACCGCGAGCGGCCGAAGGATCCGGCCCGCAGCGTGTACACCGCCACGACGGCGATTCTCCGTGGCAAGCCGGCGATCACGACCGAATCGGGCGGGGTCGGGCGGACCGACGAGGCTTCGGTGGCGGCGCACGAGTCGGGCGCGCTCAGCGTGATTCGCCACCTGGGGATCATGGCGGCGCCGTCGGTGCGGGTGAAGAAACCGACCTGGATCGTCCGTTCGGAAGTCGTGAAGTCGCCGGCCACCGGGGTCTGGAAGCCGGCCGTGGAGCAGAAGCAAAAGGTAGCGGCCGGGACGGTCCTCGGCCACCTGACCGATCCGTTCGGTCGCCTGCTGCAGGAGGTCCGCGCGCCGTTCGCGGGCCAGGTCCTTTACGTCGTCGTCACGCCCCCCGTGAGCGAGGGCGAGCCGCTGGCGATGGTCGGGGAGACCACGGACCGGCTTCCGGCGGGGACGTAGCCGCCCGCCGGGAGGCCGGTTGCTTTCCCGTCGGACGCGGGATAGAGTGCCCGGGGTATCGTCGTCGATCGGCGGGTCCTGGGGAGAGGGGCGCATGGCCACCATCGGCAATCTCATCTGTCTCACTCCGCGCGATTCCTACGTCGTGGACGAGCCGATCCGCCGGAAGGGCCTCCTGAGCCATCTGGAGCGATCGATCGGGCCGTTCGTCCGCAGTCCCGGCGTCGCCTTCCCCTACCTCGTAGGCTTCCTGAAGAAGAACGGGCTGGTGGACGACACCATCCGCGTTGCGGTGCAGCACGACAGGATCGAGGGGGCAACTCCCTTCGAGGAAGTCCTCGCCCACAAGGTGGACCTGAGCCGGGGCGATCACGACGTCCTCTTCATCACGGCCTACACCAACTCCGCCCGCGAGGGCTACCGCCGGGCGCGCGAGGCACGCGCAGCATGGGCCGCCGCCGGCAAGCGGCTGACGATCGTGATGGGCGGGCCGCATGCCTCGGCGGTCCCGGACGAAGGGACCCGCTTCGGTCACATCGATTCGGTCGTGGCCGGCGAAGGCGAGTGGGCCGCCGCCAGCCTCCTCAACGACGTCAAGAACGACCGGCCGGTGCAACCGCTCTACCGGGCCGGCTTCGACCGCATCCGGGATCGTGGCACGCTGGCGCTCGACATGGGGATCTGGCGCGGGTTGAAGAACATGCCGCAGCAGATCGTCGCCTCGACGCATTTTGCCCGGGGCTGCAAGCTCGACTGCCACTTCTGCGGTGTCTTCCTGACCAGCGGGCCGACGGTGAGGAACCGGGACACCGCCGACATCGTCGACGAAATCCGCGGCCAGGGTCCGGCCTACACGCGCGAAACGATCGACCAGATCGAGCCGGGCTTTTACAACGCCATCCTCAAGGCCTTCGTCAAGACGCCGATCCTGGGCCGCTGGTACGGCGACCGTCTGATCGCCCGCATGGGGCCGGGTTTCAGCGACCAGTTCTTCTTCTGGGACGACAACCTCTACAACGCCGCCGGGTCGATCCAGGCGCTGTTCGAGGCGCTCCGCCCACTCGGGCGTCCTTGGGCCGCGGAACTGACCATCGATCTGGCCGAGCGTCCCGACCTGCTGAAGCTGGCCTACGACAGCGGCTGCCGTGACCTGTTCCTGGGGATCGAGTCGGTGAGCCAGGAGGCGATCGATGGGCTCGACAAGTGGTCGAACGACACGCGCGCGATGAAGGAGAGCGTCAAACGGGTGCACGACGCCGGGATCAAGATCATGGGCGCCTTCGTCTTCGGCCTGGACGGCGACGACGCCTCCATCTTCGACCAGACGCTCGATTTCGTCTATGACACCGGGATCGACTACATCGTCGCCAACGTCATCCAGCCCTATCCGGGGACCGGGACGTTCCGGGCCGCGCTGGCCGGCAACGACCTCCTGCCGTGGACCGAGTGCCCGCCCGATTCGGACGTGGCCATGGACTACAACTGGCCGCTGTTCGACGGCGCGCACGTCCTGATCCGTCCGAAAGGGATGACGATCGATCAGCTGCAGGAGGGGTATTACTATTTCCTGCGTGAAGCGTACTCGCTGACCGGCATCATGCGACGGTTCCGCGGCAGTGCGCTCAACGTCCCCCAGGCCGCGGTGCACTTCAGTCGGAACTACCTCGTCAGCCGCTACGGCATGATCAAGACCGCGCACGCGATCCGCCGGAAGGGTGCGCGGGCGGTCGGGGCGGAAGCGATGGACATGGCCGAAGTCCGTGCGGCGGAGGCCGCCCGGAACGCGCTGCCCGCGAATCCCGCTCCGGACTCGCTCTAGACCCGGACAAATGAACGGCGGGCTCCTCGTCGCCCTTGCCGCAGGAATCGGCCTCAGCGCGTCCTGCGGGTTCCGGATCTTCGTGCCGCTCCTCGGCATCAGTCTGGCGGCGCGCTTCGGTGGGGTCGCTCTCGCCGGCGGTTTCGAATGGATGGGGTCGGACGCCGCGCTGGCGGCCTTCGCCGCAGCCACCCTCCTTGAAATCCTGGCCTACTACATTCCCTGGATGGACAACCTGCTCGACACGGTCGCCACACCCGCTGCCGTGGTCGCGGGGGTCATCGCGAGCGCGGCGGTGTTCGTTGACCTGCCACCGCTTGTGCGCTGGGCCGCGGCCATCATCGGTGGCGGTGCCTCTGCCGGCCTCGTGCAGGGCGCCACCGTCCTGCTGCGGGCAAAGTCGTCATTGCTCACCGGTGGGCTGGGCAATCCGGTGCTCGCGACTCTCGAAGCGATGGGGGCCGTTGTGTTGTCGCTGCTCGCCATTCTGATCCCTGTCGCCAGCCTCGTGGTCCTGGCATTCTTCGCCATCGTCTCCATCCGAACCTGGCGCCGCTTCCGGGCTTGACACTCCGGACTGCCGGGTGAGAGCATACCGGCACAAATCGTCACTCTGAATCCGTTGCAGGGCCTGGGTGCCCACGTTGAGGGCTGCCCGCAGTCGGCCTCCGCCGACAAAGTGCCCGCGGAGGCGTGCGCAGGATCGACCTCCCAGCGTTACCAGTCATGAAGGAGACCTGTCGTGGAACCGGCTCAACGAGGGGGTCCAGGCGGGAGCCTCGCATTTCGCGATGCATGCGCCGCACTCGTGTGTGTCGCGGGCTGGATCGGCATGTTGGCCGGTCCCTCGCTCGCGGCCCCGCCGGCGATGGCTGCCGCTCGCGGCCTGATCGATCAAGGGCGATACTCCGAGGCGGAACAGATCGCCCGCGAGACGCTGCGTGGGCTGCAGGCACCCGACCGGTCCTTGGAGAGGGCGGAGGCGCTCGGGATACTCGTGGAAACCCTCTGGCGCACAGGCCGTGTCGACGGGGACGAGGCGATCGCTTCGGCCAGGCAGGCGGCGGCGATCACGGAAGAAGTCCTGGGGGCGCGCAGCGCCGCAATGGGCGCGGCACTGCGAAATCTCGGTCGCGTCCTCGAGTTCCGGGGACAGTACGCCGAGGCCCGTTCGGTTCTCGAGCAGGCGCTCGAAATCCACGAGGCGGTCGTGGCGGCAGGAGTGGCGGACGCCGGCGCCATTGAAGTCGCGAGGACGCTGGACGCTCTGGCCGATGTCCTGATCGAGCTCCCCGAGCCGGCCGAGGCCGAGCGGCTCTACGAGCGTGCCATCGCGATCACCTCGGAGGTTTACGGCCCCGGACACGCGGACAACGCTGAATACCTCAGGAACCTGGGCCGAATCCGGCGGGATGCCGGGGACTACGAGGGAGCCGTCGATCGCCTGGAACGCGCGCTGGCGATCGCCACCCGGACACTCGCCCCGGGACACCCCCGGTTGGTCTGGTTTCTGAACAGCTACGCGATCGCGCAGGAGCAGATTGGGAACATCGCCGAGGCCCGTTCTCTTTACGATCAGGCCTTGGTAATCGCCCGCGCGACGCCCCCCCCGCCGGACCATCGCCTGGTTGCCTGTCTCAACAACCTCGGCGCCCTGCTGATCGAGCTCGGGAACCACGAAGGGGCGACGAAGCTGCTCGAGGAGAGTCTCGCGCTGACCCGCATCCTCAGTGGAGCCCGGCACCCCGACGTCGCCAGGGCGATCGCCAACCTCGCAAGCGCCGATCGGCTCGCGGGACGTCTGGAGAGCGCCGAGTCGCGCTACCGGGAGGCGCTGTCCATCAACCAGGAATCGCTCGGCCCCGACCATCCTGCCGTCGCCGAAGATCTGGGCGCGCTGGCGGATCTGGCCAAGGAGCGGGGGAAGCTCGGGGAGGCGCGCTCCCTCCTGGAGACCGCCCAGTCCATCAGGGTCGTGGGTCTCGGCCCCGGGCACTTCGACTACGCGCGGGGGCAGCAGGACTTGGCCGGCGTTCTCGAGGCCGAGGGCAGGCTGACCGACGCGGCCGATCGCTATCGGGCGGCGATCGCCATCTTCAAACGAGTCTACGGCGACGATCATCCGGTCCTCGCCTCGGCCGGCACCGATCTCTCCCGGACATTGGCGCGAATGGGGCGATCCGCTGAAGCGCTGCCCCTGGCTCTGCAGGCCGAGTCCATCGAGCGCGATCACCAGCGGCTCCTGACCGCCACGTTGGTCGAAAGAGAGGCGCTCCGGTTCGCCGAAGTGCGGTCCCGGGGGATCGATGTGGCCCTCAGCCTGGCAGCGCGTGGAGCAGACGCGACCGACACCCGCAGCGTCTGGGACGCGCTGATTCGTTCCCGCGCCCTCATCCTTGACACCATGGCCTGGCGGCACCGCGAGATCCAGGCCCAGACGGGGATCGAGGTCGATCGCCTGAAACGGGCCTTCGTGGAGGCCAGTCGACGATTGGCCAACCTGATGTCATCCGGCCCGGAAGGCGACGCCGGCCCGTACCGATCCCTGATCGACAGCGCCCGGGAGGAGAGGGAGCGAGTGGAAGCCGCCCTCGCCAGGAAGAACCAGGGATTCGCGAGGGCCCGGACGAGAATCGTGCTCGGCCTCGAGAAGGTTGAAAGATCCCTTCCGGAGGGAAGCGCGCTCCTGGCCTACGCCATTTACCGCCCGGTGATTTCCCCCGCCGGGGCGGAGGGGCGGTACGTGGCGTTCCTCCTGCGACAGGGTGACAGACATCCACGCGTGGTCGAGCTGGGCACGGTGTCCGAAATTGATACCCTCGTCCATGCGTGGCGGAGCGAGGTTTCCCATTGGCCGTTCGCGGATCAGGATGCCGCGAAGGCGGAGGCCAGGGTCCGCGAACGGGGAGAAACGCTCCGCCGGCGTGTGTGGGATCCGCTGGCAGGCGGGCTCGAGTCCGTCACCCGTCTGTTCGTCGTTCCGGACGGCGCTCTGAACCTGGTGAGTTTCCAGGCTCTGCCAGCCCCGGCCGGGGGGTACCTGGTCGAACACCTTCGAACGCTTCATTACCTTTCGGCGGAACGCGATCTCGTCCCCGACTCGACCGAGCGGCGGGTCGGGCGCGGTCTTCTGGCAGTCGGCGGCCCGGACTACGACGCCGATCTCCGGCCGGCCACGCCGGGACGGCCCGTGGCGGTCGGGCTGACGTCGAGCCGAACCCGGTCAATGGACACCAGCGTTGGGAGTCGGACGGCCTGCAGGACCCTGCGCGGCGCCCGGTTCGAGCCGCTCCCCGGGACCGACCTGGAGTCACGCCAGGTGGTTGAAATCGCGACTCGCGCCGGGGAAGCCGCCACCCGCCTCGCGGGCCGGGAAGCGACGGAGACCAGCTTCAAGCGCCAAGCCCCGGGGCGGCGGATCCTGCACCTTGCCACGCACGGCTTTTTCACTGGTGCGTGTGCGCCGACCCCGGGTCGGGGCATCGGGGCGATCGCGCCGGCGAGGGTTCCTGCCGATGACGTGCGGACCGTCGACAACCCCCTGCTCCTCGCGGGACTCGCCCTGGCCGGTGCGAACCGGCGGGAGGCCGTCGGGCCCGATTCCGAGGACGGGATCCTGACCGCGGAAGAGATTGCCGCCATGGACCTCACAGGCGTGGAATGGGCGGTCCTTTCGGCGTGCGACACCGGTGTGGGCACGACGACGACGGGCGAAGGGGTTCTCGGCCTGAGGAGATCGTTCCAGATCGCCGGAGCGGGCACCGTGATCATGAGTCTGTGGGCGGTCCAGGATGATGCGGCACGAGAATGGGTGCAGGCGCTTTACCGGGAGCGATTCAGCGAGGGGCGTGAGACGGCGGAGGCGATGCGGCGGGCCTCACTCGAGGTCCTGCAGCGTCGCCGGCAGAACGAGGGAGACGGCCACCCCCTCTTCTGGGGGCCATTTGTTGCGCTGGGAAACTGGCAGTGAGAGGCGTTCGGATGGCGGGGTTTCACCGACGGCCGGGTAACGCCGGCGACAAGGAGGGCTGACGATGCACGGAACCGGTCGCAGTTGGTGGAGAGGTTCGATCCTCGTCCTCGCGTCGGTCGGGGTTCTGTCGTTGAGCGGGTGCTGCTCCTGGTTCTGTCCCGTTGCGACGAAACCCAGGGCGACGATCGTCATCGAGGACCCGGAAATGGCCGCCTGGATGACCGTGACGAACACCTTCACCCTCGCTCCGAACACCTACTTCAGCAACCCCTCGAAGGAACTGTGGGACGGCGTCCTCTTTCAGCTCGGGGACTCCGAGGTTCCACCGCAGACGCTGCCGCTGACGCTGGAGATCCAGATCGAGATCACGCCTCAGTCCGGCGAGCCGATAATCTACCCGCTCACGGAGGTCACCTGGGTCAACGTCCAGGCGGTGGACCCGGCCCGCGTCGATCCGATGACGGCCGGGCAGGCCGGTCTCTTGTGGCCCGATCCCTCGGCTCCGTCGCTGTGCACGGAACTGGACGGTTTCGCGGATCGGCCGGCCCTGTGCGACAGCGCGAACCTGCCCTGCAACAAGGTCACCGATCTCAAGGTCGTTCCGGGCCGTTGCCTCCGCCACAAGTCCCTGCACGCGTACCTCAAGCCGGTCGGCATCCTCACCTACTGGACCGGTCCGAAGGGGTACGAGTTCGCCTTCGGGACCGACAGGCACATCCCGAGGCAGGTCTTCAAGCTGCTGGACGCAGTGAATGTCACAGTGCTGAAGAAGGTGGACAGCACGACCATCGACTATAAGGATGCCCGGAGGGTCCGGCTCTTTCCGAAGTTCGTGCCGACCCACACCCGCAAGCACGATCCCGGGGGGAACGGATGAGCCTCCCCATGCGACCGGCACCGGCGCTCGTCCTGGCGGTCTTCGCGTTGGAACTCTCGGGCTGCTGCGCGTGGTCCTGCCGTTGGTGCGATCCCGAGTCTTTGATCCTGGAGTATGACTCCATCGGCACGGCCGTCGCCGTCACCGCGGCGCCCGCCAGCGCCTTTGGTCAGTCCGGAACCGCCGAGCGGACGATCGCGAATGCCCTGGGGGAATGCCGGATCTCAGCCACGAAGATCGGCGACGCGATCTCCACCGACTGGAATCCCGAACCGAAGTGCGTCACCCTTGCCTCGCTGGACCAGCAGATCGCCTGCACCAAGGGGGGCAACCCGGACCCCGCGGCCTGGTACGTCCACGGGCTCGCCGTGCCCTGGAAGCCCCAGTGGCTCCTGGCTGACGGGTCGATTGGCTGTATCGGTGTCAGTGGGCTGCTGTGGCAGGCAGGAGGGACATGCGCTCCGGGACCGGTATCGGAGACCGGTGTCCGGGAGGATTTCGTCGTCTTCCACGACCCGGCCTGGACGCCGGCGGTCGCCATGGTGAATGGCCTCCACGAACTCGGCCATGTACTCAACGTGCACGATGGCGACTACGGTCCGGAACTGGAGGCCCGTGCCCAATTGGAGGGGACGCCGCGCCGGCACCTCTGCGAGGCCCTGCAGGCCAACGATCCTCAGGACACGGGTGCCCGGCACGTGCGGCCCGGTCCCGACGCTCTCCCATACTGCCACATGACCCCGGACCACACGGCCTGGCACGGAGGGGGGTCGAGTTGCGGGGCTGCCCCTCCGGCGCCGCCCGCGATCCCTGCGGCCGACCTGCTCGTTGAACCGGAGAAGACCCGGTATTGCCCCGGCGAGCCGGTGACGGTGAACATCACGATGACAGCCCGCCTGGATCTCGAGTACCGGTCGGAGACCGGACAGAACCCCTCGTCGACCAGCCTGGATCCTGCCTACGGGTACCTTCTGCTCTGGCAGGACCTCGGGGGAGGAAAGTACGGGCCGATCTCGACGCTGGTCTATTTCGACACAAAGCTGTCCTTCGCACCGCTTGCAGCGGGGGACTCCCAGCGCTTCAAGGGAATCCAGATCTGGTACGGGACCGGTGTTGACCAGTCGCGCCCGTTCACCATCGAGGCCAGCTATGCGGGATTCCCGGACCCGCGCGCCGCCGTCGTGTCGCCGCCCGTGACCGTCTCCATCGTGGACGACGGGACGGGGAAGTGCCACAAGAAGGCGCGTCGTCTGTTCAACGATGCGGAGGCCCGGCGCGTGGTCTGGCTCATGGGAGGGGACCACCTGGAGCATGGGGTGGACCACCTGGTACAGATTTCCGATGATCATCCCCAGACGGTTTATGCCGCCTACGCCAACCTGGCCCTGGCCTACCACTGGGCCCGGCCGTTTCACTTTCTCGATGAGGCCGGGGCGATGGACCGCCGGGACCCCGTATTGCAGAAGGCAGCGCTGTACGCCGGGAGGCTTCAGAGTCAGGACCAGATCCAGCACCTCCCACCATCGCTCAGGACCCTGGCATCCCGCATTCCGGGGATCCACGAACCGTAAGGGATCCCTCCGGAGTCGCCCTCCGGACGAAACTGAGGCACAATGCCGCCCCGGCCCCCCACGCGAGGGTCAGGTTTTCGTTGTGATCGGCCGCCCGCTGCACCCGGGAACTCGGCCGCCGCTCGAGTGAATCGGGAGGGAGCATGTCGGCCCGCGCAGCCGGGAGGCTGGTTGTCTGCCTGGTCATGATGAACCTGACGGCTGCCCTGGGACAGGTGCGGGGTGACGGTCAGGTCGCGGGCCCGCCAGCTTCGGGAGAAGCACCGGCACCTCCTGCGGCGCAGCCGCCGGCGCCGTACCGGATTCCCCGCACGTCATCGCCGGTTCGGATCGACGGCGTTCTCGACGAGGAAGCCTGGAGTGAAGCGCTCGTCCTCGAACTCGGGATCGAATTCGAGCCCGCCGAAAACCAGCCGGCTCCGGTCCGCACCGAGTGCCTGATCATCGAGGACGGGCGGCGGCTGTTGGTCGCCTTCCGCGCGCACGATTCAAAGCCGGACGAGATCCGGGCGCACCTCTCGGACCGCGACCAGATGGGCAACGACGACCACGTCGGGGTCCTGATCGACTCCTTCAACGACGAGCGCCGGGCCTTCGGGTTCTTCGTCAACCCGCTCGGCGTGCAGCTCGACCTCAGTCGCAACGACGTGGGCGCCGACCTGGAGAAGCAGGAGGACCCGACCTGGGACGCCATCTGGAGGTCGGCCGCGCGCCTGACGGCCGACGGCTACGAGGTGGAGATGGAGATCCCGTTCAACGCGCTGCGATTCCCGCGGGTGAGCGGGGTGCAGACCTGGGGCTTCCTGCCGGTTCGGGCCAGGCCGAGAAACCGGCGGCAACAGTTTGGCCTGGTGCCGATCGATCGCAACCGGGCGTGCCTCGTCTGCCAGTCGGCGAAAATCTCCGGCTTCGAGGGAATCACTCCGGGCCGCAATCTCGACCTCTACCCGACCGTGACGGCGAACCGGACCGACGAGCGCGAGGAGATGTTCGGGGCGCCGCTGATCGAGGGCGACCCGGACGGCGAACTGGGGCTGACGGTGCGCTGGGGGATGACTCCAAACCTCGGTCTGGGCGCGACGATCAATCCCGACTTCTCCCAGGTCGAGGCGGATGTCGCGCAGCTCGACGTCAATGTCCGGTTCGCCTTGTTCTACCCGGAGAAGCGGCCGTTCTTCCTCGAGTCGGCGGACTTCTTCTCGACCCCGCTGAACGTGGTCTACACCCGCACCGTCAGCGACCCGGAGTGGGGGATCAAGATGACGGGTAAGGAGGGGAAGCATGCGATCGGCGCTGCCTTCGCGAACGACGCCGAGACCCTGCTTCTTTTCCCCTCGAACCAATCCTCGGACGACACGATATTGGAACAGCCCAACAACGTCGGCATCCTGCGCTATCGCTATGACGTGGGGAAGTCCTCGACGATCGGGGTGCTGGGGACCGCCCGCGAGGGGGACGACTACCATAACCGCACAGCCGGGGCCGACGCTTTCCTGAGGTTCGGCGAAAGCGAAACCCTGCGTCTTCAGTGGCTGAAGTCCGATACCCGCTACCCCGGCGCCGTCGCCGCCGAGTTCGACGCGCCGACGGGGTCCTTCAGTGACACCGCCTTCACGGCGCGCTACGCCCACCAGTCACGCGACTGGTTCTGGCTGGCCGGCTGGGAGGATCTGGGCAAGGACTTCCGGGCCGACACGGGGTTCATCCCACGCGTCGACACCCGGAAAGCGGATCTGATTCTCGAGCGGGTCGTCTGGGGAGACTCCGACTCGTGGCTCACCCGGGTGTTCTTCGGGACGATGGGGTACCGGATCGAGGACCATGACGGGATCCTGACCGACCGCGACATCGGGCTCCACATGGGGATGCTCGGGCCGCGGCAATCGCTGCTGTTCGCGCGCGTCGCCGATCGGGAGGAGCGGTTCGAGGGGTTCACCTACGATCAGACGCTGGGGGAGCTGTTCTTCGAGTTCCACCCGACGGGCAGCCTGCGCTTCGAGGTTTTTTGCCGCGGCGGGGCCGCCATCGATTACGACAACGCCACTTCCACAGCCCCGCGCCCGGGCGACCTGCTGTTCGTCAGCCCGGAGTTCGATGTCCGCTTCGGGCGACGCCTGCGGTTGAACCTCGACCACGCCTACGAGCGGCTCGATGTCGAAGGCGGCCGACTTTACACCGCCAATCTTACCCAGATGCGTCTCGTCTACCAGTTCAGCCTGCGGACCTTCGCCCGCGCCATCCTCCAGTACGAACACGCATCGCGCGATCCTTCGCTCTACAACGATCCCACGGACGCCGTGTCACGCGACCTGCTGAAGCAGTTCCTGCTGTCCTACAAGATCAACCCGCAGACCCTGATCTACCTCGGTTACTCCGAGGGGAGGACGACCGAGGACTACGTCGACCTGACCACCAACGAACGCAGCATTTTCTTCAAACTCGGCTACGCCTGGATCCCCTGACCGGATTCACTTCGGCCGGCGCGCCACCTTGAGCTCGGCCAGCCGGGCCGCCACGTCGTCGCCGGCCGTGGATGGTTTCACCTTGCGATCGACATGCAGGATGCGGCCGTCCATGCCGATGTAGAAGGTGTGCCGGTTGGCGTACTCACCTTCCAGGACGCCGTAGGCGCGGGCGACGTCCTTCCCGGGGTCGCTCAGGATCGGATAGTCGAGTTCGAGCGACTCGGCGAACTTGCGGTTGGTGTCGGCGTCATCGGTGCTGGCCGCGAAATAGGCCACCTCGAATCCCCGGATCTTCTCGCCGCTCGCACGGAGCGATCTGCACTCCGCCGTTCAGCCACCGGTGAAGGCCTTCGGGAACCAGGCGATGACAACCGCCTGTTTTCCCTTGAAGTCGGCGAGGCTGTGGGTCTTCCCGTCCGAACCGGGAAGCGAGAATGCCGGCGCCGGGTCGCCGGTGTCCGGGCCCCTGGCGGGGGCGGCCGCGGCGAGGGTCAGCACCAGGCCGGCGAGGATCAGTCCGCGTTTCATCATGGGACCTCCTTCCAGGTCACAACGGTTTGCCTGACTCTTCATCGTGGATCGACTCGATCAGGATGTCGAGGGCCTGATCGACCAGGTCGCGCGTGATCACCAGTGGCGGGGCGATACGCAGGGTGGAGTCGCCTGCGGTGACGGCCCGTGTCCGGCCGGACTTTGTCGAGACCCGCCGCGTCATGGCTGTCAGTTCCTCAGATTCCGGCGCCGTCGTTCAGCGGTTCGGCACGTTCGGACGCGTCCTTGGCGCTCCGGTCGAGAGCCCGGAAGGCCCCCTCAATCTCGTCCAGCGTCAGACCCGGCGGGGGTGGGGCGGCGACGACCGGACGATGCCGAATGTCTGCGATTTCGCGCGCCAGGTCCTGCACCTGTTCGTGGAGCGCGGCGATCGCCTTGGCCGTCAGATCGGGCAGACGATTGTGGTCGAGTTCGTGACCCGTGACCTCCGTGTCCTTCTTTTCTTCGATGATGCGCCCGGGGATGCCAACGATCGTCGAGTGGGGTGGCGACGACTTAATCACCACCGAACCCGACCCGACACGCGAGTGATGGCCGATGGTGATGTTGCCGAGGATCTTGGCCCCCGACCCGACGACCACGTGTTCCTCCAGTGTCGGGTGGCGCTTGCCGCGCGTCAGGCTGGTCCCTCCCAGGGTCACACCCTGGTAGATGAGGCAGTCGTCGCCGATCACCGCCGTCTCGCCGATGACCGTCCCCATGCCGTGATCGATGAACACGCGGCGGCCAAAGGTGGCGCCGGGATGGATTTCGATCCCGGTCAGGAACCGGGCGACATGCGACACGAATCGGGGGAGGACCGGCAGCCGGAGCCGCCAGAGCGCGCGGGCGATCCGGTGGAACCAGATCGCGTGCAGCCCTGGGTAGCACAGGACGATTTCGAGTATGCCGCGCGCCGCAGGGTCGTTGCGCTGCGCGTTGCGGATGTCCTCGAGGATCCTGAGCATGTTCCTGGCGGTCGCGTCCTAGGCGTCCGCTTCGGGGAAATCGAACAGCGATGTCGAGAGATACCGTTCCCCGTGGTCCGCCAGGACGGCGACGATCAGCTTGCCCTTCCACTCCGGCCGCTTTGCCACCTGGAACGCCGCCCAGGCGATCGCGCCGGACGAGATGCCGACCATGATCCCCTCCTCGCGGCAGAGACGGCGGGCGGTCTCGAAGGAGTCCTCGTTGCTGACCTTGATGATTTCGTCCACCAGTTCCATTTTCAGAACCTTGGGCACGAAGCCGGCGCCGATCCCCTGGATCTTGTGCGGACCGGGCTGCCCGCCCGACAAGATCGGCGAGTCCTTCGGCTCGACGGCGATCGCCTTGAAGGAGGGCTTCTTCTGCTTGATCATCTCCGAGACCCCGGTGATCGTCCCGCCGGTCCCGACTCCGGCGACCAGCGCGTCCACGCGCCCGCCGGTGTCCTCCCAGATCTCGACCGCGGTGGTCTCGCGGTGGACCTTGGGGTTCGCGGGGTTCTCGAACTGGCCGATGATCATCGAGTTGGGAATCTCCTTGTTGAGCTCCTCGGCCTTGGCGATCGCCCCCTTCATCCCCTTGGCGCCCTCGGTCAGCACCAGCCGGGCGCCGAGTGCCACCAGCACCTTGCGTCGCTCGATCGACATGGTCTCGGGCATGGTCAGGATGAGGCGAATCCCCTTGGCGGCGCAGACGAAGGCGAGTGCGATGCCGGTGTTGCCGGACGTCGGCTCGATGACGGTCGTGGCGCCCGGCCTGATCGTCCCCTTCTCCAGGGCGTCCATGATCATCGACTGGCCGATCCGGTCCTTGACGGACGACATCGGATTGAACGATTCGAGCTTGACGACGACCTCAGCCTGCAGTTCCTTCTGGATCTTCGGCAGACGGACGAGCGGCGTCCGTCCGATCGTGTCGATGATGCTGTCGTAGATACGGCCCATGAGGGTCTCCCTTCTACCGGATCCGCGGCCGCGGAGTGCGGGCCGGCCGGAAGCCCCATCATTCTAAGGCCAATGCCGGACTTTTGACGGCCCGCCCTAACGGAGCAGGCTCTTCAGAACGAACAGGACATTCGCCGGTCGTTCGGCCAGCCGCCGGACGTACCACGGGTACCAGTGGTCGCCGTAGCTGATCAGGACGCGCACCCGATGCCCGGCGCGCGCCAGCCGTTCCTGCGTCCGCCGGTTGATCCCGTAGAGCATCTCGAATTCGCAGGAGGCGGGCGGGAGGCCGGCCGCGAGTGCCATTGCCGCCACCCGGTCGATCAACCGATCGTCGTGCGTCCCGATGCCAACCACGGCGCCGGTGTCCCTGGCGTCGGCGATGAGCCTGCCCGCCAGATCCAGATACGCCTGATCCACATCGCGCTTGCGCGGGAAGGCGAGGGCCGCCGGCTCGCGGTAGGCCCCCTTGACCAGCCGGATGTGCGGGGTGACCGGCCGCAGGACGTCAAGATCGGCCGGTGTGCGCCGGAGGTAGGTCTGGACGCAGACGCCGACATTGCGAACCCGGGCCCGCGCGGCCCGAAACACCGACAGCGTCGCGTCCACATAGCGACTCTGTTCCATGTCGATCCAGACGATCTGACCGTGCGGGGCGGCCCGCTGCGCCAGGCGCAGGATCAGGTCGGCGGCGCGCGGCGGGCTGAGGTCGAGCCCGAGATGGGTCAACTTGACGGACACGTGGGCGTCGAGGTGCCGGGCGGCGATCGTGTCGATCACCCCGAGATAATGTTCGCAGACTTTTTCTGCCGCCTCGAGGCGGGTGACATTCTCGCCAAGACAGGTCAGCAGCGTCCCGAGGCCGCGCGATTGAAGGGCCGCCGCTTCCTGGAGCGCTGACTCGACACTCGTCCCCGGCATGAACCGCCGCACGGCACGCCGCACAAACCGCCAGCGCGGCACATGCGCGTTCATCCACGGATTCGTGGAGCACCAGAGCAACGCACGGCGCACGAGGGCCATCAGGCGCGATGATAGTCTAGTGCGCAGGCGAGGGTCCCGGACGACCCTTGACGGGTCTTGCAGTCGGCTGGTAGTGTCCGGCGTCCCACACTGAAGCGGTGGTACCAGTTTGGCGCCGCGTGGTCCGCGGCAGGGAGGGGTCGTGTCGATTCACCCACGGAGAGTCTGGTCCGCAATCGCCCTGATTCTGGTCGCGACGATCGTCACCGCGCGCGCCGACACGCTGACCCTGCGTGACGGTGGTCTCCTGGAGGGTCGGTATGCCGGAGGCACCGGCGACGTCGTGCAGTTCACCATCGGGGACCAGGCGCGGTACTTCCCCGTTTCGACCATCGCCCAGCTGATCGTCAGCCCGCGCGGGAGCGACACCGGCGCGGTCGGGGCGGGCGGCGAAGCCCCGGCCCTGCCGGATCCGATTGCGGCCAGCGACGTCATCACCTTGCGACTTCGTGATGGATCCGTCTTCAAGGGTGCCTACCGGGGAGGCACCGGGAGCCAGGCCTACTTCCAGGTCTTCGGCGAGGTGCGATCGTTCACGATGGCGCAGGTGGCGGCGATCGAGTTTGTCCCTCCACCGCCCACTCCCGCCCCCGCGGCTCCGCCATCGGCAGCTCCCGCTCCGGCGGCGTCCGGTCAGCCCGCCGCGTCGGGGTCCGGCCAGACGTCGACGACGACTCCTCCCGCGGGGGCGAAGAAACTTTACTTTGGCGGCGGGATCGGGTTCGGCTACGGCGACATCACCTGGATCGAGGTGTGGCCGGTTGTCGGCTACCGGATTTCGAAGAGCCTCACAGCCGGGGTGGAGGGTCTCTATCGGGTGCGGGAGGACAATCGCGCCGCGGAGGACATCAACGCGACAGACTACGGGGTCTCGCCCTTCGTCAGGTTCAATCTGATGCGCGGTATCTTTAGTCCAGGCCGAATATGAGTACCTGAGTTACGAGTATGTCGACACGGGGCTTTCGACCCGGCGCGAGGATTACGACAGCATGCTCCTGGGGGTGGGACTCTCACGTCCGATGGGAGGGCATGCTGCTTTCGTCGTCTCGGCGTTCTACAACTTCTCCTATTCCGACAACGACCTCTATGGTCCCTACGATGCACCCTGGATCATCAACGCCGGCGTCGGTTTCGGGTTCTAGCCGGTGAGGCGAGGGGCGACCCGGGACCGCTCCCTCGCGGCGGCGATCCTGCTCGCCCTCGGTGTCGGTTCGGGGGCGGCCGGTGCGGCCACCCGCAGCCTCGGCAGCCTCGAACTCTCGCCCTGCGACCTGAAGGACACATCGGGGACCGAGATCCTCCAGGCCGAATGCGGGACCTTGAAGGTGCCGGAGAACCCCGCAGCGCCCGGGGGCAGGACCATCGGACTGAGGATCGCCCTGATCCCCGCGAAGGCCACCGATCCACCCTCCGATCCGGTGTTCTTCCTCGCCGGCGGCCCCGGGCAGTCGGCCCTGGAGTCCTATCCCGCGATCGCCGGCGCGTTCGAGCGCATCAGGGAGAAACGTCCTATCGTGCTGGTGGACCAGCGCGGCACGGGCGGATCCAACAAACTGGCCTGCCGGAATCTCGAAGAGGATCCGGATCTCCTTCAGGGTGCGCAGGATCTGGAGAGTCAGAATCGGCTGGCGCGCGAATGCCTGGCCGGTCTCCCGGGCGATCCGCGCTTCTACACCACCAGCGACGCGGTGCGGGATCTCGAAGCGGTGCGCGCGGCGATCGGGGCGCCGGCGATCAACCTGGTCGGTGGTTCGTACGGCACACGGGTGGCGCAGGAGTACCTCCGCCGCCACCCGTCCACGACGCGCAGCGTGATCCTCGATGGCGTGGCTCCCGCCGAGGTGATCCTGGGATCGGACCACGCGAAAAACCTTGACGCCGCGATCGCGGCGATCTCCAGTCGCTGCAGCGCGTCTCAGGCCTGCCGCGAGGCATTCGGCAACCCGCGCGACACCCTGCGCCGCCTGCTGACCGATTTGCGCCGGGCGCCTCGCCCCGTGACGTTCGCCGACCCGAAGACGGGTGTGACAGTGACCGACACGCTGACTGCCGACAGCGTGCGGGCTGTGGCGCGGTTGTTTGCCTACCAGCCCGAGACGGCCGCCCTCCTGCCGCTGGTGCTTCACGAGGCGGCGCAGGGGAGACCGCAGGCCCTCGTGGCTCAGGGGCGTCTGATCCTCAGCGAACTCGGCGAGCAGATTTCCCACGGCATGCAGTTGTCGGTGATGTGCACCGAGGACGCGCCGTTCCTGAAGCCCGATCCGGCCGATGCCGACACGGTCCTGGGCGCGATCTTCGTCGAGGCGATCCTCGCCCAGTGCGCGGCGTGGCCGCGCGGCGACCTGCCGGTGGACTTCCATGCGGCGGTGGTCAGCGATCGGCCGGTGCTGGTCCTCTCGGGCGAACTCGACCCGGTGACGCCGCCGCGCTACGGCGAGCAGGTCCTGAAGGGGCTGGGACGTGCCCGGCACCTGGTCGTACCCAACGTGGGACACATCACGATGATGCGCGGCTGCATGCCCCGGCTGGCGGCGGAGTTCATCGAGACACTCGACCTGCCGGGGTTGGACGCCGCTTGCCTCGACCGGGTGCCGGCCGTGCCGGCGTTCCTGATCCACAACGGCTGGAAACCATGACGCGATGATCGAAGCGATCGATCTGCACAAGGCGTTTGGCGCCATCAAGGCGGCGGATGGAGTCTCCTTCCGCGCCGAGGACGGTCAGATCACCGGCCTGCTGGGACCCAATGGGGCCGGGAAGACCACCACCCTGCGGATGCTCTACACGCTGATGCGACCCGATCGTGGGCAGGTGGTCGTGGACGGCCTCGAGGCGTGGCCCGACACCGTGGCGGTACGTCGCCGTCTGGGCGTGCTTCCCGACGCGCGCGGCCTCTACAAGCGGCTCACCGCGCGGGAAAACATCGCCTACTTCGCGGGCCTGCACGGTCTCGACGAAGCGACGACACGCCAACGCTGCGATCGCCTGATCAAGGCACTCGACATGGCGGACTTCATCGACCGCCGGACCGAAGGGTTCTCGCAAGGGCAGCGGGTCAAGAGCGCCATCGCCCGCGCGCTGGTCCACGACCCGAGGAATGTCATCCTGGACGAGCCGACCAACGGGCTGGACGTGATGGCGACGCGCAACATGCGGGCCTTCCTGAAGCAGCTGCGCGACGAGGGGCGCTGCGTCCTGTTCTCCAGCCATATCATGCAGGAAGTGGCCATGCTCTGCGACCGGATCGTGGTCATCGCGCGCGGGCGCGTGGTGGCCCAGGGGTCCCCGGACGACCTGCGCACCCAGACGGGGCAGGCGAGCCTCGAGGACGCCTTCGTCCGGGCGATCGGATCCGAGGAAGGGCTGTTCGCGGGATGAAGACCATCGGCCGGGTGTTCCGCAAGGAGACGATCGAAAACCTGCGCGATCGGCGCACGATGCTCAACGCCTTGGTCATGGGGCCGCTTCTCGGGCCGGTGCTGCTGGTCGGGCTTCTCTCCCTCGAATTGCGCCGCGAGATCCATCGCGCCGAGAAACCGCTCGATTTGCCGGTCGCCGGCGAGGAGCACGCGCCCACCCTGGTCGCCTTTCTCGGGGGCCGCAACATTCAAGTCAAACCGGCGCCCGCCGACCCCGAACGCGCCATCCGCGATCAGGACGAGGAGGTCGTGCTGAAAATCGGGGCGGACTTCGGGAAGGCCTGGGAGGCGGGCGACCCGGCGCCGGTTGAGATCGTCTTCGACGCGTCGCGCCGCGACAGCCAGGGTTCGGTGGGCCGGGTGCGGGACGCGCTCGAGACCTACGATCACCAGGTGGGGGCGCTGCGCCTTCTGGCCCGCGGCATCAGCCCGTCGATTGTCCGCCCGATCGCCATCGTGGAGCGCGACCAGTCGACCGCTGCCAGCCGCAGCGGCCTGTTCCTCGGCTTCCTGCCGTACATGCTGATCATCGGCGCTTTCGTCGGCGGCATGTACCTGGCGATCGACACGACCGCCGGCGAGCGCGAGCGCCAGTCGCTCGAGCCGCTCCTCGCCAACCCGGTGCCGCGCTGGCAGATCATGGCGGGCAAACTGGCGGCGACCTCCGCCTTCGCGACCGCCTCGCAGGTCCTGACACTGGCGGCTTTTGCGGCGCTGATGCCGCTCCTGCCGATCGCCCGGCTCGGGATCCGGTTGTCGTTCGACCTCCGCACCTGCGTGCTGGCCCTCCTGATCACGCTCCCGCTCGTGATCCTGGCCTCGGCGGTCCAGACGATCCTTGCCGCTTTCGCGAAGACCTACCGCGAGGCGCAGAGTTATCTCGGTGTCCTGCTCCTGGCGCCGATGATCCCGTCGGTCATCCTGATGGTGATCCCCGTCAAGCAGGAGATCTGGATGATGACAGTGCCGCTTCTGTCCCAGCACCTGCTGCTGATGAAACTGGTACGCGCCGAGACGATCCTGCCGACCGAGTGCGCCCTGGCGGTGGTCACCGGTCTGCTGCTGGCGACCGCCGCTGCCTGGGTCGCCGCCCGGCTCTACGAGCGGGAATCCCTCGCCATCTCGGCCTGACGCGGCCCGTAGCGCGGCAGCCCGGTCCGGGGGCCCGTCAGAATCAGACGGTCGCGGCCTCGGGGCGCTCCATCCGCTTGCGGGCGTTGGCGGACAAGGAGCGTTTTCGCAGCCGGATGTTCTTCGGGGTGACTTCCACCAGTTCGTCGTCGGCGATGAACTCGATACAGTCCTCGAGCGACATCTGCCGTGGGGGCGTCAGCCGGAACGTATCGTCGGATCCCGAGGCGCGCATGTTGGAGAGGTGCTTCTTCTTGCACGGGTTGACGACCAGGTCGCTGTCGCGCGCGTGCTCGCCGACGATCATCCCCGTGTAGACGTTCACCCCCGGCCCGACGAACAACCTGCCGCGGTCCTCGAGGTTATGCAGGGCGTAGGTCATCGTCAGTCCGGGATCCTTGACGATGAGGGCGCCGCGGGTTCGTTCCGTGAGGTCGCCGCGGTACGGGCCATACTCGTGGAACACATGCGACATGATCCCGGTGCCGCGTGTCTCGGTAAGGAACTCACGGCGAAAGCCGAGAAGCCCGCGGGCCGGAACCGTGAACTCGAGCCGGGTGCGTCCCGTGCCGGCGCCGGTCATGTCGGCGAGTTCGGCCCGGCGGGCGCCGAGCATCTCCATGACCCGGCCGGTGTAGGACTCCTCGAGATCGAGCACCAGGTATTCGATTGGCTCGAGGAGCCGTCCCTGGCCATCCCTCCGGTAGATCACCTGCGGCCGCGCCAGCTGGAACTCGAACCCTTCCCGGCGCATGGTCTCGGCCAGGATCGCCAGGTGCAGCTCGCCACGTCCCGAGATGCGCAGCGTGTCGGGCGAGTCGGTTTCCTCGACCCGAAGGGCGACGTTGGCGCGCGCCTCCTTGTAGAGCCGCTCGCGCAGGTGCCGTGAGGTCACGAACTTCCCGTCCTGTCCCGCGAACGGCGCATCGTTGACCAGGAAATCTATCGACAGGGTCGGCTCGTCGATCAGGATCGGCGGCAGCGCGTCGGGACTGCCGGGGTCGGCGAGGGTCTCGCCGATCTTGATCTCGGGAATCCCGGCCACCGCGACGATTTCGCCGGCGGCCGCTTCCTCGACACCCGCGCGGTGCAACCCCTCGAACACTTCCAGGCGCGTGACCTTCTGGTTTTCGATGGTGCCATCGAGCCTGAGAAGCGCGATCGATGCCCCCAGGCGAATCGTGCCGCGATAGACCCGTCCGATCCCCATCCGGCCGACATAGTCGTTGTAGTCGATGTTGGCAATCTGCAGCTGCAACGGCGCCGCATGATCGCCCGGAGGGCAGGGGACCTGGGCGAGGATGGTCTCCAGCAGCGGTTCCACGGTGGTGTCGGTGTGTTCGAGCTCCCGGCGCGTGTAGCCGTGCTTCGCCGAGGCGTAGATGTGCGCGAAGTCGAGCTGCTCGTCGGCCGCCCCCAGGTCGAGCATCAGCTGGAAGACTTCGTCGAGGACTTCATGCGGCCGCGCGTCGGGACGGTCGATCTTGTTGATCACGACGATCGGCCGGAGCGCCAGTTCGAGCGATTTCTTCAGGACGAAGCGGGTCTGGGGCAGCGGCCCCTCGGCGGCATCCACCAGCAGCAGGACCCCGTCCACCATGCCGAGGATCCGTTCCACTTCGCCGCCGAAGTCGGCGTGGCCGGGGGTGTCGACGATGTTGATCTTGACGCCGTGCCAGCGGATCGAGGTGTTCTTCGCCAGGATGGTGATGCCGCGCTCGCGCTCCAGTTCGTTGCTGTCCATGACCCGTTCCTGGACCCGCTCGTTGTCCCGGAACGTCCCGGTCTGCTGCAGCAGGCGGTCCACCAGCGTCGTCTTGCCGTGATCGACGTGCGCGATGATCGCGATGTTCCGGATGTCGCTCCGGCGGGCGTGTCCTGTCATTGGTGCTCCATGGACTGTCTCTGGGAACCGCGCCCGCCGGCCGGCGGATGCGTCCCGCACGGCCGGCGGCCCCCGGGGCCTGCGGCCGGGCGGTATCCCGTGCTGGACCGAAGGCGGGCATTATACCGGAGTACGGCCCAATCGAGAAGCGCGATCGCGCCACGCCCTGCGGACGTCAGGGAGCGAACTGGAGTCGGCCGAGGTCGGCGATCCAGGAGTCGGAGGGAACCATGCGCAGGATGTGCGGATCTCCGCTCGATTCCGCGACGACGGGACTTTCCTTCTCGATGCTGGCCTGGTCGGGACGATGAACGGGGAACTCCACCTCAAACTTCGCCCCGTCCTTCACGAGAACCAGAGAGATCTCGAAGGTGCTGCTGTCGCGTTCGACCTCCAACATGACCAGGGCGCCTTCCGGGACCAGGGCAGCGGCTTTCTGGAGATGATCCGCGAGATCGGGTGGCGCGGATTGGAGTGCGAGGATCAGATCCCGGCGGGCGCGCGCGCTGAGATCGTTGCTGACCAGGGCATGACGGTCCGACTGGGCGAGGACATAGATCGGGACCCCCGCCAGCTTCTGGAGCGAGGCAATGGCCTTCTGCGGCAGGACCGCGAACACACGGTCCCGGCCACGGATGCGCGCCACGAAATCTTCGGGTGGCAGGGACGCCGGCAAATCGTGCAGTTGATGGGCCGCGAAATCGAGCGCGTCACCCTCGTACAGGACCGTGGGAACAGTTTGTTCGAGGTAAAACGGCAGCCCACGCAGAGAGCACTTGTAGGAGTACACCGGCTCGCTCGCGGTCCTTTCCTCACGGAGGATCCCAGCGATGTAGCGGGTCTCGTCGAAGTACCGCGTATTCCCGAACAGGGTCATCACGCCCAGGATCGCGATCGACCACAACCCCGCGGGGACGGCCAGGTTGGCCATTGACCCGCCCCGACGGGCGAACAGGAAGCCGGCCATGAGGCTGACGGCGAGGATCAGGGCGACCACCAGCAGCGGCAGCCGGCCACGCAGCAATTCGTCCAGCGCCTGGCGGAACACCTCTTTCCCGCCGTGGAGGATCACTCCCCCCGCCCCGAGGGCGAGTGCGCAGAGTGACGGCCACAGGAGCCCCCGGCCCGGCACTCCGTGGTCGCGCAGGTCCCGATCCAGGAAGGCGGCAAGCATCAGAGCCAGGGCCGGGAAGAGCGGAAGAATGTAGAGGGGCAGCTTGGACTGGGACACGCTGAGGAAAACGAAAGCGGGCACGACCCAGGCGACCAGGAACGCGCCGGGCTCCGAACGCAGGATGGCGCGAGCCGCCGGGATCGCCGCCGCCAGGGCAGGGCGACGACGCAGGGCCTGGATCGGGACAATCAGACTCCAGGGGAGGAGGCCGAGGAAGCCCACGACCAGGTAGTAATACCAGGGGCCGGCCCGATGGTGCACGGTCGTGGCAAAACGGGTCAGCTGCTCCCGCACCAGGAAGTGGCCCGGAAAGTCCGGGTAGCGGATCGACATGGCGAGGTACCAGGGGACCGCCAGCGCCGAGAACAGAAGGATGCAGGAGGCCCAGGGGATCCGGCGGATGGCGCGCAGGTCGCCTCGCAGGTACAGAAATACGCCGACCGTCATCGCCGGCAGCAGCGCACCGATCAGCCCCTTGGCGAGGACGCCGGCGGCCGCGGCTGCCGCCATGGCCAGGTACCATAACCGGGCCGCTTCGCCCCCGCGATACCCCCGCAGATAACAGAGGAGAGTCACCGACAGGCAGCACGCCAGCCCCATATCGAGTGTCAGGATGTGGCTGCTCATGAAGAACAGCGTGGAGGACGCAAGGATCAGGACCGCGATGCGCGCCCGCCGGCGTTCGAACAGGTCCTGCCCGATCTTCCAGGTTGCGAACAGTGTCACGAGCGCAAACAACAACTGCCCGAAGCGCGCCCCGACTTCGCCGTGTCCCAGGAGGGCCAGCGAACCCGCCGTCACCCAGGTGACCAGCGGCGGCTTGTCGAGAAAGACGGCACCGTTGAAGTGAGGTGTGAGGAAATCCGCGCGCGCGAGCATCTCCCGCGCCACCTCGGCGTAGCGCCCTTCATCCGGGTCGAGCAGCCCCCATGGCGACAGCCCCAGAAGGAGAACCAGCGGGCTCAGCGCCAGGAGTGCATTCCCTCGTCTCATCACGGCGCGTTCACCTCTCTCCAAGGACGGACGCATCTGTCCGGGACACCGCGAGGGAGTGTGGCATGAATCCGGAGAAACATCCTGTCCCCGCGTCACCCTGTTGAGAGGAGCTCACGCAGAAAAATCCTTCGTTGAATTGTGCGTGTGGGGGGGGGATTCGGTCGCCATCCCCGGCCGAGACAAGACGACAAGCGGCGCCCAGGCGGCCGCGGATCGGTGATAATGGCGATCATTCCGGTAGCACGTACGAGGGGAGAGGAGGGATTCGCCGTGGCCGACAACGGGTACGACGTCATCGTCATCGGGGGCGGACACAACGGGCTGGTGTGCGGTGCCTACTGCGCCCGCGCCGGGGCCCGCACGCTGGTGCTCGAAGGGCGCCACAAGACGGGCGGCGCGGCCGAGACCAGCGCCCCGTTCCCGGATCATCCGGACATCAAGGTCACGACCTACTCCTACGTCATGTCGCTGATGCCGCCGACCATCATCCGGGAGCTCAAGCTCAAGGACTTCGGTTACAAGGTCACGCCCTTCGGCCCCTATTACCAGGCCTACCCCGACGGCCGGGCCGTGAAGGTCTACGCGGGCGACGCCAAGCGGAGCCACGACTCCATCGCCCAGTTCTCGAAGAAGGACGCCGCCACCATGCCGCAGTGGGAGGCGTGGCTCAAAGGGGTCGCCGATGTGCTTGGCCCGCTCCTCCTGCATGTGCCACCCCGGATGGGCTCGATGGGGTTCGGCGACCTGATGGAGCAGGCGCGCACCGCCTGGAAGGTGCGCAAGCTCGGAGTGCGCGGCGTGGCCGACGTGACCCGGCTGTTCACGATGAGCGTCACCGACCTGGTCAACGACTGGTTCGAGTCGGACGCGGTCAAGGGAATGCTGACGGTCAACGGCGTCATCGGCACCTGGGCCGGGCCGGACGAGCCGGGGACTGCCTACGTCATGCTGCACCATTCGATCGGCGACGTCGGCGATGGCCACCTGGGTTCGTGGGGCTTCCAGGAAGGCGGTATGGGCGGCGTCTCCGATTCGATCCACCGCTCCGCCGAGAGTTTCGGCGCCAAGGTACGCACCAACGCCAAGGTCGCGAAGATCCTGACCCAGGGCGGGAAGGCCACCGGCGTGGCGCTGGCGAACGGCGAGGAGATCCACGCGCCGGTCGTGGTCACGACGATTCATCCGCAGATCGCGTTCCTGAAGCTGCTCGACCGGCGCGACCTGCCGGAGGACTTCGTGCGCGACATCGAACGGTGGAAGACCCGATCGGGCGTGGTCAAGGTGAACGTGGCGCTCTCGGAGCTTCCGTCGTTCAAGGCCAACCCGGGGACCAACCTCCAGGAGCACCACACCGGATCGATCGAACTCTGTTTCTCGTCGCAATACGCGGAGCGTGCCTTCCAGGACGCCCACATCGAACGCAAGGCGGCGACCCGCCCGTTCGTGGACGGCTGCATTCCGACGTCCCTCGATTCGACCCTGGCCCCGAAGGGGACCCACATCTTCTCGATGTTCACCCAGTGGGTGCCGGACGACTGGAGCAAGGCGCCGCACCGGCAGGAGCTGGAGGCCTACGCCGATCGGATCATCGACCTGTACACGGAGCTGGCGCCCAACGTCAAGCAGGCCGTGATCGCCCGGCAGGTGATCGGCCCTTACGACATGGAGCAGGAGCTGGGGATGATCGGCGGCAACATCTTCCACGGCGAGCTGTCGGTCGAGCAGTTGTTCCACATGCGCCCGGCCCCCGGCTACGCCGACTACCGCACCCCGATCCGCGG
>JANNTZ010000343.1:0-17247 GCA_031394595.1 Acidobacteriota bacterium
GGACTTTGATCGCCACGTCGCGACCCAGCCGCGGGTCGCGGGCGCGATACACCTCCCCCATCCCGCCTGCTCCGATCGGGGCGAGGATTTCGTAAGGTCCGAGATGGGTCCCGGGCTGGAGAGTCATCGAAGGCGGGCCGATTATAGCCGCCGGTAGTCACCCTGGAAATAGAGGAGCGGTCGCCCTTCGCTCTGACCGGAGGCCTCGACCCTGCCGATGAACAGGGTGTGGTCGCCGCCGTCGTGCACCGCCACCACGGCGCAGTCGAGCCAGGCGAGACAGTCGACCAGCACCGGGGCGCCGGTCGTCGCCGTGCGGTGCGCCGCCGCCGCCAGATAGGCGCCGTCGGGGCCGCCGCGGCTGGCGGCGAGGTTCGCCAGATCTTCCTGGTCTTCGCGCAGGATGTTGACCGCGAAGCAGCGTTCGCGTTCGATCAGAGCGTGCGAGGCGGCCCGCTTGTGGATGCCGATCAGGACCAGCGGCGGGTCGAGCGACAGCGAGGCGAACGACGAGACCGTGATGCCGCGCAGACCGCCGTCGCGCCGGCAGGTGACGATCGATACGCCGCTCGCCCACTGCCGGAGCGCGGCGCGGAACTCGTCGCCCGTGATCGCCATCCCTGCCCTCCCCCACGTGGATTCGGTGAATTCTGCCCGGCCGGCCCGGTGGGCGGCCGAATCTTACCCCGCCCCGGCCAATGATAGAGTCCCCGGATGCTTCTCGAGACTTTGATCCTTCCCGGCCCCGTCGGCCGCATCGAATGCCTGCTCAAGCACCCTCCTGAGGGGACGGCGATCTCGGCCGCCGCCCTCATCTGCCATCCGCACCCGATGTTCGGCGGCACCATGCACAACAAGGTCGTGCATGCGGCGGCGGAGGCGATCGTGGCGGCCGGCATCCCGACGCTGCGGTTCAACTTCCGCGGTGTCGGGCGCAGTTCCGGCGAACACGATGCCGGTCGCGGCGAGCAGGACGACGTCCGGGCGCTCCTCGGCTCCCTGGAGGCCCGGTTCCCGCAGCGGCCGCTCCTGATGGCCGGTTATTCGTTCGGGTCGTGGGTCGGGCTGCGGGTTGGCTGCGCCGACCCGCGGGTCACGGCGCTGATCGGCATCGGCGCGCCGCTGGCCATGACCGATTTCAGCTTCCTGAGGGAGTGCGACAAGCCGCTGGCGCTCATCCAGGGCGAGGCCGATCAGTTCGCGCCACCGGCCCTGCTGATGACCCTCGCTGCCGCCCTGCCGGGTGGGGCGCGGGTGTCGATCGTCAAGGACGCCGGGCACAACTTCGCGGGACATCTCGAAGAGCTGGCGGCCCGTGTGGACGAATCGATCCCCGCTGAACTCCGCGGTTCCGGCGGCTGAGGGGGGCGACGCCGGTGGGGGCGCCACGACCCGGCCGGTCCGCCGGTTGAGCCGGGGCGTGCCGGGATGGTATTGTCCCGGACCATGCGCGAAGGATCATCGACCCGGCATGCGACTCCGGAGGCAACCGCCGCCCTTGCCGCACGGCATGCGACCGACCTGCCGCACGGTTACACCCGTCTCGGATCGACCGGCCTCATGGTCAGCCGCGTCGGCTTCGGCTGCTACCGCGTCGACGATGGGACCGATGACCACCGGCACGCCCTGACCGCGGCCCTGGAAGCAGGCTGCAACCTGATCGACACCTCCACCAACTATACCGACGGCGGCAGCGAGCGCCTGGTTGGCGAGGTCCTGGCGGCGAGGCCGGACCGCGACGCCATTGTGGTGGTCTCCAAGATCGGCTACGTCCAGGGAGAGAACCTGCGCGTCGCCATGGATCGCGAGCGCCAAGGGGCGCCGTTCCCGGAGATGGTCAAGTACATGGACGGCTGCTGGCACTGCATCCACCCGGAGTTCCTCGCCGACCAGCTCGAGCGTTCGCTGGCGCGTCTGCGGCTCCAGGTTCTGGACGTCTGCCTGCTGCACAACCCGGAGTACTTTTTCTCCGACGCCAAGCGCCGTCACCGCGGCGACCTCGAAGGCCAACGACGCGAGTTCGACCGCCGGCTGAGGGACGCCTTTGCGTTTTTCGAAGATGCGGTGAGGGCCGGGAGGATCCGCTGGTACGGCGTGTCGTCCAACACCGCGACCGCGCCGCCCCACGATCCGGAGGCGACCTCGGTCAGCCGCATGCTGGAGGCGGCCGAGGCGGCGGGCGGGCGCGATCACCATTTCCGCGTCCTGCAGATTCCGATGAATCTTTTCGAATCGGGCGGGGTCCTGGTCCGCAACACCGGCCCGGACTGGGGCCGCACGGCCCTCGAGGTCGCCGCCCCGGCCGGGGTAGGCGTCCTGATCAACCGGCCGCTCAACGCCTTCGTCGCCCATCGGCTGCTGCGGCTCGCCGACCTCGGCGAAACGCCGGGGATCCCGGCGCCCGCCGTCTGCTGGAAGACGGTCCGGGAACTCGAGGACGAGTATCGATCCCGGTTCGCCGGTCCGCCGGCGGCCACCCAGGCGGCCGAACGGCTGTTCGACCTCGTGGACCAGGTCGCCCAGGTCCCGGACCAGATGGAAGACGTCGAACACTGGCGCCAGATCGAGGAGATGCATGTCCGTCCCCAGTTGAAAGCGCTGGCGCACACGCTTGCGGTCTCCGCCGTCCCGGAGACCCGCGCCGCCTGGGACGACTGGTGGGAGCGGGCCGGGGCGGCGATCGATCGGCTCATCCTCTCGGCCGGCAACCAGGTCGCGGCCCGGAGCGGCAAGGGTCGCGCCGCCCTGCACGCGCTGATCGACCCGGCCCTGCCGCCCGACCGCCGGACGGAAACTCTGTCGCGCAAGACGATCTGGACGGTCGCCAGCACACCGGGTGTCAGCACCGTCCTCGTCGGCATGCGGCGCGAGGCCTACGTCGGCGACGCACTCGGGGTCCTGTCATGGCCACCCCACCCCGACCCGATCGCGATCTACCGCCAGGTCGAATCGCATGGCCGGTCGCAGCCCCCCCCAAAGAGGCCCGCATGATCATCGTGGCGTTCGCAGGTTCGTTACGAAAGGCGTCTCTGAACCGCCGGCTGCTGGCGGCCGGGGTGGAGGCCCTGCGTCCCCACGCCACGATCGACGTCGTCGATCTGAAGGAACTGGCCCTGCCGCTTTACGACGGCGACCTGGAGGAGACGCACGGAGTTCCGGCCGGCGCGCGGATCTTCAAGGACCGCGTCGCGGCCGGGCATGGCATCCTCCTGGCGACGCCGGAGTACAACCATTCCATCCCCGGACCGCTCAAGAACGCCATCGACTGGGCATCGCGACCACCCGACAACCCGTTCCGCGGCAAGGTGGCGCTCCTGGTAGGTGCCTCGCCGGGCCAGTTCGGCGCCGTCCGTGGCATCGCGGCGCTCCGCCCCGTCCTCACCGCCCTCAACGCCCACGTCCTGCCGCAGATGGTGATGCTGCCGTACGCCGACAAGGCGTTCGACCCCGACGGCCGACTCGCCGACCCGAAGATCCAGGCGCAGATCGAGAAAGCCTGCGCCGAGCTGGTCCGCATGACGCGGCTTTTGGCCGGCGTTTAGGAGTCCGGGCCTGTCCGGGGCTCCCCCGGAAGCGTTGGCTGCGCCATGTAGGGGATCTGCTTCGCCGACCCGGACGTCAGGAGCAGGAGGCAACGAAAGGCGGCGGCGTGGGCGGCCGCGTCGGGCTCCGCCGCCACATACTGCGCGGCAATCAGGTCGCGCCAGCGGAGCAGTTCCCGGCGCAGAGTGGACCGCGCGTTGACCTCCACGGTCAGGTCCACAAGCCGCAGGACCCGTTCGTAGCATTGCTGCAACAACAGACGCTCCCCCGGACCGAGCAAACGGGTGCCACGTTGCATTTCGTTGCCGATCATCAGCACCTGCTGTTCCAGGGAAAAGGCCGCCCAGCGTTCGGCCGTGAGTCCGGAATGTTGCGTCATGGAAACGGAACCTCCATCGGCGGCCATCCTACTCCTTGATCGCGAAGGGAGCCGGGACCACGGGCGCCGCCTGGTTGAGCGACCAGTCGTAGGAGAGAAACGCGGTCGGCGGCCTCCCACCGTGGCCGGCAATGAACCGGGCGACCTCCGGCGTGGCGTGACGCGCGATGTAGTCCGTGATCCCGGGCGCCGCGTCGCGCCACCCGGGAGCCGTGAAGTCCTCCGCGTACCACTCGAAGTAGCGGGACACCAGCAGCCGCCCCGCCTCGACGCGCACCCGGGTCGGGTCGGTCAGGAAGGCTCGCGCGCGCTCGTCGAGCTGCGCCTCGAGGCGCGCCCCGTCATAGGCCCACGGCGGCAGCGGCGCGCACGATCGCGACGCGCAGTTGACCGCGAAATGGATCCGCGGGTCCCGGAAGAACGGCCGCAGGATCCGGTGCTCGATGTCGTCGAGGGTCAGTTCGAACCCTCCCAATCGATGCTTCCGCGACGTGAAGACGCCCGGGATCTGCCGGATTGACGCCGCGTCCGGGTGGTCGAGGATCGACTTCACCGTCAGGGCGTTGTAGGCGTTGATCAGCAACGCCTTCAGGTGATCGGCGGCGAGGCTGTCCAGACGGGCGGCGGCGAGGTGGTCAAGATAAGAGTCGAGCCGCGGCTGCTGCTCACGCGCGATCCGATAGTCGACCAGTCCGTCGCGGACGACCGTCGCCAGCAGACCGTCCCAGGCCGAGTTGTCGAACGATTCCCGGCCGGAGGCGATCGACGCTTCGACCGCCCGCCCCACCTCCCCCCCGATCCGATCGGCCGGTGGGGCGCCGCAACCGGCCGCGGCACAGACAACCAGGGCGAAAAAAGCTCCGGCCTTCACTCCGCGACTCGGAGGAAGGCCGGCATGAGGGCTGGTAGCGCTACGGGGATTCGAACCCCGGTCTGATGGCTGAGAACCATCCGTCCTAACCCCTAGACGATAGCGCCGGATGAAATGGTTCCGGGACAGGGATTCGAACCCCGATACCGTGGTCCAGAGCCACGAGTCCTACCATTAGACGATCCCGGAGTGGGGCGAATTTTAATGACCGCGTCGCATGGTGTCAATCACCCGGGAAAGACTCAACCCTGGACTGCGGGCATCGCCTCGAGGAAGCCGGCCAGCCGGTCGAGGCGGGCGATCGTCCGGTCGAGGCCAATCAGCGTCAGGATGGCGAAGATCCCGGGGCTGACCGCCCTCCCCACCAGGGCGACACGCAGCGGATGGATGTAGGTCGCGGCGGCTTCACCCTTCGACTCCGCCAGGCGGCGGAGCGCTTCTTCGGTTGCCGGTTCGGTGAACTCCCCCACCTGCGCCAGAGCCCCGCGCAGATCGCGCATCCGGCGCGCCACGGCTGCCGGCCCACCCCCCTTCGCCCCGGCCAGGTGCTTCTCGACCGCGTCGGGCGCGTAGTCGAACTCGTCCGAAAGGAACGGCCGCAGATCGCGCGCAAAATCGCCGATCACCTTCGAGCGGGCCTTCAGCGTCCCGAGCACCCGGAGATACCAGTCGTGCCGCCCGCCGGGGGTATCGAGATCGGCGCTCCACAGGCCGGCCGTTTTCAGGCCATCCCTCACCAGGTCCGCGAGACGCGTCGGATCGAGATCGTTGATGTACTGGCTGTTCAGCCACTCGAGCTTCTGCTCGTCGAACACCGCCCCTTTCCTGTTGATCGCCTCGAGGGTGAAGGCGGCGGTTATCTCGGCGCGCGTCATCTTCTCGCGGCCATCGCCCGGCGACCAACCGAGCAGCGTCAGGAAGTTGAACAGGGTCTCCGGCAGGATGCCGCGGTCGCGGTACTCGGTCACCGACACCGCCCCGTGCCGCTTGCTCAGCCGTTTCTTATCGGGCCCCAGGATCAGCGGCAGGTGGCCGAAGCGTGGGGGCTCGACCCCCGCCGCCCGGTACAGGAGGACCTGCTTCGGCGTGTTGCTGATGTGGTCGTCGCCCCGGATGACATGGGTGATCCGCATCCCGATGTCGTCGTGAACACAGGACAAGTTGTAGGTTGGCGATCCGTCGGAGCGCAGCAGGACGATGTCCTCGATGACCGCGGAGTCGAACGTCGTCGGGCCGTGGACCAGGTCGTCCCAGGCGATCGGCCCCTCCGGGACCTTGAAGCGGATCGCCGCCGGGACTCCGACGGTCAGCCGGTCCATAACCTCGGCGCTGTCGAGACGCAAACAGGTCCGGTCGTACTTCCAGGCCGCGCCGTCCGTCTCGGCCGCCTGCCGCTTGCGATCGAGATCCTCCGGGCTGCAGAAGCAGGGATAGGCTTTCCCCTCGGCCACCAGCCGCTTCGCGACTGCCCGGTGCGCCTCGACCTCCCGCGACTGGAAGAACGGCCCCTCGTCCCAGGTGATCTCCAGCCACGCGAGGCCGTCGAGGATCGTCTGGACGCTTTGCTCGGTCGATCGGGTCAGATCGGTGTCTTCGATCCGCAGGATGAAGGCGCCGCCATGGTGGCGCGCGAAAAGCCAGTTGAACAGGGCGGTGCGCGCCCCGCCGACATGCAGGAAACCGGTGGGGCTCGGGGCGAAGCGGACGCGGACCGCCCGGGAGTCGGGATCACCTCGCATGCGGGGATTCTGGCCGATCCAGGCCCGGCGGGCAAGATTCAACTTCCAGCGGCACGAGATGACCGCGATCCCAGGCGTAGAGGGCCCGACCGGGGCGCGGCTGCAGACCGACCCGCACCACCCCGGGTCGCTCCTGGACCAGCGACGCCACCCACGTTCTTGCCCCCCCTCCGACGGACGGGAGTGGCGGGCCGACCCAATGGGAGAACAACGCCTCTTCGATCAGGAGCCTGACCCCGACTGGCGCCAGCGCTTCGGGCGGGCCGGCCGGCACCAGAGGTTCGAGCGTCCCGGCGAGTGCCGGAGCGTCGGCCGACGGGTACGAGATCCAGGTCGCAACGCGCACCGGAATCGGGCGGGATCCATGGCAGCCGAGCGCGGCTCCAAAATCTCCGGCCACCGACCCACCGCGCACCCGGAAGGGCAGGTTGGCCACCACGATCTCTTCGACACCGGGAGAATCGGCGGCTTCGATGAGGTCACCGATCAGGCGCCGGCTGGCCGTGGCCGCCTCTCCCCAGTCCCGCCACTGTTCGACGCCGCACCCGATCCACCCGCCGGCGATCACGACGAGGGCGATTCCGCCGAACACCCGCCCGCCCGCGACGGCGAGCGCCACGATCGTGAAGGCGGCGGCCGCCGAAGGCAGGAAGAGATAACGTTCCTGGAAGCCGACGACATAGGGCATCCCGAGGACTGCGAGAGCGCCGACCGCGACGGGAACGGCCGGAGGCAGGCGCCCCGATCGAACCCGGGCCGCCAACACCAGGACGATCCACGCACCGACCGCCAGGCTCCCCCACAGGATCGGCCGGTGCGCCAGTCTCTCGACATCGATCGGGATCACGGCGGCCACCGCCTGACCCAGGGCGTTCCTGACCCACCTGATCCCGGCGTCCGTCGCGAGGGTGCGGCCAAATCCGCCGAGAACCCAGGGGCGCACGATCGTAAAGTGCAGGGCGGTGAGCAGGAGGACCGGCAGGACACCCCGGCGCAGGGCCCGGCTTTGCTTCGCCGGATCGGCGAGGAGGAACGCGCGGATCGCCAGAATCAACGGCAGGCTGATCGCGGTCTCCTTGGAAAGGAGCGCGGCCTCCGCGAGGACCAGCGCGCCGATCGGCAGGCGCCACGAGGAAGCCAGCCACCGATCGAATGCGAGGATCGCCAGGAGAAAGAAGACGGCCACGAGCGGATCGCTGCGGGCCGCCACCCAGGCGGCATTCTCGACGTGGTAGGGATGCAGAGCGAACAGGACTCCCGCCGCGGTTGCGATTCCCGGTTCACCGGTCCAGCGTTCCAGCACCAGGACCACGAGGGCCGCGGCGGCGGCGATCAGGAGCAGGTTGGTGAGATGAAACCCGCGCGGATCGAACCCCCAGACCCGGAGATCGATCCAGTAGGTCAGCATGTAGAGGGGGCGGAAGTCGTGGAACGGAGTCGCCGCCAGCCGTCCTGAGGCGGCCGCCTGGATCTGCAGCCAGTCGTCGGAGAGAAACGGCAGCCGCAGCCCCGGCAGCGACGCCGCCGCCGCGACGGCGACCGCGGCCCAAGGACCGGCACGGAGCCGGGCGGCATTCATCGCAGCAGAGCCTACCCGAAAACCGGACCCTCTCCGCTTTGGGGTTGACAGCCGGTATGGGTCCGCGGTACTCCTTCGTCACGTCCGTCGCCTGTGTTCCGTTTCCGAACTGTGCCGTCCGCCCGATGCGCGACGGCCCACGACATTCGGCGCGGGCCCTCCGGCCCCCGCACGAGGAGGAACCATGAGCCTTGTTTCACGGAGCCGTTCGGTGCTTGTGCGCGGCGCGGTCCTCATCGCCTCCCTGCTGATCGCGTTGATGCCCGGGGGATCCGGGCGCCAACCCGAGGCGGCCCAGACCCTCGACGGCGATGTTTCCGGGTTCATCCCCGCCGCGCTGGACGGCAACCCCAAATCCGCTACCGCCACCGGCCCGCAGACCCTGGGCGGGAATCGCGTCATGCTCCTCCTGCGGACGCCGGTGACCGCGGAGATTCTCGAGACGCTCGCCACCTACGGCCGGATCCATGGCTGGATCGACCGCCTGCGGATGGTGGCGATGACCCCCTCCGGACACACCGCGCGCACCGCGATCCGCGGGCTGCCGTTCGTCCAACTGGTCGAGAACGACGCCGTACGCTACCTGACCGACGTCGCCACTTGGGACCGGGACATGCTCGATGTCACCGACATGGAGGAGTCCGGAACGATCGGCGACCCCGATCCGCGCGAGGTCGCGGAGACCGGCGCCGGAGTCCACGTCGCACTCATCGACACCGGGCTGATCGAGAACTGGCGGGACTTCCTGGTCGAAGGACGGGTGGACACCTCGCTGGCCCGCGCTGTCATGGGCGGGGGAGCGGCGGCGGAGAACAATGTGCCGGCCAACGAGTTCCACACCTCCAGCCCGACGAACCTCTGGGAGAGCGACACCAACAGCCACGGGACCGCCACGGCGTCGCACATCATCGGCTTCAAGATCGGCCCCTACGTTGTCGACGGGACCGCGCCGGGGGTGAAGCTCTTCCCGGTCAAGGTCTTCCCCAACGGCGAGGCGTTCACCTGGGCCTCGCGACTCATCGGCGCGTTCGACTATGTCACCGAGTTGAAGCGTTCGGGTCGCATCGGCCCCACGGTCATCAGCATGAGCATCTCGGGCGGAACGCCCAACCGCCTGGAGGAGATGGCGATCAATCGTGCCATCGCCGCCGGGATCATCATCGTCACCTCCGCCGGCAACCGTGGTGAGCGGGGGATGGGCTGGCCCGCCGCCTTCCCGCAGGTGATTTCCGTCGGGGCGGTCGGCTGGACCCGGCAGTTCCAGCCGGGCACTCCGATGGCCCCCAATTTCGGGTTCTGGTGGAACTACGACCTCGGGTTCGACCCGGACCCCGGCGACGGCCCCGCCGAGGAGTCGGAGGCGTTCGTCACCGGCTTCAGCAGCCGGGCGATCCCGTCCCGGGGGCAGGAACTCGACGTTCTCGCCCCGGGGCAGTGGACTGTCGCACCGGGGGGACATGGCCCGAACGCCGCCTACTTTTTCTGGTCGGGGACCAGCTTCTCGACCCCCCTTACCGCCGGCGTCGCCGGGCTTCTCCTGGAAAGAAACCCGATGCTCACCCAGGCGCAGGTGCAGTCAATCCTGAAGAGCACGGCCCGCCCGATGCTCGCCGTGGACAGCCGACCGGGTGTCCTGTCGGGCTTCGATGGGATGGTCGGGACCGTCTCCTGGGACACCGACTGCAACGGCCTCGTCTGCGACCCGGTCGGCGCCGGCCTGGTCCAGGCGGACGCCGCCCTCGCGGCAGTGCCCTGAGACGTCGCTTCGGAGCGGCGCCGGCTATCGGGACGCCAGTCTTTAGAGTTGCACCTGCAGGTCGGGCGGCGTATATGATCCCCGACCTGCCGGGGGGCGCCATTGTCCCGTTCGCCGCACCGCGTCACTTTGATCGCCAGTCTTGCGGCGGCCGTGTTCTGTCTGGTGCTCCTGGGTCTGTCGGGAAGCGGGCGGGGTCTGGTCCGGGCGGCCCAGCCGGTTGACAACCTGCCGGGGGGGATCCCCAAGGCGCCGGCGTTCGTCGCCGGCTTCCCGATCCCCTTCTTCAGGACCGTGGACTACCGGCCGCGGCTCGGATCCCTGGTGGGAACCGACCTCGACGGGGACGGTCGCAGCGAGCTGATCGTCACGGTTCCCTCCGGCCTGGTCACCATCATCCGAAGGGACGGCAGTCGATCACCGGGCTGGCCGCGCACCTTCGATCACCTTCCGCAGCCGGCCTATCCGGTCGGCGAACCGGGGATCGGCGACCTCGATGGGGACGGTCTGGCCGAGATCGTCGTCTGCGTTGCGTCCGGCCCCAACCAACGGGCTTATCTGTTCGCCTTCCACCAGGACGGAACCGATGCCTTCGGCTGGCCGATCCAGCCGGTTGCCCCGGGCACGGGAATCGCGGCCTGCACGCCTTCCGGGACGCTGGTCACGGACCTCGAGGGCGATGGTTCGTCCGAAGTCGTGCGGGCCCTTCGTCATGGGGCCATCGTGGCCTTCCGTGGCGATGGAATGCCGTTGCCGGGATGGCCGGTGAGGATCGTCCCCGACCCATTCGGCCGCCGCCGGGAAATCAACGCCGACCTGGCGTCCTTTGATCCCGACGGCGACGGCCGCCGGGTGGTCGCCTTCGTCGAGTCCGGCGCCGCACCCAGACTTGGTGTCGTGTCGGGGTCGGGTGAGTTTCTGCCCGGGTTTCCACGCCTGCTTGAGGAGGTCACCGATCGCCACGCCCCGGCCGCCGGCGATATGGACGGCGACGGCGACCCGGAACTGATCCAGGCAACCCTGCCGCTCACGGCCGACATGATGACCGCCGCCGGCCCCCTCGCCTCGGAGCCCGCGGGCCCCGGGCCGATCGCACCGGCCACCATTCACCGTCTCGGCCCCGGCGCTGTCGAACCGTTCGGCTGGCCGGTGACGCTGGCCTCCGGCGGCCCCTGGGGCGCGGTCCTGGCCGACCTCGACGGCGACGGCCGCCTCGATGCCGTACAGCAGGACGGCGATCTCCTGCTGGCGGTGGATGGGAGTGGCGCGGCGCTCCCCGGCTTCCCGGCACCCCTGCACCGCCACTTCGTCCGCAGCGATTCCATGGAGTTCAGCCCGTGGATTGCCGGGGCGATCGACGGCTCCCCCCTGCCCGAACTGGTGCAGGCGACCAGCAGCGTCTATCGTGGCCTCGCTTACCTGCGCCTGCGCGCGGTGAACGCCCGCGGCCAGCGCATCGCCGATTTTCCCTTCGACGCCCCGGGTCTGTTCGCCTGCTCCCGCCCCGTGTTGATCGACCTCACCGGAACCGGCCCGAACGATCTTGCCCTGCTCGCCTGCGACGGGACCAACGGCGGCTGGAGCCTTGTCGCCTGGGACCTCGGGACCCGGTAGACCGACCCGGACGTGACGTGTCGGGGATCTCCCCGGGTCAGCCCTTTGACTCGAACAGTCCGATCTGGTCCCCGGCGCGGGGCGGCGCTTTGAAGAGCGTCGTTTCGAGGTCAAAAACGCGGCTGTCAAGGTCGAAGTCGCGTCCGGATATCCCCAGGCGCCGGCAGGCGGTCGCGAAGCGTTGCGCCAGCAGGTCGGCATAGGGACCGCTCCCCTTCATCCGGCGGCCGAAGGCGGCGTCGTAGAGATCGCCACCGCGAGTCTCGCGGATCAACGACAGGACCTTGTCGGCGCGAAGCGGGTGGTGGACCCGAAGCCAGTCGGCGAACAGATCCTTGAGTTCGTGGGGCAGGCGGATCAGGACATAGCCGGCGCGGCGCGCCCCCGCCCGCGCCGCCGCCTCGAGGATCGACTCCAGCTCCGCGTCATTGATCGCCGGGATCATCGGCGCCGCCAGAACGCTCACCGGCACACCGGAGTCGACGAGGGCGCGGATCGTCCGCAGGCGCCGCTCCGGGGTCGCGGCGCGCGGCTCCATCCGCCGCGCCAGGTCCGCATCGAGCGTCGTCACCGACACGGCGACGTTGGCGAGACGCCGCGCCGCCATCGGGGCCAGCAGATCGAGATCCCGCACCACGAGGCTCGACTTGGTGACGATTGTCACCGGGTGGTTGAAAGCGGCGAGGACCTCCAGCACGCCACGGGTGATCTTCAGGTCGCGTTCGACAGGTTGGTACGCGTCGGTGTTGGCGCCGAGAACGACCACGGCGCAGCGATAACCCGGCCGGCGCAGCTCCCCGTCCAGCAGCCGCGCCGCGTCCGGCTTGGAGAAGAGCTTGGTCTCGAAGTCGATCCCGGGCGACAGCCCGAGGAAGGCGTGCGTCGGCCGCGCGAAGCAGTACACGCAACCATGCTCGCAGCCGCGGTAGGGATTGATCGAACGGTCGAATCCGAGGTCGGGGGAATCGTTGCGGGTCAGGATGGTGCGGGTCGCTTCGGGGGTGACCGTGGTCGGGATCGTCGACGGCGCCTCGTCCTCAATCCACCAGCGATCCTCGACCGGCTCCAGCCGTCGCGGCTCGAAGCGCCCTTCCGGGTTGAGGGTGGCGCCACGGCCACGCCGGGGGACGCGGGCGTCCGGGGCGCCCACCTCTCAGTCCTCTTCCTCGCCCCAGACCCTGAGAACGCTCTGATCGCCGGCCATCAGAATGTCGAGTTCGAGTCGGGTCTTCGCCGTGCCGGGTGGTCCTTCCGGCTGCTCCATCCCCGGCAGGGGGCGGAGCGGCGCCTCGATGTCCACCGTCAACACGGTCCGAATGGTGGAGCTCCTGAACACGCCGCGGCGCATGTCGAACATCGTCTCGCCTTGCCCGCCGCCGCCGACGATGCAGGTCGTCCCCGGCGCCTCGGGGGGGGTCGTCGGGCTCAGTGTGTAGCGGACCTCCTGCGAGAAGACCGCGTGGTCGCCGCGAAGTTGGGTCAGTGTATACACGCGCGTAATATGCAGCTTCACGTTTTCCAGCCCTTTGATGTTCAGACGGGACGGGAACGGCACGGTCACCACATCGGTGAACCCACCGCCCGCCGGGAGGTCGCGCGGGGCGTCGAGGACGGGGAACACCACCTCCAGCTGCGGGAGGGCGATCTCGGCAATCTCCGGGTTCTCGCTGGTCGTCACCGGGCGAATCTCCTTGATGACGCCGATGGCGTTCATCGAACCCTCCCACGTGAGCGAGGTGACGTCGCGGATGATCGGGCCGTAGGGGGCGAACGGCTGACCGCCACGTTCCATCTCGAGGTTGTAGCGCGGCAGGGTGCGGCGAAACGGGATCAGGCCGTCCTCGCGGACGTCCTGCGTGATCGTCTGGAACTCGAAGATCTCCATCCGCTTGTTCCCCTTCATCTTGCCGGTCCAGTAGGCAAAGCTCTCCTGGTAGGCGGGCGGGGCCTCGAAGGTCACGTTCTTCGTCCCGATCTCGTACCTGGCCCGCAGCGTGTAGGTGGACATGCGGCGCCCCTTCGGCACCATCCGGATCGGCCCGGCCGCCGGCGGCGGGGATGACGGCACCTTGCCGGCAGAGGGCGGAACGGGAGACGGGGCGGGGGTGGCGGCTGGCTTGGGAGTGCCGGCTGGCGACGGAGCGGCCACGGACGTGGAAGCGGCGACCGGCGCGGTTGTCACGGTTCCCAACGCGGCGGCGATCCCCAGGATGGCCAGAGCGAGTGTGGCGGGACGGATCATCTGGAGCGGTCTCCTCACATCAGGTACTTGTCGGACCCGTCGGCGGGCGGAGTGCCGCCCCCCTCGCCGCCGTCCGGCTGCTTGAAGTAGTCATCGATCGCCTGGCGGATGGCGTTTTCCTCCGGTACGCGCACGTTGTGGATGGCCGCGAGCAGCAGCAACGCCTGCCCCACCATCGGGACATCGCGGGACAGATGCCGGCGCAGCGGCTCGATCAGTTCGCGCGCCCCGAAGAGCGCCATCCAGCGGGCGGCGTCGGCCGCCCCCGCCGCCTCGACGAGATCATCCACGTGGTCGAGGACGACCCGCAGCGCCTCGGGCGTCCCGATCTCCGCCAGGACGATTAGCAAACTGTGGACGGTGTCGGTGTCCGCCTTGCCGGAGCCCAGCCGGGCCCGGGCCGTCTCGACCACCGCCTCCCCCATCCCGGAGAGGGCATGCTCGGCCGACTCGTAGAGGTAGGAGTTCTCCTCCCCGAGGAAGTCGATGACCTCGTCGATGGCCGACAGGGCCCGCAGCTCGCCCAGGGTCTCCAGCGCCATCGCCTGCGGGAAGAACGGCCCGCGTGCCGCCAGGATCGCAAGACAGCGCTCCTCGACCAGACGCCGGGCTGCCGCCTCGGCGCCGGGGTTATCCTGGAGCTTCTCGACCGCGGTCTTGAAGGCAGCCGGCAGAGTGTCGAGCAGGAGCGAGGTCTCGACCTCGAGCAGAGGCAGGAGGGCGTCGATGTCCCCCTCCCCCTTCTCGACCGCCCGCGCGTAATTGCGGTAGCGCGCCATCTTGACCAGCGCGGACAGCAGCAGGCCGACGGCCCAGTCGCGCAGTGGCTGGCCCAGCCCCTCCACCGCGGCGCGCGCCTCCGGGCGGCTCCAGAACTCCGCCACCTCCACGATCCGATCGGTCAATTCATCCCCGCGCTCCTTGACCTCGCGGGCCCGATCCCGGATCGCCTTCGCGAGCGCCGTGGTGATCGCGTCCCAGGTTCCCCCCTCGAAAGCGGCGGCGATGCGCCCGCAGGCCGCCTCTCCCAGGGCCGAACGCACGTCGCAGTCATAGGCCGCCTCGATCGACTTCAACGTCCGCGCGAAGTCGATCCGCCCCGCCAGGTTGGTCCGGAAGCACCAGCCGCAGTCGTCGATCTCCAGGTCGTCCATGAGGATCCGAAACGCCTCGGCGGTGTCGTCATCGGAGACGCTGCGCCACTGGAGCGACCTGACCCAGTCCTCGAGGAAGGGCCGGTAATCGTCCTGCCCGGCGATCGCCAGCGCCGCCCGGAACAGCGGCGGCCGGCCAAACCAGTCGGCGCGGCGCTTCAGAAGATCGCGCAGCTCGCGGCGCGCCGGCGGTTCGGGACTGTCGGCCAGGGCCTCGGCAACGTGCGCCCAGCAATCGACGTCGAAGTCCTTCCGGCCGGAGGCGGCACGCACGTGATCGATCGCGCCGGGGGCGCGCAGGCGCACCAGGGCTTCGAGGGCCCGGGCGCTCGGCAGACCGCGTAGCGATTTCACCGCCCGCTCCAGGAGCGGGATGTGCGCCGGCTTGCCGTGGCGCGCCAGGTGCGCCGCCACCAGTTCCGGCGTCACTTCGTGGTCGTCGAAGAGGTACTGCGCGATCACCTCGGTCGCCTGGTCGTGGTAATGGCGTGCCAGGCGGTCCACCGCCCAAGCGCGGACCTCGGGGTCCTCGTATCGGAGAAAGCGCGCCAGATCGTCAAAACTCCAGAGGCGTCGGTTCATGATGGGCGTCCCGCAGGGCGGGCCCGAGCATTATAGATGAGACGCGGCGGCGAGGCCAAACAGGCCTACAATAGGGCCTCGCCGCCAGGTACAGAAGGAGAACCCCGTCATGGCCAGCATGCCTGACTCGAAAATCACGCTGCCCACCCAGGCACCGGTCCCGCGGGATCCCGAAGCGGTCGTGACCCGGGTCCGGGAGCGCTACGGGAAAATCGCCGTCGGGGAGATTTCCGGTTGTTCGCCGGCCGCCGCCGAGGCCGCTCCATGGGCCGGTGGCGGATGCTGCGGGTCGGCGGAAGCCGCCACCGCCCTGCAGATCGGCTACGGGCAAGCCGATCTTGCCGGCGTGCCGGAGGGGGCGAACCTCGGTCTCGGCTGCGGCGCGCCGGTGGCGCTGCTCTCATTGAAGCCCGGGGAAACCGTCCTCGACCTCGGGTCCGGGGCCGGTGTCGATGTCTTCCTGGCGGCCGGCCAGGTCGGCCCGGCCGGACGGGTCATCGGCGTCGACATGACGCCGGAGATGATCGAACGCGCCCGCGCCAACGCGGCGCAGGGCGGCTTCACCAACGTCGAGTTCCGCCAGGGCCGCCTCGAGGCGCTGCCGCTGGCGGACGCCTCGGTGGACGCGGTGACCAGCAACTGCGTCATCAATCTCGTCCCCGACAAGGGAGGGGTGTTCCGCGAGATCGCGCGGGTCCTGCGCCCCGGCGGACGCCTGGCGATCTCCGACATCGTCCTCGACGGGCCGCTGCCGGAGGCGATCGCGCGCGACCTGCTCGCCTACGTGGGGTGCGTTGCCGGCGCCATGGATCGGCGCGCCTACTTCGGGCTGCTCGAAGCCGCCGGCCTGAAGGACGTCCACATCTTCAAGGATGTCGATTACCTCGCGGCGGCCGGCTACACCTTCTCCGACGACCTGCGCGCCGCGATCCGTGGCGCCGGGGTGCGTGACGAAGACCTCGCCGGCCGGGTCCATTCGATCACTTACGGCGCCCGCAAGGGCTGAAAGGAATTCCAGTGTTCAGGTCGCGGGGTCGGCGCATCACGGCGCTGGCAGCCTGGCTCGGCTTCGGCCTGACCCTCGCCGCGGCCGCCGGCCCCACCGCCCGGAAGATCGTTGACGATGAGGTCCGGCGCGAGATCGCCGCCCGCGGCGTTGCCCGGGTGATGGTCTTCCTCGACACGCCGGTCCCGGATGGGCGCGATCTCCCGGCTCTCGAGCAGGCCGTGGCGCAGGCCCAGGACGTGGCGATCGCGGCCGGGGGAACCGGGTTCCAGATCCGGCACCGGTTCCAGGGCGTGCCGGCGCTGGCGGGCGAGATCGACGCCGCGGCCCTCGGTCGCCTCGGCCGGGCGAACGGTGTCCTCCAGGTCAGCCTCGACGGCGGTGGCCGGGGCAGCCTGGCCCAATCGGTCCCGCAGATCCGCGCCGATCTCCTGCAGGCGCTGGGCGCCACCGGCGAGGGCGTCACCGTCGCGGTGATCGACTCCGGCATCGACACGCGCCACCTGGACCTGGCGGACGACCTGGTGGCCGAGGCCTGCATCTGCCACACCAATGGCGGCTGTTGCCCCGACGGGACGGCGCTGCAGATGGGACCGGGGTCGGCGCTGGACGACAACGGTCATGGCAGCCACGTCGCCGGGATCGTCACCTCCGCGGGCCAGGTCGCTCCGCGCGGCGTCGCCCCCGATGCCGGGATCGTCGCGGTGAAGGTGATCGCGGCCGACAATTCCTTCTGCTGCGCCAGCGACGTGGTGTCGGCGCTCGACTGGGTCCTCTCCAAG
>JANNTZ010000398.1:0-2909 GCA_031394595.1 Acidobacteriota bacterium
CGGAGCAGGCGCGCGGTCACGCCACCACCCACCAGTCGGATCTCTTCGCCTTCGGCGTCGTCCTCTACGAGATGGCCACCGGTCGGCAGCCGTTCCGTGGCGACAGCGACGCCGAGACGCTGGCGTCGATCATCAAGGAAGAGCCGGTGCCGGCGGTGACGCTTGCCGGCGACATACCCCCGGAACTCGATCGCATCATCGGGAAATGCCTGGAGAAGGACATGCAGGATCGCTACCACCATGCCGACGAGCTGGTCGCCGACCTGCGACGGCTGAGGCGCACGACCGACTCGGGGGTGAAGACGATCCGGACGCCGGGGACCGGGGTCACGATCGGCGCCCGCACGATCGATCCATCGGCGGCGCACGAGGAGGCGGCCGCGCGGGGGCGTTGGCAACCGCTGCTGCTTGGGGCCGGGCTGGCCATCGTTCTGGCCATGGCGGCGACCACCTGGTGGCTCCGGCGCCCGGTGGTTGGGCTGGTACCGGGCGACCTGGTCGTGGTGGCCGACTTCGAGAACAAGACCGGTCGGCCGGAATACGACACCGCCCCACGCGTTGCATTCGAACACCTGCTGGCGGCCTCGACTTTTCTTGACGTCGTGCGGGGCGGGCGTCTCGAGAAACTGCGGGCCGACCGGCTCGGCGACACCGCCTCACGCATCGATCGTGTGATAGCCGAGAAACTCTGCGCCGGTGGCGGCTGCGCCGGCTATGTCCTCGGCATGATTGTTGTCGAGCCGCCGGGATACCGGATCGATCTGACTCTTCATCGCCTCGGCCGACAGGGCCCCGTGGCGACTGCTCATTCCGCGGCGGCGTCCGATCAGGAGATCGTCGGCGCCCTTCACAAGGCTGCCGGCGATTTGAGAAAGGGCGTAGGCGAATCACCGACCGCCATCGCCAACTCCTACCCCCCGGCCACCCGATCGCTGGAGGCCTTCCAGATCTTCGCGACAGCTCAGGCAGCCGCGATAGAGAATTACCGGGAACAGCTGACGCTCCTGATGCGCGCCATCCAGGTTGACCCGGGGTTCGCGGACGCCTACGAAGCGGCCACGGTGGCCCACCAGAACCTCGGCCAGTGGCACGAAGCGCGGCACTTCGCCGACGAGGCGTACAGGCTGTCGGCCGATCTGCCCCAACAGGTCAGGCTCTTGAGGGAAGTACTGGCGCTCGACGTCAAATACGAGGTCTACGCCGAGGCCGAGCTCCTGAAGTCCTATCGTCGGCTTTACCCGCTTGACGACGGAGGCGCGAACTGGCTGGGGTGGTTGTTCCTGGAGGCTCTCGATGACCCCGCCGCGGCCGAGCCCCATCTGCGCGCCGCCTACGAGATCAATCCCGACTTGGTCGATTTGAACTTGTACTGTTACAGCCTCGCACATCAGGGCAAAGTCCGGGAAATCGAGGATCTCGGGAGAGACTCCGAACATCTGGCGCGGGTGAACGGCAGCGGTACCGTCACCACATTCTGGGCGGCCGCGGCCAGGGATGACGCGATGGCCACCGTGCAAGCCAGCGATCGCCTGGAAGTCGCGAGTTTCGGGGGTAATCTGGACCTGCTGGCCCGCAGGACCATCGCACGGCTCTACGCCGGGAGATTCGTTGAAGCCCGCGACATGGCGCAAGCCGGCCTCAGCGAGGTCGCCCGGTCGAACGCCGCTCCGATCGCTCAGATGTTCTTTGGAGCCTCCCAGGCGTGGCTGGAGTGGCGTCGGAACGGCCGCCTCCCCGATCTTTCGCCGGAGACCATCAAGGCGGCCGGGGGCTCGCTCTTTATTCTCCGCGAGATCTCGCTGCTCGCAGAAGATACCCGTGCCGTCACCGACCTCAAGACAATCCTGGCGGTACAAGAAGAGAATGAGCGGGGCTCGACGAGCCGGTTCGTGATGGAGATGTTCAACATGGCCCGGGGCACCCTGGCGCAGGCGTATGAGCACGCCGGGGACGTCGACCGGGCCCGACAGTCCTACACCAAGTTCGTCGAGTACTGGACCGGCGCCGACCCCGACATCCCCGAGCTGGTCCAGGCCCGGGCGCGCCTCGCGGCCCTTGGAGGCTAAGTACTCCAGCCCGAAAGTTCGGTGACGTATTCTGATCTGGTCACGCGACCTCGGCGAGTTTTTGATCATGTTTCTTGAGTTTCAGCAGGAGGGCCGTCAGGTCCTTCCGGGTGAACCTCCACTGGAAGGGCCGTGCCACCCGCTCGTAATGCACTTGGAATCGAAGCAGGTGATCCCTCAGCATGGTACGCGACCCAAAGTCATTCGGGGTGAGCACCTTGCGCTGCACGACCGAGAAGTAGATCTCCACCTGGTTGAGCCAGCTGGCATGAACGGGGGTGTGGACGGGGATGAGGGTCGGCCATCGGCGGCGGAGCCGCTCGTCACACTTCGCGCCGCGGTGGGACGAGCCGTTGTCCATGATCCAGAAAACGCGCCGGGCCGAACGGTAGGGCTCCCGTCTCATCACCTGCGCGACCAGCCTGCCAAAGGGGGCGATGCCTGTCGTGCGCTCACAGCGGCCGAAGATCTTGGCCCGCCGGACGTCCCAGGCGGCGAGATAGGCCCAGGCGCCCTTCCGTTCGTACTCGTGCTCGACCCGCATCGGTTCGCCCGGTTCCGGGGGTCGGGTGGCGTGAATCCGCCGGCGAGCCTGGATGCTGGTCTTCTCGTCGGTCGAGATCACGAAGTCTCGAGCGCTCAACGGCCGCCCCTCCCAGACGCCCTCGTACAGATCGAGGATGCGCCCGGCCTTCTGTTCGAACGCGGGGTCGCGCGGGAAGATCCAGCTCCGGTGGCGCCAGGGACGGATCGCATCTTCGTCCAGCCAGCGCCATAGCGTGGTCTCGCCGATGGAGGCCACCAAGCCGCGGCGCAGAACCTCGCGCTTGAGCTCCGGGATGC
>JANNTZ010000408.1:0-8028 GCA_031394595.1 Acidobacteriota bacterium
GCCTCGCGCGCTTTCACGAGACCCGTGACCTCGGGCTGGCCACTGTTTTCAACACCGGGGGCGGCGATCTCCGGGGCCGTTCCGCCCCGCGCCTGGCTCAACGCCGCAAGGGCCGTCTCCTGTCCCTTGATCGCCGCATCCCTGGCACGTTCGATCGACGCCTGTGCCTCCTCGGGAACTCTCTCCAGCAGCCCGTCAAGTATCTGGGCGTGCTTTTCCATCGCCGACTGAATTTTTGCTGTGGCCTTCCCGTTGCCGTCCGTGCCCGCCAGGATCGGCAGGCCGGCGGCGAGGCCGACGGTCATGACGGTTGCCAGCGTTCTTTTCAACATGGGCAGTCCCCTCCTTGTCTGAAGTCTCGAAATCGCGATAATTGATACACTGAAATCTGCGTCCAGACAAGGCAATCGGGCAGATAATTTCTGACCTGCGGCCTGTCCAGATTTCGACGCACGCCGTGTTCAGGGACGCGACCCACCCGGTCGCACGCGGAAGTCGAACAGGTCGGGCCGGTTGTAGTGGCCGGTCACATCCAGCGCCATGCTCTCCTCGGCGATCCGCCCGAGGTCGAGGTCGGCCGTGACGATCTCCTCACGCCCGTGCACCGGGCCGGCGAGGATCGAACCGGACGGCCCGATGATGCAGGTTCCGCCGTCGTACAGCAGCGTGTCGGGGTTGCCGCGCAGATCGGCCGGGAGTTCCATCTCTTTCGGAAGGTCGGAGGCGGCGATGATCTGCCCCACCGCCAGGACGAAGCAGCGTCCCTCGAAGGCGTAGTGGCGGCTGGCGATCTGGTACATCTCCGGGACCGCCGGCCAGGCGGCGACATGGATCTGTTCGGCCGACTGGTGCATCGCCTGCCGCGCCAGCGGCATCCAGTGCTCCCAGCAGATCAGCGTGCCGACCCGACCGATGGCGGTGTCCACCGCTCCCAGGCCCGCGCCGTCGCCGGGCGCCCAGACCAACCGCTCAGCGTGGGTCGGAACCAGTTTCCGGTGCGTGGAGAGGATCGTCCCCTCGGGCCCGAAGACGATCTGGGTGTTGTAGAGGCTGCCGTGTCCGGGACCGGCCTCGACCCGCTCATGGACCCCCATCACTACGACGACCTTGTGCTTCCGGGCCGCCTCCCCCAGCCTGGCGGTCTCCGGCCCCGGAATCGCGATGCTGTTCTCGAGCAGCCGGGCATAGGCTTTCTTGGCCGGGAGGTGGTCCCATCGCGCAGCGTCCGGGCAGAGATCGAGCCATGCCGGGTAGCCGGGGATCCAAGTCTCGCCGAAGGCGACCAGCCGGGCCCCCTGGCGCGCTGCGTCGGCAACGAGGCGGACCGCCTTTTCGACACAGGCGGCCCGCTCGAGCATGACCGGCCGCGCCTGGACGGCGGCAACGCGAACCGGCCCCGTAGCAACACCGGCGCCGGTTTTCGGGACGCGGCTGCTCAACGGTTCCAAGGCCCAGCGGGGGTCGGCATCGGCGTCATGTTAGACCGGGTCGGCCCGCCGGGAGGCCGGATGTTTTGCTCGGGAGAGGTGGGCCCTGGCTCAGGGTCAGCAATGGAGAGTCCAAATAATGAAACCGCAGCTGCCCGCTCTCTCGTCGCCGGATGTGAAATCCAGTTGAAACCGGACCATTATTAGCGTATATGGATGGATGCATCGAGGGGATTCAACGTGCGCCTGCTGATCGCGATGTTCCGTGAGTTCCAGGCCCTGATGGCGGCATCGTGCGCCCGTCTGGTCCCCGCAATGGCCTGTTGTTGCGTTTGTGGCGGGCCCACGGGGCCGGCCGGCGGCAGCGGGTTCGGAGGATCTCGTTAGACGGGTAGAGACGGTTCTCCGGTAGTTCGAAGGCAACTTCGCAACCCACTGCCACCGGCGGTGGGTTTTTGTTTTTCCGCCCCCCTGACAGAGGAGGAGACGTGGAAGCGAGTCAGAGCATCACGGAAATCGACGCGGCGGAATTGGAGGCCCGGTCCCGCGAATTCGAACCCCGGACCCCGCAGGATCTCCTGCGCTGGGGCCTCGACCGCTACAAGGGAGGCGTCACCCTCGCCTGCTCGCTCGGCGCCGAGGATGTCGTCCTGGCCGAGATGATCGGCCGCATCGATCCGTCGGTCCCCCTCTTCTACCTGGACACCGACTACCTGTTCCAGGAAACCTTCGAAGTCCGCGACCGGCTCGCTTCGAAGTACGGCCTGAATTTCGTGGCGGTGAAACCGGCGCTCACCATCGAAGAGCAGGCGGCGCAGCACGGGCCCGACCTGTTCGGCCGGCAGCCGGACCTGTGCTGCAAGATCCGCAAGGTCGAGCCGCTGCGCCGGCACCTCGGCGGCTTCCGCGCCTGGGTCACCGGCATCCGCCGTGACCAGGCGCCGACTCGCGCCAACGCCGGGCTGGTCGAATGGGACAAGGTGTTCAACCTGGTGAAGTTCAACCCGCTGGCGCGCTGGACCTGGGACGACGTCTGGGCCTACATCCGGGCCAACGACGTGCCCTACAACGTCCTGCACGACCGGAACTACCCGAGCATCGGCTGCCAGCCGTGCACCCGACCGGTGCAGCCGGGCGAGGATCCGCGAGCGGGCCGCTGGGCGAATTTCGCCAAGAAGGAATGCGGGCTCCACGTCGAGACGGGGAAGGGCGCGGTGCAGTGAGCCGCGGTTTTCCCGCCTGGCGGGGACCGAAGGACCCGCATGGGACCACACAGGAAAGGAGGCTCCCATGCCGACAGAACCGATCGTGAACGGGGCCGGCACGCCGGAAGGAGCGCCGGCCGTCGAGCCGCAGGCAGCCGCCCTGGCGTCCGGCGACGCGCCGCGGCCGGGAAGGCGTTTTGCCACCGAGGCGGACCTCGTCGAGTTCGTCACCACGCTCGAGAAGTACGAGCGCGGCGAGATCACCAGCGACGAGTTCCGCGTCTACCGTCTGACGCGCGGCGTATACGGCCAGCGCCAGGACGACGTTCAGATGCTGCGGGTCAAGATCCCGCAGGGGATCCTGGGCGGCGACCAGCTCCGGGCGCTGGCGCGCGTGGCGCGCGAGTTCTCGCGCGGCTTCGGGCACGTCACCACCCGCCAGAACGTCCAGTTCCATTTCGTCAAGATGGAGGTCGTGCCGCAGGCCCAGGCGGTGATGGCCGAGGCCGGCCTGACGATGCGCGAGGCCTGCGGCAACACGGTGCGCAACATCACCGCCTGCCCGCTGGCCGGGGTCTGCCCGACCGAGCCGTTCGACGTGACGCCGTACGGCGAGGCGATGACGCGCTTTTTCCTGCGCAACCCGATCTGCCAGGCGCTGCCGCGCAAGTTCAAGATCTCCTTCTCCGGCTGCGCCGACGACTGCGCCAAGGGGGCGTTCCACGACATCGGCGTCCTGGCCCGGACGCGCCAGGTGGACGGCCGCACCGAGCATGGCTTCAAGGTGGTCATCGGCGGCGGGCTGGCGGTGTCGCCGCAGAACGCCTGGGTCCTGCACGAGTTTCTTCCCCCCGACCGGCTGCTGCCGGCCTGCGAGGCGGTGGTACGCGTCTTCGACCGCACCGGCAACCGCAAGAACAAGGCGCAGGCGCGGATGAAGTACGCCATCCGGAAACTGGGATGGGAAACGTTCAAGTCGGAGATCGAGAAGGAGCTGCAGGGGATCCCGGCGACCCGCGACCCGCAGGCGGACCAGTACGCCGAGGACGCCCGGCCCGATCGACCGGACGCGGCGCCGGACCTGCACGCGCGGATCGCCGGGTCGGGTTCTCCGGAGTTCCGCGCCTGGGCCGCCACCAACACCCGCCCGCAGCGGCAGCGTGGTTACTCGATCGCGTTCATCACTCTGCCACGGGGCGACATCACCGCCGACCAGTTCGAAGCGGTGGCACGCATCGCCGGGACCCGGGGGGACGGGACCGTCCGCACCGACATCGATCAGAACCTGGTGATGCGCTGGGTCAGGAGCGAGGACCTGCCGGCTCTCCACCGTGACCTGGTCGCGACCGGACTGGGGAGCGGCGAGGCGGGGCGGCTTCTCGACCCGACCTCCTGCCCGGGGGCCGAGTCGTGCAAGATTGCGGTCACCGGTTCGCGCGAGCTGGCGCTGGCGCTCAAGAAGGATCTCGACGCCCAGGCCAATAACGGCGGCCGTGCCCTGATCGAGGCGGCGTCCGACCTGACGATCAAGATCAGCGGCTGCCCGAACTCCTGCGGCCAGCACCACGTGGCCGGCATCGGTTTCCACGGCGCCGCCAAGAACGTCGGCGACCGCGCCGTTCCGGCCTACCTGATGCTCCTCGGCGGCGGGGTGGATGGCGACGGGGCGCACTTCGGGCGACGATCGCTCCGGATCCCGGCGCGCCGCGTGCCCGAGGTGGTCACCCGCCTGCTCACCCTGTTCCGCGACGAGCGGCAGCCTGACGAAAAGGCCCTGGCGTTCTTCAAACGCGTCGACCTGAAGCGCGTCAACGAGGTCCTCGCCGATCTCGTGACCTTCGCCGCCGCCGATCTCAAGGACGACGACTACCGCGACCTCGGCATGGACGTCCCCTTCAAGGTCGAGATGGGCGAAGGGGAATGCGCGACCTAAGGCCGCCCGCCGCGCACGATCAGGCGGCATAGCGGGATGGTTCTTGACTCCCCGACAGGGTAACCCGTAGCATCGCGGTCAGCGATCGATCGACCAACGCTGGACGCGATGACCTGTCGATTCCTGGTGCCGGGCGTGCTGGCCCTCCTGGTTGCCGGTGCGCCCGCTCCACTGGCGACCGACGCTGGGATGGGGTGGATCCGCGTCGACACCCCGCACCTGACGATCTTCAGCAACGCCCCGGAAGAGACGGCGCTGGAGGTCGGGCGCAAGCTCGAACGGTTCCGCGGGCTCCTGGCGACGATCACGACCGATCTTCACGTCCATTCCCCCCTCCCGACGTTCATCTACGTTTTCCGGGACGGCGACTCCTTCCGTCCCTACAAGCCGCGGCTGGCGGCGTCACCGGGGTCGCCGCTCAACGTGGACGGGTACTTCGTCAAGCATCGCGACGGCAACTTCATCGGTCTCAATGCGACCCCGCAGACCGATCCCTGGCCGATCGTGTACCACGAGTATTTTCACTACTTCCTCAACAACAACTTCAGCGACATCCCGCTCTGGTTCGGCGAGGGGATGGCCGAGTGTTTCAGCGCCGTCCGCTTCGAGACCGGGAAGGCATCGATCGGCCGCCCGATGGGCGAGCACCGCCAGTGGCTGCGGACCCACGAGTTGATCTCCCTCGACGAACTCTTCGCCACCGACACGGAGTCCAAGGACTACAACGAGGGGATCCGACAGGGAACGTTTTACGCCGAGTCGTGGGCGCTGGTTCACTACCTGCTGTGGGGCCGCCCCGGCGCGTCGGGATCGGGGGTGCAGTTCCTCCGCAACCTCAAGCGGGAGAGCAGTCTCGCCGAGGCGCTGCGTCCCCTGGTGGGCACCGACAACGCCGCGCTACAGGACCGGCTGGCGATTTACATCAAGGAGTGGTTCCGGCACAGCGAGTTGGAGTACGAATCGCCGGAAATCGAGGACGGTGCGCGGGCCGTGCCGATGGGCCGGGACGAGGCCCTCTACCGGCTGGGCGACTTTCTGCTGCACACCGATGCGGCCCAGGCCGGAGCGGCCGCATCGCACCTTCAAGAGGCGATCCGGCTGAACCCCCGACACGGCAGGGCCCACGCGGCGCTGGCGCAGGTCCGTGCGGATCAGGGCCGCTTCGACGAAGCGTTTGCCGGCTTCGAGACCGCGCTGCGGATCGATCCGGCCGACGATTGGACTTCGCTTCTCTACGCCTACGCCTTGCTGGAGAAGTCGGTCCCGGACGGGATCAGCCGGTACGAGCTGACCGACGCGCCCTCCCCGCAACTCGCCCGCGCGCGGGAGCTGTTCCAGCGCAGCACCCGGGGTCACCCCGACATCGGCGAGGCCTGGGCGGGTCTCGGGATGACCTACCTGTCGATCCGGCGCGACGTGGCGGCCGGCATCGAGGCGCTTCAAAAGGCGCACCGGCTGCTGCCGGCCCGGGAGGATGTCGTGATCAACCTGGCCATGCTCCATGTCCGGAGCGGCGCGCACGACCGGGCGCGGGAACTGGTGGACAGGAACCTCCTGAGATCGGCCGATCCGACCGTGCGCGCCGCCGGAGTCGAGGTCCTGTTCCGCGTTGACATCGAAGTCGCGGCTGCGCTGATCGACGAGGGGAAGATCGAGGAGGGGATGAAGCGCCTGCGGACTCTGCGCGACCGCACGAAGGAGCCGGCCCTGCGGAGCGAGGTCGACTCGCAGTTGCGCGTCCTCGAAGCGACGGCGGCGAACAATCGACAGGTCGCCCTCTACAACGCAGCGGTCGAGCGCGCCAACCGACAGGACATCCCCGGCGCGATCACCCGGCTCGAGCAGCTCCAAGCCACGGCGTCCGACCCCAAGCTGAAGAAGGAAGCGGAGACGCTCTTGAAGAAGCTCCAGCAAGTCGTTCTTTTCAACCGCGCGACCATCCAGGCAAACTCCGGCGACCTGCCGGGGGCCGCCGCCCTGCTCCGGGAGATCCTCCGCGACCCGCAGGACCCCGATGTCGCCCGACGCGCCGGGGAACTCCTGAAAAAGATCGAGTAGCGCACCCTCCCGGGCCGCGGACTCTCAGATCCGACCCCGGACGATCCCCAGCGCCTCCTGCGCCCCCATGTGCCCGGCGTGGGTGGCGAGCTCGAACGACGGCATGCCGTGGCGGTCGGAGTGGGCGAAGGTGATGCGGCCGAGTGGACGCGTCATCCGACCGCGCCCCTCGCCAGTCAGCAGACCGGGGTACGGGATCACCATGTGGTGACCCCAGACATAGACGTCGAGACGCGTCAGGTCGCGGTGGATGCCGGGGACCATGAACTCCAGGTCGTCCGCCAGCCGGTCGGCCCAGTGCGACCACGGCTGCTCGAGCAGGTCGGCGCGCGTCGCCCGGCCGTCGAGCGGCGCCCAGAGGCAGAGGACGTTCGGCCGTGATGGGTCACCCTTGCGCCAGCGATCGGAGTTGTAGTCGGCGACCAGGAACCCCTGCATCAGCTTCCCGTCGCCCCAGTTGTACCAGCCGATCTTCGCCCCCTTCAGGACCGGCGTGTGCTTCACCGACGCCGCGCCCATCAGCAGCGCGCCATAACGAAGGTCGCGCCATACCTTGCGGTCCTCGCCGCCCATCTCCGGCACCATCCGGCCGGTGATGTGCTTCGGGCAGGCGATGACGACGGCGCGCGCGCGGCGCATCGAGAAGCGTTCGGTGAATGGATCCACGAACGTGACCCGGACCTCGGACCCTTCGTTGACGACCCGCACCGCCGTCAGTCCCTGGCGGATCCGATCGCGGCCGACCTTGTCGGCCATTCGCTGCGCCACCCAGGCGTTGCCGCCCGGCAGCATGATGTCCTCGCCCCCCTGCCCGAGACTGTTGAACGACCAGAAGGCGTAGGCCGACACATCCTCGATGCCGCCGCCGATGGTGCTGCTGCTCCAGTCATCGGCGTGACGGAAGGCGCGTGTCCCCCAACCCTGGCGGCGGACATATTCCGCCATGGTGATCCGGTCGAGTTCGAGGAGGTCGGCATCGCGGCTCCCCTCCTCGACCGGCATGGCGAAGGCCGGCCGGCCATCGCGCCCCTTGCGCTTGGCCCAGCCGTGCATCTCCTCGTAGAAGGCGGTCAGGTCGCGACGGTCCTTCTCCGGCAGCGGCATGTGCTCGTAGGCGCTTTTCGGGTCGGCGCCGGTCGTGGCGTCGCGGTACCAGGTCCCGTCCACGAGCATGTTGGAGTCGCCTTCGTTGCCCACCAGCTCGGGACGGATCTTCGGCGTGCCGTCGGCTTCGAAGCCGGTGATCATGTCGAGGTCCTGGTAGAGACGGGTGAGGAAGGGGGTTTTCGGCCGGACTAGCGACCAGGTCGCGGCGCTGTAGTCGGTGCCGTTGGCGTTCCCCTTCCGGGCGTTGCCGCCGATGTAGTGCTCCTTCTCGTAGAGGACCACATCGTCGAGTCCGCCG
>JANNTZ010000443.1:0-3661 GCA_031394595.1 Acidobacteriota bacterium
GAAGGCCGATGACTCGTACGTGACCCAGTGCAGGGCGCAAGGGCTCTACCCGCTCGCCTACGTGCCGCACAACCATCATTTCCTGTGGGCCGCCGCCTGCCTGTCCGGCCAGAGCGCCGTCGCCCTGCGTGCCGCCGTCGCCACCGACGCGAAAACCGATCACGAGAAGATGCACGAGCCGGGGTTCGGCACGCTGCAGCACTACTCGCTGACGCCGATCTACTCGCGGGTCCGCTTCGCCAAATGGCAGGAGATCCTGGACACTCCCCCACCGCCTTCCGACCTCGCCTACCCGACCGGGATCTGGCACTACGCCCGCGGCCTGGCGCTGGCGGCGAATGGCAGCATCGATGACGCCGGCAACGAATTGGGGGCGCTGCGCATCGCGGCGTCCGCCGACAACCTCGAAAAGGTGACGATCTGGGACATCAATCCCGCGTCCCATCTCCTGAAGATCGCGATCGAAGTCCTGGCGGGAGAGATCGCCGCGTGCCGCGGTGAGACCACGGCCGCCATCGGCCATTTCCGCGAGGGAGCCCGGCTGGAGGACGAGCTCAACTACAACGAACCGCCCGACTGGCACCTCCCGGTCCGGCACTATCTCGGGGCGGCCCTGATCGATGCGGGCCACGCCGCCGAAGCCGAAAAGGTCTACCTCGAAGACCTGCGACGCAATCCGGAGAACGGCTGGTCCCTGTACGGCCTGATGAAAAGCTTGCAGGTCCAGGGCCGGACCGGCGAAGCGGCCGCCATCGAGAAACGATTCCAGCGCGCCTGGCAGCACGCCGACGTCCTCATCACCGCGTCGCGGTTTTAGGGCCGCGCGGGCGGTGGGGGGGGGCGTTGCGGGTGCGCAACGTCCGTGTTAGATTCCGCTCTTCGATCAGACAGCCGATCCGGGTTGTGCGATCACCTGCCAGGGAGGAACGAATCATGTTCAACACCTCGTCGAATCACCGGTCCGCGCACCGTTTCGCAGCGGTCGCGTCGTTCCTGCTGGTCACCGCCTTTCTGGCGGCCACCGGCTGCGTGTCCAAGGGGACCTACAAGTCCGCCCTTGCCGAACGCGATGACGCGCAGGCGCGGAACGCCGCGCTTCAGAAGGACGTGGAGGCCGCGAAAGCTCGCGGCGACGCGCTGACGCAGGAGAAGGGATCCCTCGAGGCGAACAACGCCGCCCTGCAGCAGCAGATCCAGGACACGCAGGCCCAGACCGTCGGTCTCGACGCCGCCCTCCAGAAGGAAAAGGAGGAGGCCCGCAAACTGAAGTCCACATACGACGGCCTGGTCGGCCAACTGAAGGGCGAGCTGGCCGCCGGGCAGGTCCAGATCCAGCAGATGAAGAGCGGGCTGAGCGTCAGCCTGTCGCAAGACATCCTGTTCGCTTCCGGGTCGGCCGATCTCGACAAGACCGGCCAGGAGGTCCTGCTGAGGGTCTCCGATCAATTGAAATCGGTGCCGTACCAGGTCGTCATCATGGGGCACACCGACAACGTGAAAATCGGTGGCGGGCTGGCCCAGCGCTATCCCACCAACTGGGAGCTGGGGAGCGCCCGCGCCGCCCGCATCGTGCGGCTGTTCCAGGAGGCCGGCATCCCGGCCGATCGCCTGGTGGCCGTGTCGTTCGCCGACAACCGGCCGCGCGCCGGCAACGACACTCCCGAAGGCCGCTCGAAGAACCGCCGGATCGAGATTCGCCTGCGTCCGGTGGTCCCCGAGGACGAGGAAGACGTCTCCGCCCGGGGCTGAAACGTGAACCGGTTCCGGCGATCATCACGCGGGATCACCGGTGCCATCGGCTTCAGCGCCGCGGTGATGGCCATCGTCACGACGCTGGCCGCCCTGCCGCCGGCTGCCGCGCCCACCGGCCATGGCCTCAAGATCTACATCTCCGCCGACATGGAAGGGGTGGGCGGTGTGGTCACCTGGAACGTCCAGGCGGCGGCTGACGGCCGCGAGTACGAGAAGTTCCGGCGGCTGATGACGCTCGAGGTCAATGCCGCCGTCGCCGGGGCGTTCGATGCCGGCGCCACCGAGGTCCTGGTGAGCGATTCGCACGGCGACGCTCAGAACCTCGACGTGGAACTCCTCGACAAGCGGGCGCGCCTGATCCGCGGTTTCCCCCGCCCCCTCGGGATGATGCAGGGGATCAACGACAGCTTCGACGCCGCCGTCTTCATCGGCTACCACGGCGCCGAGGGGGACGCCGCCGCCATCCTGTCGCACACCAACACGTCGGGCGAGGTCTTCCGCGTCCGGCTGAACGGCACGGCCGTGCCGGAGGCCGGGTTCAATGCGGCCATCGCCGCGGAGGCCGGCGTGCCGGTTGTCTTCCTCTCGGGTGACCAGACCATCGCGGCGGAGGCCAGGCGACTGATCGGCCCGATCGAAACTGCCGTCGTCAAGGAAGCGACCGGGTTCCATTCCGCCACCATGATCCATCCGGAGGAGGCGCAGCGGCTCATCCGCGAGGGGGTCAAGCGTGGCATCGAACGACGGGACGGGATCCCGGTCCGCAGACCGGACCGGCCGATCACCCTCGAGATCACCTGGAAGCGGGCGATCAACGCCGAACTGGTCTCCTACCTGCCGGGCGTGGAACGCACCGCCGGGAATGTCACGACGTTCAAAGCGCGTGACATGACCGAGGCTACCAGGTTCTTCTACGCCGTCCGGATGCTCAACAAGTACTGAGACGACGGCCGGGGCGGCGCAGATCCGCGATCGCCTCGTCCACCCGTGCCAGGGCCCGCAGCGTCAGGGCGATGTCATAGCCGTAACCGATCCGGATGTAGCGGCCGATCCCGAAGTGCGCCCCCGGGGTGATCAGGACCGAGTACTTGGTTCGGAGGAGCTCGAACAGGGCCGTCGAGGAGATCGGCAGATCGTACTTCACCAGCACGATGGCTCCGGCCTGCGGCGGGACGTAGTCGAGGATGTCGTCGTGCGACCGGATCCAGGTCTCGAGGCGTGGGAGGTTGGTGCGGATGATGGCCCGGGTCCGGGCCAGGAGCGCCTCGCGGCGGTCCGGCTTCATGGCGAGGGCGGCCAGTCGGTCGGAGATCAGCGTCGGCGTCAGCGTCGTGTAGTCGTGGTACCGGCAGAGATGCCGGGCCGTCTTCTCCGGGGCGACGATCCAGCCGATCCGCAGTCCCGGCATCCCGAACGCCTTCGACAGGCCGGCGGTCACCACGACCTTGTCGTAGCGGCCCCAAAAGGTCGGTGACGTCTCCCCCCGCACTTCGGCGCCGCGGTAGACCTCGTCCGAGACGATCCAGGCGTTGACCCGGCGGGCGGCGCGCAGGACGGCGTCCATCTCGTCCTCGGTGAGGACCGACCCGGCCGGGTTGTTCGGATTGGTCACCATGATGATACGGGTGCGGCGGCCGACCGCGCGTTCGAGCCCCTCCGTATCGAGGGCCCACCGGACCGCCCCGTTCTCCCGACGCTCCACCAGCCGGAAGGTGTCGGTGCGCCCCCCGAAGGCCCGCCCCAGACCCCACCCCTGCAGGTAGTTCGGGATCATGAACGCCAGCCGATCGCCGGGCTTGAGGAGACCCCACAGGACGGTGAAATTGGCCTCCGATCCACCGTTGGTGACCAGGACGTTGTCGCGGCGGGCGTCGCCGTAGAACCGGGCGATGTCGTCCCGCAAAGCGGG
>JANNTZ010000453.1:0-2715 GCA_031394595.1 Acidobacteriota bacterium
GTGGAACGGCTGCCGGCCCTACGACCAGGTGCCGGTTCAACTGAGCGTCCACCGCGAGGCGTCCGGAAGCCGCCTGACCCACCACGAATGGCTCGCCGACGGTCCCGGCGACCCGCGGGCGAGGTCGAGCGGATACACGGGTGCGGGCGCGGGGCCGGGCGGCATGATCGGATACCACCTGTCAGCGTCAGAAGCCCAGGCTCGACTGGGCGAGCGCGGTGTCAGCGAGACCCTCGGTCGCGGCCTGCTCGTGCAGTCGGCGGGCGGTCCGCTCGTCCAGGGAGGAAATCAGTCTTTCAAAGGCCGTGCGGCCGCGAACTTCGGTGAACCTTTTCTCCAATCCCCGATAGACCGCGACAGATTTCCGCTGGGAGATTAACCGGAGGATGTTGAGCAACGTCCCGCGGCTTTTGCCGTCCCAGATCATGAGGCCGACCGTGGCTTCTTCGGCCATGGCACGATCCTTCGCAGCGTAGTAGTCGAAGTCTCGCGAGGGGTGAGTGGGTTGTATGACCCGGACCGGCCATCCGCCGATGTTGTTGCGCACCGTGGCTCCGGAGCAGAACACTTCTACCCTGCCATAACCTCGCTCGTGCAGGAATCGCTGGACCGCGCTGTCCGCGCCGTTCGCGTCTCCGACCAGAACCTGGAAGCGCTTGGCGACGATCCGATCGAGCCGGTGGCGGATATCCACATCAAGCCGGCTGATTCGCCGTGATCCGCCCACAAAGACCTTCGTCATCGTCTGATCCTGGTCCGGGTCACCGTCAGCGCCAGGGTGTCAGCTGCACACCCCTTGTCCTGAAGCGCCGCCGCGATACTGTTCATCGTCGCCCCGGAGCGATAGAGATCGTCAAAGAGTAGCACTCTCTTTTCCGCCACCTTGGAGACGTCCAACTCATGCGCACCGGCGAGCAGTCGTACGCGCTCATCATAATCGAGGACATCCTTCAGCTCGGGCACGTCCTTGGCTCTACGGACCCGATCCGGGTCGAACTCGACCCCGATCGCCTTCCCGAGCGCCTCCCCCAGAACGAGGACGGGCTGCAGCGCCCGACCCCGGGTGGGTGGGACAGGGATGATCACGTCGATGGCCGGACGCCATGACCGGACAAAAGCAACCAGCGCTTCGACCAGATCAGGGATGGCCGCGCGATCGGCCTGGTACTTGAGCCGATACAGCAACTCGCCCGCCGGACTCCGCTTCGTCTCGAACCGCGGATTGCCATGCTCGTCATCGCCCACATGGGTGCTGCTTTCCGTATGCACGTCCAGCGCGTATCCCTCACGCCATCGCCCAGGGATCAAGGATGGTCGAGTCTTGATCACGAGTCCCTCCTTGGGGGCGAGGCAAGCATTCTACCCGCGCGTGCCATGCGCTCCAAACTCGCTGCCTGGGCCGGATCGCGCGAGTGCCGGCGACTGTGCCGTGGCTGCCGGTCATCCCCCTGGTCCTCCTCGCCTGGGGTGTCGTGGTGTATCTGCGGTGCGGGCGCGGGGCCGGGTTGGGCGACGGCTGACCTGTCTGGAGGCACCGACCGGGCCAAAGCTTTGAGCCGCGGCCCCTTGTCGCTGTAATATGTGGACCGCCGATCGAAGCGAATCGGAGGTCCGCAGTGTCACCCATCAGCGCGAAGCAGAAGGTTCTCGAGGCCGTTCAGCAGCTACCACCCGACGCCACGGTCGAAGACGCCATCGAGCGTCTCTACTTCCTGGCGAAGGTGGAGCGGGGAGTCGCACAGGCTGAAGCCGGAGAGACGCTGCCTCATGAGGCCGTCCGCACACGCCTCCTCAAGTGACCCGCATCGTCTGGACGCTCCAGGCGATCGAAGACATCGAAGCCATCCGGGTCTATATCGCAGGGACTCGCCCCACGGACTTCCTCTGAGCTCGTCCGGATTGCTCAAGACGACCGGGACCAGTGGCGCGCTTGAGAGGCGACCGGACGCTGTGCCGTGAACCCCGGAGGCTCTCTTGCCCAAGTTGCCTGCCCTTCGCCTCTCCAAATCCAGATACATCTCCGGCCTCCAGTGCGCGAAGCGCCTCTGGTGGGAGGTGCACGAGCCCGAGGCGCCCGAACTCGCCCCCGACCCGGGGCAGCAGTTCATCTTCGACCGGGGGCACGAGGTCGGCAGGCTGGCGCAGACGTATGTGCCCGGGGGCGTGCTGATCGATGTCCCGCACCTCGAGCGCGAGCGGCGCCTGCGGGAGACCGCCGAGGCGGTGAGAGGCGGCGCCGGGGTGCTCTATGAACCGGCATTCGAGCATGACGGGGTGATCATCGTGGCCGACATCCTCCAGCGCATCCGGGGAGGGTGGAACCTCATCGAGGTCAAGTCCACGACCAGCGTCAAGCCGCAGCACCTTCCCGACGTGGCGATCCAGGTGCATGTCCTGCGCGGGGCCGGTCTCGAGGTGCGGCACACGTGCCCGGGGAAATCCGGGCCCTGATGCGCGCCCTGAAGGGGCCCCTCCCCAAGGTCGATATCGGCGACCATTGCCGCGACCCCTATGACTGCCCGTTTCTCGATCGCTGCTGGCCCGAGCCGCCGCCGCACGCGATCGGGACCCTCTACCGGATGCGCCCCGTCCAGCGCGAGGCGTACGAAAGCGAGGGGTACAGCACCATCCTCGATCTCCCCGATGACGAGACCCTGACCGCGATCCAGGAACGGCAGCGGCGGGCGGCCCGGAAGAACGGGCTGATCGTCGAGG
>JANNTZ010000205.1:0-2832 GCA_031394595.1 Acidobacteriota bacterium
ACCCGGCACCGGCGCGCCGGGCAACGGGTACGGCAGGAAGTCGGGCGGCGCCGTCGGGATCGGGCTCAGGCTTTCTACGTTGCTGTTCTGGGTGAAGGCACTGAACCCGCTCTCGTCACCGCTCAGGTCGAACGGCCCGGGGAGGGCCGGGTTGTCGGGCGAGCAGACGCCTCCGCCGGCCGCGGAAAAACAGGCAATGTCCGAAGCGCACGGCGATCCGGCGCGCGCGCCTCCGATGCAGACCCGGACCGAATGATCGGGGTCGAGAAACGGCCCGAAAGTCCGCTGCCGCGGGACGCTGCTGTACGGGTCGATCCCCTGGCCGGTCTCGAAGTATTGGCCGCCGGTGAAGCGGAAGACTCCGAACGGCCAGCCGCCGTTGCGGCGAAGGTAGTAGGGGTCGAGCTGCTGGCACAGGAGGCAGTTCCCGTTGTCGGTGTCCAGATCGTTGTCGATGTTGATGCCGCCGCTGGCGTAGGCGGCGTTCTGCACCTGCATGTTCAGGTTCCATCCCGAACGCTGGAACTCCACCATGAACGGGAAGCCCCGGTTGTCGGCGACCTGGTGGACCTTGGCGAGGATCGGCGACAGCAGGACATCCAGGAAGTACACCGAGCGCGGCTCGCCGGCCGGTCCGGCCGGGATCGTGTGGTTGTCGCAGGCCGACGCTGACGCGTCGGGCGTGGTCGCAAGGCCGTCTCCCGTGTGCCAGATCCCGAACACCGCGTTCTGTCCGGAGGCAGGTGGACGCGTCGTCTGAAAGCCGCAGATCCCCGACGTCCGGTGCTCCCACCCGGTCATCGCCGAGGAGCCCGGCACGCCGGAAGCGGTTCCCCCCGGGTGCCGCACCGGCATCCAGCCGCCGTCCCCATTGTCGAAGTCGAACGGCACCCGATCGCCGATCGAGGGCCCGGCCGCCTGGGCCAGGATACCCCGCGTCAGGACTCCGTCCGGAATGAGGTCCGGCTCGCCGGGATCCCGGATCCCGTCCCCGTCGAGATCCTCGCCGAGCGTGTTGGTCACCCGCCCGGCCGCGTCCCCCGGCACGAACAGGGTCCCGAAGGTCACGTCCTCGTCCGGCAGCACGACGCCGAGGAACGGATCGACGATGTCCGGTGTGTCGATCGACAGATTGCGATTGAGGTCCCGCACCTGCCGCCCGCCCGCCGGAAAGTCGGTGGAGTAGTGGAACGTCTCACGGTCCGAGTTCAGCGCGTGGGTGAAGGAATAGTTCTGTCTCCCAATCCGCTGCCCGCGGGCGCTGGAATCGAGCGTCAGGGTCAGGATCGCTTTCCGATCCGCGATCGGCAGCGCGTCGACCGCCGCCGGATCCACGTGGAGGTGGAAGAAGACCCCCTGGGAGGCGCCCCCCGCCATCCGTCCGATGTTCTGCGGCGAGTCGAGGACCCGGACCGCCGCCGCGCCCGGCCCCGAGGGAGTCAGCGTCGCGACGACGTCGGTGTAGTCATCGCCCCGCGACCGGTTGGCCACGGCGATGCCGTAGGTGACGATCTCCCCGGCGTCCGGATATTCGTCCCGGTCGCAGCCGTTGCCCACCGTCACCTGGGCGCCGAACGATGTTCCGTCGGGACCGGCGAAGAAGTGGGGCACCAGATCGGGCGTGCAGTCCACCTGGGCGCCCGCCGACACCGCCACCTGCCCCGCCGGGGCGTAGGTCGCCACCACTTGATCGCCGCTGTCCGCCTCCAGGATGCCGTTGTCCGCGGCCCGCACCGTTCCGGCCAGACGCACCGGGACCGGCGCCGATCGGAAGCTCCCCGGGGCCGGCGATGACGGGAAGGCGAACCCGGCCTCTTCGTCCAGGACCGCTCCACCCGCGCCGCGTACCGTGAATGTCGTCGTCGATCGCGCCAGGTCGGCGCTGCCGCCGGTCGAATCGAAGAGCGTGGCGGTCACGGCATCGGAGCACGAGTAGCGGATCCGATCGAGCGTGATCCTGCCGGTCGGGAATCCCTGCGGCCCGGCGGACGGGACCGGACCCGACTGGAACACCGGACCGGCGACCACCAGCGCATAGGCCTGCCCTCCAAGGTCGAGTAGTCCGTTGGCATTGATGTCCTCGACCGGATCGAGCCGCCGGTTGCCATTGGCATCTTCATTGGGTCCGGTGGTCCCTGCCAGCGACTTCCCCGCCGCCACCTTCACTGTCACGCGCCAGGTGCCGGAATAGAGCGGCGAGTCGCTGAACCGGGCGTCATCGGCCGCAGTGAAGTTGTTGTCGGGGTCGGAATTCAGGTGCACCGCTTCCTGCGGGTTGCGGAAGTCGTGCACCTCCGGCTGGCCGGCGACCCGCGACTGCGACCACTGGCCGGTGATCGCGACGTTCGTGTCGCGGTACCGGTTGCCGTCGTAGAACAGGTTGTCGGTCCCGCTGCCGGTCCCGCAGAGCGTGCCGTCAGGCTTCGTCTCCCCCGATCCAAGGCATCCGTCCGGTCCCGGCGACTCGACCACCAGGTCGAGGTCGTTCACCAGCGGCCCACCCGAACCGGCCGGCGACGGCAGGTCGGTCCAGGCGAGGGCAACACGCAGGTTCGCCCGCCAGATCGCCAGGCCTCCGCCGGCGCCCGGTCCGGTCACCGGGCCCGCCACCCAGAACGTCCGGGTGCACGATCGCGCCCCGGCGGTGCACGGCACCACCCCGGCGTCGTTCCCCAGCAGCGCTTCGCCGCTCACGATGTCGTCCCAGACCAGCAGGCCGGCGGATGGGAACTCCGGCACCGTGTTCGGGTTGACCACGAATGCGTGGGACCAGTTCGGAAGCGGCAGCACCTGCGACAGGACGACCCGGCCGTATCCCTGCGTGTTGTTGCC
>JANNTZ010000462.1:0-4359 GCA_031394595.1 Acidobacteriota bacterium
GTACATCCCGAAGCCGCGCACCGGCGTGCCGCTCACCATCGAACCGTCGGCCTGTCCGACCCGCCAGCGCACGTCCACCACGGCGAACTCCCGGTACAGCGGCGTCGGGTCCAGCTCGACCAGCCGGAACGTGCCCGCAACTGGCTGCTCGGCGCCGGTCAGGCAGTCGCACATCCCGAAGCAGCCGCGTTGGAAGGTGGTGCCGGACAGCAACCGGTACGGGTGGATCTGGGTCAGCGGCGCCGACGAAGCCTGAACGACGACGACCGTGTCAAAGCAGAACTGGCCGTGGATCGACACGGTGATGTTGACGGCCGGGAACTGCGACGCCACCGGGATCTGTCCGCTGTCGAAATGCTCGACGAGATTATTGCCGACGACCAGGTCGAGCTCGAGCCGGTGGACGAGGGCGAACTCCCCGCCGATGGTGTACTTCCCCGATCCGGTGATCCGCAACCCCGGATCGCCGATGGCCGCGGTCCAGTTCACGTCGGTCACCTTGTAATAGTCGTAGAGCCAGTCCGATCCGGCCGGAGTGAGGGTCATGGTGCCGCGCACCGCCACCTGTTCCAGCAGCGGACAGAGACAGGGCTCGAAGCATCCCGACTGGTAAGTGCTCCCCTTGTCGAGCCGGTAGATGGTCGGCGCTGTCAGTGCCGATTGGGCGTGCAGGTCGCCCGCGGACATCAGGATGGAAAGCAAGGCGGCCGCAACGAACGCGGCGGACATTCGGACGATTCTCATGGTCGGCCCCCTTCTCGCGCAGCGAGTGCAGCCAAGCCCCGAATCAGGGTCGGAGCGGTGCACCTGACGCGAGTCAGAACCCAGAGCACACCGCTCATTTGTTCGACTGCCTCTGTGCATGATTGTATCGTATCGACTTTGACCTCGTCTGCATGGCCCGTGCCTCGCGCGTTCGGCCCATGCGTAGCAGCAAGGCTGCGTAGTCATCCAGACACTGGGCCACGTCAGGGTGGTCTGCTCCCAGCGCCTGCTCCCGGATCTCCAGGGCACGTTTAAGGAGTGTCTCTGCGGTCGCGTACTGCTTTCTGTTCCGGTGGACACCCGCGAGGCCGCAGAGTGCCGTCGCGACACCCGGATGGTCCGGACCCAACGACTTCTCCAGGATCGCCACAGATCGCTCATATGAATCCTTCGCCTCCGATCCCCTGCCACGGGCTCGAAACAAGTCACCGAGGCCAATCAACGTCATCGCCACGCCGGGATGCTCGGGACCCAGAGCCTGCTCCTCGATCTCCAAGGCCCGATGGTAGAGCAGTTCGGCCTCGGAATATCGCTTCTGCGACCTCAAGGTCCGGGCCAGGTCGTTCAGTGTCGCCGCGACCTCCGGATGGTCCAGACCATATGTTCTTTCCCGGATCGCCAGCGCCCTTTTTTGGCGGGATTCCGCTTCTCGATACCTCCCCTCGCTCCAGTACAGCTTTCCCATGCGGTTCAGGCTGGAGGCTACGGAGAGGTGATCCTCCCCAAGCGCCTTCTCCCGCAGCGCCAGCGCTCGCACTTGATATAACTCCGCCTCCTTGTACCTGGCTTCAATCCGGTAAAGTTCCCCCAGGTCGGCCAGACTGACGGCCACGAGGGCATGCTCCGGGCCGAACGCCGTCTCCCGGATTTCGAGCGCCCGTACGTACAAGGTCTCGGCGTCGGAATACCTCGCGAAAGTTACATAGAGCCCGGCAAGATTGCCGAGTGCAGTGGCAATTTTCGGGTGCCCGACTCCGAAGATACCCTGGCGAATGGCAAGCGACTGTTTCAGGAGCCTCTCGGAATCCGGATACTTCCCCTGGCTCTCGTAGAGCAGGCCGAGATTGTTCAGCGTGATGGCCACCTCAAGATGATTGGGGCCCAGGCTGCTTTCGTTGATGGCAAGCGCGCGTAGGTAGAGGGGCTCCGCTTCGGCGTAGCGGGACTGCTCGCGATAGAGCTCTGCAAGGTTGTTCAGGCTCATGGCGACATCTGGATGAGCCTCGCCCAGAACCGTCTGGTGAATGAGCAGAGAGCGTTCGAACAAGGGCTCCGCCTCGACATGACGCGCCTCGTCCTGATAAAGGGCTGCCAGACTGTTGATGGTATTGGCGAGATCGAGACTCAGCGACCCGAGCGCTTCTTCCATGACCTCGAGCGCCCTCCAGTAGAGGACCTCCGCGTCATCGTAGTTTCCCTGTTCCGCGTAGAGGGCGGCCAGGGAGGCCAGACTGGACGCCACATCAGGATGGTCGGCTCCCAAGGCCTTCTCGCGAATGGCGAGGGCACGCTTGTGAAGCCGCTCGGCGTCGGGGTATTGCCCTAGAACATCTTGGAGAACCGCCAGATTGCTGAGGGTTGTGGCCACAACCGGGTCTTCCGGGCCGAGAGCCCGCTCACGAATATCCAGCGCACGCTCATAGAGCGGTTGAGCATCCAAATACCGACCCTGCGCATGGTACAGCTGCGCAAGGCTGTTGAGGCTCCTCGCGTAACGGAGATCGTCGCTGACGAAGCGTTCCGCCCTTTCGAGTGCCTCTCGAAGGAATTGCTCCGCATCGCCGTAACGAGCCTGGCCGTAAGCGTCTTCCCCTGCCCTGATTTGGCGCTTCCATGCGCAACCAGTCGGAAGAATGCCAGTAAGCACGAGGGAGACGACGAAGGCGAACGCGGCAAACGTTCGCATCAGTTTCACGGTCGGCCCCCTTCTCGCGCAGCGAGGGCGCTGGCTGGGTTGATGAGGCATTCTACCAGCGCGTGATACTGTGTGACACCTGCCAGGAACGATTCTCATATGGGGACAGACTCACCGGCGTCACTCCCCTGACTGCCCTGCTAATTCAGCCCTGAGCGCCCGCGCCAAATCGCCTACCCCAAGGGGCTTACGTCGCGTCAGGAATCCGGCACACCTGCTCCGGGTCAGCGTGGTATCGGCCTTGCTCTTACCTGACCGCAGACTGTCGCAAAGGAGGCCGTCAACTCCGACAACCCATGACACTCGATGGCAAGAAACGGATCGATCTGGAAGCCTGGCTGGTAGACCTGAAACGGCTGGGCGGCGAGGCGCGCACGCTCAGCGAGTGCGGCACGTCGCTCCACTCATTGATTGACCCCGCCGACCTCGACCTGTTCCAGGAGGCGACCCGCCGGCTGGTGGGGTCGCTCGGCCGCCATGGCCCGCTCTACGGCCTGCCGGCCCTCCCAGGGTGGGACGCGGCCGCAATCGCCGGCGCCGCATCATCCGGAGAGGCGCCCGGACCGGTGTTGACCATTTCCGGGATCCCCGCGTCCATGGTGGAAACCGCGGGTGGGCGGGCGGCGGTCAGCCGCCACGTCCCCATTCACGGCATCGTCGGCCAGTCGGAGGAGATTCGAAAGGTGCACCTGTTGATCGAAAAGGCCGCAGCCTGCTCGCTGTCGGTCCTCATCCAGGGGGAAAGCGGGACCGGCAAGGAACTGGTCGCCCGCGCCATCCACCGCCGGTCGAACCGCCACGGCCGGCGCTTCTTCTCGGAGAACTGCTCGGCCCTCTCCGAGAGCCTGCTGGAATCCGAGCTGTTCGGTCACGTGCGCGGAGCGTTCACCGGCGCCGACCGTGACCGCAAGGGGATCCTCGAGCTGGCGGATGGCGGCACGCTGTTCCTCGACGAGATCGGCGACATGAGCGTCCGGATGCAGAGCAAGCTGCTGCGGGCGCTGCAGGAGCGGGAGTTCCGGCCGGTGGGCGGGCGCGACACCGTGCGGGTCGATGTGCGGGTGATCACGGCGACCAACCGCACCCTGGCCTCGCTCGTGAAGACCGGCGCGTTCCGCGAGGATCTCTTTTACCGCATCAACGTCATCGCCGTCGACATGCCGCCGCTGCGGAACCGGCGTGAGGACATCCCGCTGCTGGTCGGGGCCTTCCTCGATCGATTCACCCGCGATTCCGGGCTGCCGCACCGCGAGGTCACTCATGGCGCGATGCACCTGCTGGCCGGCTACAGCTGGCCCGGGAACGTGCGCGAGTTGGAGAATGTCATCCAGCGGGCTGTGGCACTCGGCGAGGACCACAACATCGGCGCCGACAGTCTGCCCGACCGCATCCGGCACCTGATGATCACCGATGAGGCGGTCGGTTACTCCAGCGACTCCAAGGCGGGCGAGCAATTGATGATTGAGAAGGCGCTGCACACGTTCGAGGGCGACAAAACCCGGGCGGCGCGCTACATCGGCTGGACACGTGATGTAGCAGAAAAGATGCAGATCTGTCCGACTGATGAGAGATTCGGATGGTCTGTGAAGGGATGGAGGATGGCTGCCTAATCTCCTGACCCTGAATGGGTTAGCAGCCTTTTCAACGGAGCTCATAATCAATGCCTGGAAGGCAAGTCG
>JANNTZ010000463.1:0-2267 GCA_031394595.1 Acidobacteriota bacterium
CCGAGGTCCAGCAGAAATAGCGCGCCAACGGAAGGCCGATCCGGCGCTTCAGTTCCCAGGTCGCCCCGACGTCGGGCAGGAAGCCGATGCGCGACTCCGGCATGGCGAAGCGCGACCGGCTGGTGGCGATGAGGTAGCCGCCGAAAGCCAGCCCCAGCCCGCCTCCCATGGTGATGCCGTCGGCGATGACGATGAGCGGCACCGGCAGCCTTGCCAACCGGGCGTCCAACGCGTACTCACGCGCCAGGAAGAGGTCGATCTCGTGGGCTGCGCCCCCCTCCACCGACTTCAGGAACGCCTTGATGTCGGCCCCGGCGCAGAAATGGTCTCCATCGCCGCGCAGGACCACCAGCCGGACGGTCGGATCGGCCTCGATACGGTCAAGCGCGGTGTGCAGTCGCTCCACCATGTCGAGGGTGAGGGCGTTGCGCACCGCGGGACGCGCCAGCGTCAAGGTGGCGACGTTTTTCTCGATCCGCAGGCGGACCGATTCCCCTTCGCCGGCTGGCCAGGAACCTGCTTCCGGCCGCCGATCCCGCGTCATCTCCGTCCCGTCCTGCCGTCCGTCCTGCACGATTCCATCCTCCACGACCCGCCGTACACCCTCCGAACGCAATGCCGATACCGACACCAACGCCGACGCGGCTGTGACGCCGCCGACGTCCTGACCCAGGTTCCGGGAAATTTCAGGGCCGAACGGCCCCGATTTGGACTTCCTTGCCTACTGCGAGGGGGAGACCCCCAGGCTGTCCCGGCCCTGGGCTCAGGCTACGCAGCGTACGTAGAGGAAACTGCACGATCGAAACGCTGAAAGCATCTGAGGCTCCCTAGAAAAATGTGCCGCTATCTGTACGATGAAGCGGCACATCTGTCAACGGGAATGTTGCGGAATGTGGCGGGATACCGTGGGGTTAACCGATCTATGAAACGCTCCCCCAGCGACTCCCGCAGCGGTTCGCGGGATCAGGGACACCCACCCCCGCAGGCGGCGGGTTGCCGCGGCAGCGGCGCTGATTCGGTCCCGTAACCGCTCGCCCGCCCCCCCTCGTGCCATTGCATCACGTAGAAAAGCGCCCGCCCGGGACGGGGGTTCGGCCGGATCGCCTCCTCCACCAGCGCCGTCCCCGCCAGATTCCGGCCCAACACCGCCACCGTCCCCAGGTCGATGTGGCCGTCAAACGTCCGCAGCTCACCCAGGTTCCCCTGCAGCAGGTCGTACCCGGTCGCCCCCGCCACCCCGCTCCAGTACAGCCGCGCCGTCCCATTGTTGCCGCCGGACTCCAGACGCAGCACCAGCGGCTCCGGTCCCTGTCCCAGGTCGTGCGGCACCGTCACCAGCGCCACCGCTGTCGCCCGGTTCCCCGAAGCATCGGTCGCCACGTAGGTCAGCTCGTAGGTCCGGCCGATTCCGCTTCCCGACCGTTCGGCACGCAGGAGCACGTCGGTATCCGGGGTGCCGGTGTCGGCCGAGCCAATGTCGCCGGTGGTGCTCCCGTCCTCGGCTCCCGGCGCCTCGTCCGGCTCGCTGCTGGTCACCCCGGCCGAGGCCACCGCGGGCTGCGGGTCGCAGACGTCGGTCACCTGCCACCCCACCGTCACCGGCACCAGGCGATGGTTCGGCGGCCAGAGAGCCGCGACATCGGTGCTCAATTCGAGCGCCGGCGGCCGCGTGTCCACGGCGCTCACGACCAACCCAACCGTGTCACTCGCCCCCTCACGGTCGGTCACCTTGAGGGTCAGGGCGTGCGATCCCAGCCCCAGGGTCGTCTCGAGAGTCTCCCCCGCGCCCAGGGACCGCTCCGACGGTTGCCCGTAGTCCTCGAACCAGTTGTAGGCCACGATATCGTCGCGTGTCCCGGGGCTCGAATCTCGATCGCTCGACCCGACGGCACTGAGGAGCAGCATCGCCCCCCCGCCACCCGAGCACTCCAGACGATCAGCTCCGGAGATGGCGGCAGTCGGGGCGTCATTGCCGTCTTCCACCAGGAACCTCAGGCGCGACTCGCCCTGATACGTAAAATCGAGTTCGGCGCTGACCGCGGGCGTCGTTCCATCCGATGCGGTAATCGCCAGGCGGTGATTCGCGGATGAACCCAGGCCGGCGAGATCGAGGGACTCCGGAAGCGCGTCGCTGAACGCCCACACGTATGTCGTCGAACCCCCATACTCGATCAACGCGAACTCCGGTCGTGCGTCGAGAATGGTGAGGTCGAGCGCGAGGTCCGTGAACGAACCCGACGGGCCTACCTGGCGGGCGCACAGACTCG
>JANNTZ010000008.1:0-36991 GCA_031394595.1 Acidobacteriota bacterium
GCCGGGGCGCTCGAGCGGCTCGCCGGCTATGACGCGATCCTCCTCGGCGCCCTCGGGGACCCGCGGGTCCCCGACATGCGTCACGCTGCCGACATCCTCCTGGGAATCCGCTTCGGTCTCGACCTGTACGTGAACTACCGTCCCGTGCGTCTTCTCGAGGACCGGCTCTGCCCGCTCAAGGGACGCACCGTCCGGGACATCGATTTCGTCATTTTCCGCGAGAACACCGAAGGGCTGTACGTGGGCATGGGCGGGATCTTCAAGAAGGGGACGCCGGACGAGGTGGCGATCCAGGAAGACGTGAACACCCGCAAAGGGGTGGAGCGGATCCTGCGTCACGCCTTCGACTACGCGCGGCGCTCAGGCCGGAAGCGCGTCCTCATGGCGGACAAGAGCAACGCCCTCACCTACGGGCACGATCTCTGGCAGCGGACCTTCCGCGAGTTGGCCGCCGCATCTCCCGACCTGGAGACGTCCCACATGTATGTCGACGCCCTGACCATGCAAATGGTGAAGGATCCGTCGCAGTTCGAGGTGATCGTCACCTGCAACATGTTCGGCGACATCCTGACCGACCTCGGCGCGCAGTTGCAGGGAGGGTTGGGGCTGGCCGCCTCGGCCAACCTCCATCCGGGCCGGACCGGGCTGTTCGAGCCGGTGCATGGATCGGCGCCCAAGTACGCCGGGCGGGACGTGGCCAACCCGATGGGGGCGGTGCTCAGCGCCGCCCTCCTGCTGGAAAGTGTCAACCGGGTCGATGAAGCCCGGCGTATCGAAGACGCGGTGCGCGGCTGCATCCAGGACGGCGCCACCACCCGCGATCTCGGCGGGGCGCTTGGCACCCGGGCGGTCGGCGAGGAGATCCGGCGGCGCCTAGCCGTCTAGGAGCCTGTCCGGCGATCAGGGAGTCGCCGGTGGAGACGCACCGGCGGCCCCAGGTGTGCCGGGCCCGGTTTCGTCGCCGACAGCCAGCCCGAGAATCCGCCCTTCGGTCCTCCCGTACCCGACCACGACGCGATTGGTGGTTCCCACCGGGGCGGTGGTAAACCACTCCCCCGGGATCCCGAGTTCGAACCGTCCGGACTGTCGCAGACCGGGGAGCGACAAACCGACCAGGCTTCCCTCGGTCGCCGGCGCCAGGATCACGTGAGTGAGGATCGACAGGGGGTCGGCCACAAGACGGTGTCCCAATCGAACCCGTGCGACCAGATGGCCGTTCGTGGCCCGCAGCACATAGATGTCGTTGTCATAGCATTGGGCGTAGAGGTACAGGCCGCTGGCGAATGGCCGGGCGGCGAGTTGCGCCGCGGCCTGGGCGGTCCAGAGGGGATGGCCGTCCCGGAGCCGCAGGGCTCGGATGGTGTGACCCGCGCCGACATACACGCGGTCCTCCAGGACCAGCAGCCCGGCGATCACGGGCAGACGGACGTAGCGCCGCCAGCGGACTTCCAGCGTGCGGGGGTGGAGGCGCAAGACCATCCCGTGATCGGTCCCCAGGATCGCGTCCGCTGCGGCCGGCACCGCCGCGGCCGCGACGCGACCGGGGAGGCCAACTCGCGCGTGAATCGCGCCGGATCGGGGATCGAGCGAGACGATCGCCGGGGCCGCCGTCGGGACCAGGAGACAACCTTCGATAATCCGGGGTGGCGCCGTGGCCATCGACCCCAGATCGGCGACCCAGACGGGCGAGCCGCTCGTGAAATCGAGGGCGCGCAGCCGACCGGACCGGGTCGTCACCATGACCAGACCGCCTTCGATCGCGGGTCCGGTCGCGAGTGCCTCCTGCAGGTCGGCAATCCAGACCGTCCGGCCGTCGGCGGGATCGATGAGGACCACCTCTCCGGTCGATCCGGCGGCGGCGAGGAAGCCGTCGCCCATGACCGGGTCGCCCGCCAGAGGGGCCCGAAGACCGGTGAAGGTCCATGCCGGGCGGAAGCCGATGGGCGTCGCGGCGACGCTATCCAGTTCGGGGTTCCATTCCGTCGGCTGGGTGCGGAACAGCGACTTCTCCCTGGGGCCGGCCGCGATCGGCGCCGGGTGAGCGAGCGCGACCAGGGCCGCAAGGACTACCACCGGCGGAATCCACCGCTTCCCGGCAGGATCGCGACGCGATCGACGACAGGTTCCTGGGGGTGTCACGGGAGGATTATAGACCGCCCTTCCAGCGATGCCCCGCCGTCCGCCTGTGCTATTCTCTCGTCCCCTCCGGCGCGGGATTGTTCCGTCGGGATCCTGTCAGGACGCAACGATGGTCGAGGCGGTCAAGGGAACACGGGACATTCTGCCCGAGGAGGTCGGCCGCTGGCACTACGTCGAGGACGCGGCGCGCGCCGTGTTCGGCCTGTACGGGTTCCGCGAGATCCGCACGCCGATTTTTGAAAGCACCGAACTCTTCCAGCGTGGCATCGGCGAAGGGACCGACATCGTCGCCAAGGAGATGTACACCTTCTCCGATCGCAAGGGCCGATCCCTGACCTTGCGTCCGGAGTGCACTGCCCCGGTGGCGCGGGCCTGCATCGAGCACGGTCTCACACGATCCGGCGGGATCCAGCGCCTCTACTACGTCGGCCCGATGTTCCGCTACGAACGGCCACAGAAGGGGCGGCTGCGGCAGTTCTCGCAGATCGGCGTCGAAGTCCTCGGCAGCGAGCACCCGGCGGTGGATGCCGAGGTCCTCGAGATGCTGGCCCGCTTCCTCGAGCGGATCCGTCTGGGGACGCCGGAGATCCTCCTCAACTCGGTCGGCTGCCCCGTCTGTCGTCCGGCGTACCGCGAGCGGCTGGTGGCGTATCTCGGTCCACGGCGTGATGAGTTGTGCGAGGACTGCCGCCGCCGGCTGGAGACCAATCCGTTGCGCTGCTTCGACTGCAAGGTTCCGGCCGACCAGGAGATCCTCCAGGGGGCCCCGCGGATTTCCGACCACCACTGCGCCGCGTGCCAGGAGCACTTCCAGAAGGTGCGTCACTTTCTCGAGGCCGCGGGGGTCCGGCACCGGGTCGAACCGCGCCTGGTACGGGGACTCGACTACTACTGCCGGACCGCTTTCGAGGTCGTCCTCCCGGGTCTGGGGGCGCAGAACGCGCTGCTCGGGGGCGGGCGCTACGACGGTCTGATCGAATCCCTGGGTGGTCCCCCGGTGCCGGGGTTTGGATTCGCCGTCGGTCTCGACCGACTGGTCCTGTCGCTGCCGGCGGAGGCGCCGATCCCGGACGAAGCGCCCGAACTGGTGGGTCTGGCGCTGGGGGAGGCGGCGGTTGGGATGATCCTGAAAGTCGCGGGCCGCCTCCGGGGCCTCGGACGGCGGATGATCTTCGACCCGCAGCCGGCACGAAGCCTCAAGTCGCAGCTTCGGACCGCCGATGACCGGCGGGCACGCTGGGCGCTGATCGTCGGCGACGAAGAGGTGGCGGGAGGCGTATTCACGCTGCGCGATATGCGGGGCGGGACGCAGGAGCGGCTCCCGGAGGCCGCCCTGATTGTCCGCATCCAGGAGAACACCGGTGGCTGAGACACCGGGTCTGCGCCGGACCCACACCTGTGGAGCGATGCGGCGGCAGGACGCCGGCCGGGTGGCGGATCTGCTGGGCTGGGTGGACAGCGTCCGCGACCACGGCAATCTTCTGTTCGCCGACATCCGTGACCGCTACGGCGTGACCCAGGTCGTCTTCAACCCGGATCGCGCTCCGCAGGCGTTCGCGGTGGCCAAGGCGATGCGGTCGGAGTTCGTCGTCGCCGTCCGCGGCGAGGTCGTCCTGAGGGCCGGTGGAAACGTCAACCCGGGGCTGCCGACCGGCGAGGTCGAGATCCAGGCGGTCGTGGCGGAGATCCTCAACTCCGCCGATCCCCTGCCGTTCCCGCTGGGCGACGACGCCAACGTCGCGGAGGAAGTGCGGCTCCGCTACCGTTATCTCGACCTGCGCCGGCCCCGCCTGCAGGCGATCCTGGAGATCCGTCACCGCGTTCTGCTGGCCGTCCGCCGCTTCCTCGACGCCGAGGGGTTCCTCGAGATCGAGACGCCGATCCTCACCAAGAGCACGCCGGAGGGTTCACGCGAGTACCTCGTCCCCTCGCGCGTCAACCCGGGGCGTTTCTACTCGCTGCCGCAGTCGCCGCAGATCTTCAAGCAACTCCTGATGGTGGCGGGGTACGACCGTTACTTCCAGATCGCCAAGTGCTTTCGCGATGAGGACCTGCGTTCCGACCGGCAGCCTGAGTTCACCCAGATCGACATCGAGATTTCCTTCCCCGACCCGGCCTGGTTCTTCACCCTGATGGAGGGGCTGCTGGAGCAGATCTTCCGGGCGGCGGGGCGCGAGCTGCGTGGCCCGTACCCGCGCCTGTCGTACCGCGAGGCGATGGACCGGTACGGCAGCGACAAGCCCGACACGCGCTTTGCCCTGGAGATCCAGGACGTCAGCGACAGGGTGGCCGACAGCCCGTTGCGGGTGTTCGCCGACACCGTCCGCCAAGGGGGGCGTGTCAAGGCGCTGCGTCTCCCGGGAGGCGGCGCCTGGTCGCGGCAGCGGATCGACAACCTGGTCGAGTCGGCCAAGGGGCTCGGATCGAAAGGGCTGATCTGGATCCGGACCGGCGGGGGAACGATCCAGTCGTCCGTTCTCAAGCACCTCGGTGAAGATCGGTGCCGCGCCGTTCTCGAGGCGATCGGCGCCGGTCCGGACGATCTCGCGGTCCTGGTGGCGGACCGCTGGAAAACGGCCTGCACCATCCTCGGGGCCCTCCGTCTGCAGATCGCCCGCGCCGAGAAGTTGATCGAAGACGGGCAGGACCATCTCCTCTGGGTCCAGGATTTCCCGCTCTTCGACCACAGCGACGAGGAGGGGCGGCTGGTCTCCTGCCATCACCCTTTCACCGCCCCGCACCCCGAAGATCTCGCGTTGCTGGACACGCGCCCGGAGGACGTGCGCGCCCTGGCGTATGACATGGTCCTCAACGGTGGTGAGATCGGCGGGGGGAGTATCCGCATCCACCGCAGCGATCTACAGGCGAAGATCTTCCGGATCCTGGGGATCGGCGAGGCAGAGGCCGACGCCAAGTTCGGCTTCCTCCTCGGCGCCTTGCGGATGGGGGCCCCGCCTCATGGCGGGATCGCTCTCGGGGTCGATCGGATCATCGCCCTCCTGACGCGCAGCGCCTCGATCCGGGACGTCATCGCCTTCCCGAAGACCACCAGTGGCATCGACCTGATGTCGGGCTCGCCATCGCCGGTGACCGATCGCCAGCTCCAGGACCTGAGCATCCGGATCGTCACCCCCCGCCCTCCCGGACAGCCGCATGGCTGAAGTTTCGCCTTTTCAACAGGTTATCCTTCCCGATTGTTTGCGGGGAAAAATTGACATCGGGGGGTGCGGGTGTTACCTTAACCCTTCGTTCAGCAGCGAGGGACGCGGCAAACCGACCTCACCGGATGCGCAAACTCTCCGTACCCGACGACCTCCGAATCGACATCTTCGGCCACCACGACGAGAACCTGCGGGCGATCGAAAAGGACCTCGGAGTCCGGGTAAGCGCCCGGGGGAACGAGGTGATGCTGCAAGGGGATGGCGACCGTGAGGCCCTAGCCGCCAGTCTGATCGAGCAGCTCGTCGGCGTTGTCCAGGGCGGCTACGCCCTGAACAAGGGCGACATCGAGATCGCCGGGCGGCTGCTGCGGAACAACCGGGCCGCGGTCCTGCAGGAGTTCTTCGGTGCCGGCCGGATTAAAGCGACCAATGGCCGTCATGTCACCCCCAAGAGCGTCAACCAGAGACTCTACCTCGACGCCATCCGCGATCATGACCTGGTGTTCGCCATCGGCCCTGCGGGCACCGGCAAGACCTATCTCGCGGTGGCGGCGGCGATCGGCCACCTGAACGAGAAGAAGGTCGAGCGGATCATCCTGTGCCGGCCCGCGGTGGAGGCCGGCGAGAAGCTTGGTTTCCTGCCCGGTGACATGGCCGAAAAGGTGGACCCCTACTTCCGCCCCCTGTATGACGCTCTCTATCACCTGCTGGACCGCGAGAAGGCGCAGACGTATGTCGAGCGCGGCGTCATCGAGATCGCGCCCCTGGCGTTCATGCGGGGGCGGACTTTGAGCCACTGTTTCGTGATCCTCGACGAAGCGCAGAACACCACCTCCGAGCAGATGAAGATGTTCTTGACGCGTCTGGGGACGCATTCCAAGGCGGTGGTGACCGGCGACGTGACCCAGGTCGACCTGCCCCCTGGCCGGATTTCGGGCCTCGCCGAAGCGCGCGAGGTCGTGGGGCAGGTGGAGGGGATCGGCTTCGTTCAGTTCGACGACACGGACGTGGTGCGTCATCCGTTGGTGCAGAGCATCATCAAGGCCTACGAGGCATACCGGAATGGTCAGCGCCCGGACCAGGACGGGCAACGCCCGGCCGCCCGGCGCCGTCGCAGCGGCCCGTCCTCTCCGGGTGGGGCGTGAGGCGCGAGCCATGACGGGCCGGATCCGGGCCTTCATCCGTCGCCGTGCGGTGCGCCGCGATTGGGCGGTGTTCGCGGCCCTCCGGGCCTCGATCAATGCGGCGCTCGAGCGGCTGTACGAACGACGTTCCGTCTGGGTGGCGTTGTATTTCGTGGTGCTGACGCCGCTCCTGTTCGTTCCCCGATGGGGCCCGGCGCTGCCGGTCGTGACGCCCGGAGTCTCCGCGCCTCTGGAGCTGGTCGCACCCGAGACCTTCGAATTCATCGATCACGAGACGACCGCCGCGGTTCGGCAGGCAGCCGGTGACGAAGTGCGGCCGGTCTTCGATCTCGACTCACGGGCGGCCGCTCCGGCCACCGCGGCGGTCCGCGCCGCCTTCCGCGCCTGGAGATCGGGGGAAGCGGTCGGCCTGGCGGTTCCCCGGGAGACCTTCGAGTGGCTGCGCGCGCGCGGTTTCGATCCGATGGTCGAGGATCGCCTGGTGGGGACCCTGCGTGCCGTCCTCGGGCGGCGCATCGTCGGCAGCCGGAGCCTCCTGCCGCGGTCGGACGGGGTGACGCTGCGCGATGTGCACGACGGGCACGAGTGGCGCGAGGAAGCGTTCACGGACATCCTGACGGTCGATGAGGCGCGGGCCGCGGCGCTGGCGGGGCTGCAGGCGGCGGGCGCCGGCCCGGCCGAGCGGTCGGCGCTGGGACCGATCGCACGCGACCTGGTCAGCGTCACCCTGACCCGCAATAACGCTCTGTTTGAGGCCCGCCGGCGGGAGGCGATCGATCGGATGGAACCACTGCGGATCCGGATCCCGCGGAGCAAGGTCCTCATCCGCGAGGGCGAGCTGGTGACGGAGGAACTGGCCCGCCAGCTGCAGGCCTGGGACACCGAGCGCCGTCGGGACGCCGGGGCGCCGGCCATCGCCGGTCGTGTCCTGATCGCCGCGCTGCTCCTTTTCTTCATGGCGCGCTATGTGTTCTTCTACCAGACGACGTGGCGGCGGGAACGCCACCTGTTCGCCCTGATGGTCGTGGTGACCGTGGCGGGACTGGCCATGGACCAGGGGTTCCTCTGGCTCTGCGAACACGTGGTCGATTCAGTGCGCACGGAACCCTACGCGAACCTGGAATTTTATCGCTACATGATTCCGGCCGCGTCGGGCGCGGTCTTGATGACGCTCCTGGCGAATCCCCGCGTCGGGATGGCCTACACGCTGTTTCACGTGCCGCTGTTCGGCATGATGTTCCACTGGGACCTGCCACTCCTGCTTTTCGGACTGGTCAGCAACCTGGCGGGGATCTACGGGGTCACCACCTACCGGGAGCGGACCGCCCTCATCAAGGCCGGACTCCTGCTGGGGGCGGTCAATGGCGCGGCGGTCCTGGCGATCCACAGCATCTTTGGCGGCGAAGCGCTCGCCGATCACCCGGTGTTCCTGGCGGCCTGCGCCTTCGGTGGCGGGATCCTGGTGGCGGCGGCGGTGTCGTTCCTGCTGCCGCTGCTCGAGTCGGCCTTCGACATCCTGACCGATGTCCGGCTCCTCGAGCTGTCCAATCTCAACAATCCGCTGCTGCGCCGCCTGGCGGTCGAGGCCCCCGGGTCCTACAACCACAGTGTGATCGTCGGCACCCTCGCGGAAGCCGCCGCCGAGGCGATCGGCGCGAACGCGCTGTTCTGCCGGGTTGCCGCCTACTACCATGACGTGGGCAAAATGCTCAAGCCGGGCTATTTCGTCGAGAACATGAAGGACGGCGGCAACCGTCACGATCGGCTCAGCCCGCACCTCAGCGCCTTGATCATCGCCAGTCACGTCAAGGAGGGGTACGAACTGGCCCGTTTCTACGGGCTGCCGCGGCAGATCCTGGAAATCATCCCGCAGCACCACGGGACGCGGCGGATCAACTTTTTCTACGAGAAGGCACGCCGCACCGGCGACGGCAGGGCTCCGGACATCGCGGATTCCGACTTCCGCTATCCGGGGCCGAAACCTCAGAGCCGCGAGGCGGCGGTCTTCATGCTCTCGGACTCCATCGAGGCGGCGTCGCGGACGCTGGATGCCCCTTCGCCGGCGCGCTTCAAGGGCCTGATCCGGACCATCATCTCGGACGTCGTGCTCGACAACCAGTTTGACGAATGCGACCTGACGTTCGCCGACCTCGACAAGGCGAGCACCGCGTTCCTGCGCACACTCAGCAGCATCTATCATCACCGCATCGATTATCCCGGCTTCGATTTTGAGAAGACTCCGGAGCGGGCGTTTCACGGCAGCCGCACGCACGTGAACCGTCCGGCCACCGCCCGGTGATGAACGCCGTCGAGGTCGTGGCGGCGCGGCCGGCCTGGAACCGGCTGGCGCCCCCGTGTCGTCGGCTGATCCTGCGCTTGCGCCGGGCGCTGCGCTGTCCGGCCGCCGGCGTGACGGTGCTGCTGGCCCCGGACGCCACCGTGCGGCGGCTCAATCGCCGGTTCCTGGGCCACGATCGGGTGACCGATGTTCTATCGTTCCCGGCGGAGGATCGGGGAGACCGTGGGGCCGATCTGGGGGACATCGCCATCGCGGTTCCCCGGGCGGCCCGGCAGGCCCGTCGGGCCGGCTGGCGTCTCGACGAAGAGCTGGCGCTCCTGGTGACGCACGGCTTTCTCCATCTTCTGGGGCACGACCATGAGACCGACGACGGGGCGATGCATCGGCTGGAGGCTGACCTCCTGCGCCGCGCCGCGGGTGTCCATCTTGACCGCCGCGGGTTGCCCTGGGGGACGCCGGCCGGGAGCGTGCGATGACACCGGAGGGCGGTGGCGTGATTGAACTGGAGGGTCCCGGAGGGGCCGGGAGCGGCTTTCGCTGTGGTTTCGTGGCCCTGGTCGGGCGCGCCAACGTCGGCAAGTCAACCCTGATGAACCGTCTGGTCGGGGCCAAGCTGTCGATCGTCAGCCCGGTCCCGCAGACCACCCGCTTCCCGGTGCGGGGCATCCTGCACCGGGTGAACCTGCAGGTCGTTTTCATCGATACCCCCGGGATCCACAAACCCCGCTACCGCATGAACGAGGAGATGGTGCGGCTGTCCACACGGCTGCTGCACGATGTCGATCTGGTCGTGGTCCTGGTGGATGCCTCGGAGGGGTTCGGGCCCGGCGACCGGTTCGTCTTTGACTTGCTGCGCCAGGCCGGTTCGAAAAACATGCTGGTCCTGAACAAGGTCGATCTCATGGCCAAGGAGCGGTTGCTGCCGCTGATGGAAGAGGCGGGCGGGTCGGGCCTGTTCGAAGAGATCGTGCCGGTCTCGGCGCTGCAGGGGGACAACTGCGACCGGCTGGAGCGGGTGGTCTCCGAGAGGATGCCGCCGGGCCCCCCGCACTTCCCGCCGGACATGCTGACCGACCTGCCGCAACGGCTGGCGATCGCGGAGATCGTCCGCGAGCAGGTGTTCCAGCAGACCCGCGAGGAAGTACCGCACGCCACGGCCGTGCTGATCGATTCGCTGGAGACCGACCCGGGAGGGCTGGTCCGCATCTCCGCCACCATTCTGGCCGAGCGCGACTCCCACAAGGCGATCCTGATCGGCGAACGGGGGCGGATGATGAAGGCGGTCGGCACGGCGGCCCGTCACCGCCTGGAGGAATTTCTGGCGTCCCGCGTCCACCTGTCGCTCTGGGTCAAGGTACGCGGCGGCTGGCGTGACGATCTCTCGGTGTTGCGCTTGATCGGACTGCCGCTCCCCTGATCCCGGGGACCCCGCCCTTGCAGTAGAATGCGCCCCTCACGGGGCGTCCCATGAAAGACAACACCATCCTGGTCGAGTCGGTCAAGAAACTACTGCGGCGCGGCGCCACGGCCCCCCTCCTGAACATGCTCCAGAAAGTCCGCGCGGCGGATCTCGCCGAGGCCTTCGGGGCGCTCTCCGAAGACGAGCGCGCGGCGGCGTTCCGACTCCTGTCGGAAGGTGCGACGGGCCAGGCGGCGGCCCTCCTCGGGGCGATCCACTCCGCCCACCGGACCGACCTGCTCCGGGACCTGGCGGTGGAGGAGGTCGCCCGCGTCCTCCAGCCGCTGGCATCGGATGACGTGGCCGAGATCCTGTCCGAACGTCCGGAGGCGGACCGGGAACAGATCCTGTCGCTGCTCCACCGGGAAGCTTCCGAGGAGGTCCAGGATCTGCTCGCCCACGACGAGGACACCGCCGGGCGGATCATGACGACCCGCTTCCTGGCGTTGCCGGACCAGACCCTCGTCCATGAGGCGATCGCGGCGGTCCAGAAGGCGCAGGAAGCGGAAATGGTTTTCTACCTCTACGTCGTCGGGACGGACGGGCGGCTGGTAGGGGTCCTGTCGTTGCGCCGGCTGCTGTCGGTCCCGCCGGCGACCCGCCTGAGGGAGATCATGTCCACGGATGTGATCACCGTCCGCCCGGAAACCGACCAGGAAGAGGTGGCGCGACTGGTGTCGCAGTACGATCTGCTCGCGGTGCCGGTGGTGGACCAGGACCAGGTGCCGATCGGGATCGTCACCATTGATGACGTCGTGGATGTCCTGCGGGAAGAGGCGACGGAGGATTTCTACAAGCTGGCGGGCACCTCGGATGAAGAGCGCCTGACGAATTCCACGCTGCGTTCGGCCGGGGTCCGGCTGCCCTGGATGTTCGCGGCCTTCGCGGGCGGGATCCTCGCGGCGCTGCTGATCAAGGCCTACGGGCTCCTGCTGGGGCCGGCGGCGACGCTGGCCTGCTTCATCCCGATCGTGCTGGGAATGGGGGGCAACATCGGCACCCAGGCGGCGACCATCGTGGTGCGGGGCCTCGCCACCGGCCGGATCACGCTGCGCTGGGTCGGTCGCGTGGTCTTCAAGGAGATCCGGATCGCCCTGGTCCTGGGGGGGTTTTACGGCGCCCTGCTGGGCCTGTTTGCGGTGGTCGTCGTCGATCTCGCGCCACGAGCCGGCTGGGCGGTGGGGCTGTCGCTGTGGGTCTCGATGGTGATGGCGGCCAGCGTGGGTTCGATGCTGCCGATCCTGCTCAAGACTCTGCACGCCGATCCCGCGGTGGCGGCCAGCCCGTTCGTCACCACGGCGGTGGACCTGCTGGGGCTGGTGGCATTCTTCGGCCTCGCCGGGCGGCGGATCGTCGAGGGATGAGCCGGCGGGAGGGGTGACGTGCCGCTCAGGGAAATGGAGGCCTTCGTCCTGCGGGCGATGCCGCTGGGTGAGTCGGACCGGATCGTGACCTTCCTGACACGGTCGGCAGGGAAGGTCCGTGCCGTGGCCAAGGGGGCCCGTCGCAGCCGGCGGCGCTTCGGCAGCAACCTGGAGCCGCTGAGTCGCGTCCGGCTCTCATGGTTCGAACGGGAGGGATCGGACCTCGGGCGAGTCGAGGCTGCCGATCTGTTGGAGTCGTTCTACAGGCTCCAGGAGGATCCGGAACGCGGCGCGGTGCTGGCCTGCTTCGCGGAGGTGGCGGACGGCTTCGCACGCGAGCAGCAGGAGGATGAGGCGTTCTTTCGCCTGCTCCACGCCGTCCTCCGCGCCGTCCGTGGCGGACTGGACCTGGAGGTGGCGGGCCGCTATTTCGAGATCTGGACGCTGCGGCTGCACGGGGTGCTTCCCTCGCTGGAAGGCTGCAACCGGTGCGGCGGCGAAACAACGACGCAGGGATCGATCTATGTCCGGCGCGAGTCGTCGGTGGCTTGTGCGCGCTGCGCCGGACCCCGCCACACCGGCGACGTGGTGCTGCCGGGCGGCGCGATCCGGGCCGCAGCCGCCATGCTGCGGCACGCACCGGACGCGCTGCCGGTGCTGCCGGAGGAGACGCTGCGGCCGATTGCGGACCTGGCAGCGGCGATTTTCCTGGACTTGACCGATCGAAGGTTCCGGAGCTACGAAGTGCTGCAGGCCTTGAGACGACCGCGCTGACGGCCGGGAGGACGGGACGACGGTGGGCATGAGCTTCCAGCAGTTGATCCTCTCGCTTCAGGAATTCTGGGCCCGCGAGGGGGTGGTGATCCAGCAGCCCTATGACGTCGAGATGGGGGCCGGGACGATGCACCCGGACACCTTCTTCAGGGTCCTGGGGCCGGAGCCATGGAAGGCCGCCTACTGCGCGCCGTCGCGCCGTCCCGTCGACGGCCGTTACGGGCAGAACCCTTTCCGGCTTTACCGGCACTATCAGTTCCAGGTCATCCTTAAACCCTCACCGGAGGACGTGCAGGAGATCTACCTCCGTTCGCTGCAGGCATTCGGGATCGACCCGCGGGACCACGACATCCGCTTCGAAGAGGACAACTGGGAGTCCCCGACCCTGGGAGCCGCGGGGGTGGGATGGCAGGTGTCCATGGACGGGATGGAGGTCACCCAGTTCACCTACTTCCAGCAGGCGGGTGGGATGGAGCTCCGGCCGATTTCCGCGGAAATCACCTATGGCACCGAACGCATTGCGATGTTCCTCAACGATGTCGCGAGCGTCTACGACCTCGAATGGGGCGGCGGGCTGACCTACGGGGATGTCCGGCTCCAGGAGGAGATCGAGTTCTCGCGGTACAACTTCGAGGCGGCCGACAGCGATCTGCTCAACCGCGTGTTCCGCCAGTCCGAGGAGGAAGGACACCGGTTGCTGAAACAGGGGCTGGTGCTGCCGGCCTACGACCACGCCCTGCGCTGCTCGCACACTTTCAACCTCCTCGAGGCGCGCGGCGCGGTCAGCGTCACCGAGCGCACCGGCTTCATCCAGAGGGTGCGCCGTCTCGCGGTCGGGTGCGCGCGCGAGTATGTGAAGGAACGCGAGGCGCGCGGCTGGCCACTCCTGCGAAATCGGGCGCCGGGGGACGGACGGTGAAGGGCGGGAGCGGCGGGCGGACGTTCCTGCTCGAGATCGGGACCGAGGAGATCCCGGCCCGGATGGTCGACGCAGCCCTGAAGGATCTCGCGGGGCGGTTGATCGCGGTCGCCGCACGGACGGGTCTCCTGGCCGACCCGGTTGCGGCAGGGGCCGGCGATCTGGAGACCTTCGGAACCCCCCGCCGGCTGGCGGTCCGCCTTCGAGGGTTGCGACCGGGCCAGCCGGACGAGACCGTGGAAGTGACCGGGCCGCCGGTGCGCGCTGCCTATGATGCCGCCGGAACACCGACCGCGGCGGCGACCGGTTTCGCGCGCGCCCAGGGAGTCGCGGTCGGGGATCTGGTGCGTCTCACGACACCGCGCGGGGAGTGTGTCGGCGTGCGCCGGGCCGTCCGCGGGCGACCCGCGGCGGAGGTCCTCGCAGCGGAAGTCCCCGCCATGGTCCTCGGCATGGTTTTCCCGAAGACGATGCGCTGGGGCCTCGGGGAGACGGTGTTCGTCCGGCCGATCCACTGGATCGTGGCGCTCCTCGACGACCAGGTCGTGGACCTGGAGATCGCGGGTGTGCGTGCCGGCCGGGGGAGCCGCGGCCACCGGCAGGTCGGGGGAGGGTCGATCGACCTTCCCGCGGCGGGGGCCTACGTCGAAGGCCTGCGTGCGGGACAGGTGCTCGCGGATGTGGGCGAGCGCCGCGCCGTCATCGAGTCCGGACTGCGGGAAGCCGCGGGGGCCGCCGGCGGGGAGATCGCCTCCCCTCCGGGCACGAGCACCGCGGGTGACCCGGAGCTCCTGGAGGAAGTCACGCACCTGGTCGAATGGCCGACGGTCATCTGCGGTCAGTTCGACTCCGCGTTTCTGTCCCTGCCGGGAGAGATCCTGATCACCGCCATGCGTCACCACCAGAAATCGTTTGCCTTGCGCCGCGCCGACGGGGCCCTGCTGAACCGGTTTCTGGCGGTCGCCAACGTCCGCGAGGACCGCAGCGGTCTGATCCGCAAAGGGCACGAGTGGGTGCTGCGCGCCCGGCTGACCGATGCGCGCTTCTTCTGGGAAGAGGATCGGCGACAGAACCTGGAGGCCCACGCCGCCGGACTGGAGCGGCTCACGTTCCATGAGAAGCTCGGGTCGTATGCCCGCAAAACGGAACGGATCGTGCGGCTCGCCGACGTCCTCGTCCCGGTTTTCGAGGCCTCGGGTTCGGCGGCGGACCGGGCGGCGGTGCGCGACGCGGCGCGGCTGTGCAAGGCCGATCTGTGCACGCAGATGGTCAACGAATTTTCCGAAAGCGAAGGAATCGTCGGGGGTCTCTACGCCCGCGCCGACGGGCTGACGGCCCGGGTCGGGGATGCCATCTACGCGCATTACCTGCCACGCGGGAGCGATGACCCGCTGCCGGCGACGACCGAGGCAGCCGTTCTCGCGGTCGCCGATCGGCTCGACACGCAGGCCGGCATGTTCCTCCTCGGACTGGTTCCGACCGGTTCCCGGGATCCCTACGGGCTCCGCCGATCGGTGCAGGCGGTCTGCCGCCTCCTGACCGAGCGCCGCGTGCGGGTGTCCCTGGGCGCCCTCCTTTCGAGCGCCCTCGCCGGCTACGCCGGGGTCGATCTCGAGGGGGCCGTGACCCACGACGAGGCGCGGGCCGCACTCCTCGATTTTTACCGCGGCCGATTGCAGCATCTCGCCGAACAAGCGGGGCTGCGGACCGATTCGGTGCGGGCGGCGCTGGCCGCGTCGTCGGACGACCCGGGAGATGTCCGGTTGAGAATGGAGGCCCTGGACGCGATTCGGACCGACCCAGGGTTCGCCGTCCTCGTCCAGACGCACAAGCGGATCAAGAACATCCTGAAGGGCCAGGTGCCGCCGCTCCTGGACCCGGCAGCGCTGCGTGAGGATGCGGAGCGCGCGCTGGCCGCGGGGCTTGAGTCGGCCCTGCCGGAAATCGCGCGGCTGCAGGAGCGCCAGGATCACCTGGGCGCCCTGAGGGCCATCGCGCGGCTGGCGGGCCCCCTGGACCGGTTTTTCGCGGACGTGATGGTGATGGTCGAGGACCGGCGGCTGCGCGACAACCGTCTGGCGCTGCTGCAGACGATCGGCGACCTGTTTCTCCGGGTCGGCGACTTCGCGGCAATCGTCATGGAAGGCGCACCGGCGGAAACGGGCGCCGGCCGGAAAGGCGTATGAGCGGACATCGTTATGTCCACTTCTTCGGAGACGGTCGCGCCGAGGGAAGCGGGGCGTCCATTGACCAGCTCGGGGGCAAGGGCTCGGGGCTCATGGAGATGACCCGGCTCGGCCTGCCGGTGCCGGCGGGTTTCGTGGTCACCACCGAAGCCTGCGATCTCTTTCTCAAGAAGGGGCGGCGCGCGCTCAGGCAGGCAATCGGCGCGCAGGTCAATCGTGGTCTACGCCGTCTGGAGCGGACCACGGGGCTCCGGTATGGCGACCCGGAGAAGCCGCTCCTGGTCTCGGTCCGGTCGGGTTCCGCCCGATCGATGCCGGGAATGATGGAAACCATCCTGAACCTCGGGCTCAACGAGCGGACGGTCCGGGGGCTGGCGAAACGCACCCGGAACCCGCGGTTCGCGTTCGACGCCTACCGGCGCTTCCTGCAGATGTATGCCGCGGTGGTCCTCGGTCTGCCGCGCGAGGAGATGGAGTCCCGCTTCCGCCGGCTGAAGGAGACCCTCGGGGTCCGGCAGGACACCGAAGTCCCGGCCGCCGCCCTCGAGGAACTGTGCCGCGGGCTGCAGACCTACATCCACGAACGCAGCGGCCGCGCCCTGCCGCAGGACCCGGTGGCCCTTCTGTGGGGGGCGATCGAGGCGGTGTTCCGATCGTGGATGGCCGAGAAGGCGGTGACCTACCGCCGCGTCGAGCAAATCACCGGGTTGCGTGGCACGGCGGTCAGCGTGGTGCAGATGGTGTTCGGCAACCTGGGGGAGGATTCCGGCACCGGTGTCTGCTTCACCCGCGACCCGAACACCGGCGAGCGCCGACTGTACGGCGACGTTCTGATGAATGCCCAGGGGGAGGACGTGGTCGCCGGGATCCGCACGCCGATGAGCCTGTCCCAGCTGGGGCGCCGCGACCCGCGATCCCTCCGCGCCCTCGAACGCGTGCGTGGCATCCTGGAACGCCGGTATCGCGACATGCAGGACCTCGAGTTCACCATCGAGGCGGGACGGATGTACCTGCTTCAGTGCCGGACCGGCAAGCGATCGGCACGCGCCGCCTTCCGGATCGCCGTGGAGATGACCCGGGAGGGCCTGCTGACGAAAACCGAGGCGGTGCGGCGGGTGACACCGCGGGACGTGGAGCGCCTCTTCTACCCGGTACTGGACCCCGCCTTTCCGCGGCGCGACCTGGACGCACGCCTTCTCGGGAACGGGATCGATGCGGTCCCCGGGGCCGCCTCGGGCGAGGTGGTCCTGACCGCCCAGGCGGCGGAGGCGCGGGTGCGCGAAGGGGCGGCGGTGATTCTGGTGCGCCGCGAGACCTCCCCCGAGGATGTCGCCGGCATGCATGTCGCCCAAGGGGTCCTGACGGCCACCGGTGGGAAGACCTCGCACGCGGCGGTGGTGGCCCGGGGGTGGGGCAAGACCTGCATCGTGGGCTGCACCGCCCTGAGCGTCGATCCCGGCGGAGCGGTCGTCCGGTTCGGGGATCGGGTCGTGCGGTCCGGCGAGACGATCACCCTGGACGGTTCCACCGGTGCGATCTACTCCGGGGCCGTGCCACTGGTGCGGCCGGACCTGCCGGACGCCTACAACACTCTGATGCGCTGGGCCGATGGCTTCCGCCGTCTCCGGGTCCGTGCCAACGTCGACACCCCCTACGATGCGCGCAAGGCGGTCGAGATGGGCGCCGAGGGGATCGGACTCTGCCGCACCGAGCACATGTTCTTCGACAGCGAGGAACGGCGACTGGCGATCCGCGAGATGATCCTCGCCACCGATCGGCCCAGCCGCGAACGCGCCCTGGCACGGCTCCTGCCGATGCAGCGGCAGGATTTCGAGGGGATCTTCGAGGCGATGGACGGTCGTCCGGTGACCATCCGGCTCATCGATCCGCCGCTGCACGAGTTCCTGCCCCACGAGCCGGAGGGGCAGAAGGCCCTGGCGCGCCGCCTCGGCGTTCCGGTCGAGACGGTGGCGCGGCGGGTCCTGCAGCTGCGGGAGTCCAACCCGATGCTGGGGAACCGCGGCTGTCGTCTGTGTCTGACCTACCCGGAGATCCTCGACATGCAGGTGCGGGCGATTCTCGAGGCGGCGATCGCCGCCCGGCGCCGCGGTGTCCGGGTTCGGCCCGAGATCATGCACCCGCTGATCATGGATCCGCGCGAACTGGCCCTGCTGGTGGAACGCACACGCGCGATCGCCGAACAGGTGCTGCGCGAGCGCCGCACGCGGCTGCGCTACCAGGTTGGGACGATGATCGAGGTGCCACGTGCCGCCCTCCTGGCGCAGGCGATTGCGCGCCAGGCCGAGTTCTTTTCTTTCGGGACCAACGACCTGACACAGATGACCATGGCCCTGTCGCGCGATGACGTCGGGGCCTTCCTGCCGGACTACGTGGACGAGAAGCGTCTGGGAATTCTTCCCGATGATCCGTTCCAGACGCTCGACCAGGAGGGCGTGGGCCGGCTGGTCCGCTGGGCGATCGTCGAGGGCCGCGCCGGACGCCCCGGACTGAAGATCGGCATCTGCGGGGAGCACGGGGGAGACCCGCGCTCGGTCGCTTTCTGCCACGAGGTGGGGATGGACTACGTCAGCTGCTCGCCGTTCCGCATCCCGATCGCCCGGCTGGCCGCAGCCCAGGCCGCTCTTGATGGGCAGGCGGCCGCGCGGTCGACGCGCGGGCCGACCCGTGCCCGGCGGTCGGCCCGTGGCTGATCCGGGGACCGGCATGCTCCTGGGGATCCTCTCACGCAGCCCGCTCCTGTACACCACGCGGCGGTTCGTGGAAAGCGCCGAACGCCGGGGCCATCGGGCGGCCGTCATCAACCCGCTGCGCTGCACGCTCGTCCTGAGCCGGGAGGCCCCGCAGGTGTTCCACCGGGGGCTGGAGGCCCGGCTGCCCCAGGTGGATGTCGTCGTGCCCCGGATCGGAGCCTCGATCACCGATCAGGGCCTGGCGATCGTGAACCAGTTCGCCATGATGGGCGTGCCGCTGGTGAACTCCGCCCAGCCGATTGCCCGATCGCGCGACAAACTGCGGGCCCTGCAATTGCTGGTGCGTGCCGGGATCGACATCCCGCGGACAGTGATGGCGCGCGACCCGCGGCAGGTGCACCGGGCCCTCGACATGGTCGGCGGTCCGCCGGCGGTCATCAAGGTCCTGCAGGGGACGCAGGGGATTGGCGTGATCCTGGCGGAAACCGAGCAGGTGGTACAGACGGTGGTCGAGACCTTTGCCAGTCTCGGGATGAACATCCTGATCCAGGAGTTCATCGAAGAGTCCGAAGGACGCGATCTGCGCGCCCTGGTGGTCGGCAGCCGGGTGGTGGCGGCGATGCGCCGGCAGGCACGTCTCGGGGAGTTCCGATCGAACGTGCACCGGGGCGGCAGCAGCACCGGGGTCGACCTGCCGGCCGAGTACCAGCGGGCGGCGCTCCGGGCGACCCGGGCCATGGGGCTCCAGGTGGCGGGCGTGGACATGCTGGAATCGAAGCAGGGGCCGAAGCTCCTGGAAGTGAACTCGTCTCCAGGCTTCGAGGGGCTCGAACGGGCGACCGGTGTCGACGTCGCCGGCGCGATCGTCGACTACGCGATGGCCTTGGCGCGACGCCGCGCCGGTCAGCACGAGGTCGGTTGAAATGTTCCTGCGAATCGGTGGCCGCCGGATGCTCCTGATCGAGGGGGCCTGAGGATGGGACGGATCCGGATTCTCGATCCGGTGGTCGCCAACCAGATCGCGGCAGGCGAGGTGGTTGAGCGCCCGGTCTCGGTCGTCAAGGAGCTGGTGGAAAACGCCCTCGATTCCGGGGCGTCCCGAATCGACATCGAGGTCGAAGGGGGAGGGGCTGACCGGATCCGGGTCGCCGACGACGGCTGCGGGATGGAGCCCGATGACGCCCCCCTGGCGTTCGAGCGTCACGCCACCAGCAAGATCCGGGAGGCCGCGGATCTTGCCGCCATCGGGAGCTATGGGTTCCGCGGGGAGGCCCTGCCGGCAATCGCCTCGGTGGCTCGGGTCACCCTGACGACCGCGGCGGCCGGGGGGAAGGAAGGGGTGCGGGTGCGCGTGCGTGGCGGGAGGATCGAGACGGTGGAACCGACGGCGCACCCGCGTGGCACGACCGTGGAGGTCGAAAGCCTGTTCTTCAACGTTCCGGCGCGGCGCAAGTTCCTGCGCTCACGCGCCACGGAGACGGCGCAGATCGCGGACGTGGTGGCCCGTATCGCGGCCGCGCATCCCGCGATCGCCCTGTCGCTGCGAAGCGGCGGGCGTACGCTATCCGCCTGGCCGGCGGTGCAGACCTGGGAGGAGAGGGTCCGCGAGATTGTCGGTCCGGAGGCAGGCCCCGGGCTCGTGTTGATCGATCGTGCCGTCGGCCGGATGCGGCTGCGCGCCCTGGCTTCTGGTCCGGGCCACAGCCGGGCCACGATGCGCGACCAGGTGCTCCTGGTGAACGCCAGGCCGGTGCGCGACCGGCGCGTCCTGCACGCCATCCAGGAAGCCTACGCGACCTTTTTGCCCCGCGGCCGTCACCCGATCGTCTATCTCCACCTCGAGGTGCCCTACGACGAGGTCGACGTGAACGTGCATCCCGCGAAGGCCGAGGTCCGATTCCTGCGACCCGCCGGCGTCCATGACCTGGTCCGCGAAGCCCTGCGCGACGGTCTCGGGGACGCGCGGCCGTTCCACGCGATCGGCGGGCCCGCCATGTCGCTGGGCGAACCGGCGAGTCCGGCCTCATGGTCGTCCACCGCGGTTGGAAGCGGGGTATGGGACGCGGACCGATCGTCGGGCATTCCGACTCCAGCCCGGGGCATGCCGATGCGGGAAGGTGGGCTGGCGACCGGGGCCGGCGTCCGGACGACGACCCCCGAAGCCGGGACGCTGTTTGGCGGGCCGCCGGAGCTCGTCGCACTGGCCCAGTACCGCGACACCTACATTCTGGCGGCTGCTTCCGATGGCCTGGTGATCGTCGACCAGCATGCGGCGCACGAGCGCATTCTCTACGATCGGCTGCTGCGGGGCGGCGGGGAGGGGAGCAGTTCGCAGATCCTCCTCTTCCCAGTGACGATCGAATTGTCCGCTGCCGAGCGTCAGGCGTTTGACGAGGCGCGGGAGGTCTTCTCCGGGTTGGGATTCGACATCGAGACGTTCGGCGATTGCGCGGTGCTGACCCGCGCCGTCCCGGCCATGTCGGCCGAGGTCGCGGTCGATCGGCTACTGCGCGATCTGATCGCCCAGGTGCTCGAATGGCGGCGACCCGAGGGGATGGAAGCATTGCGGCATCGGATCGCTGCCTCCGCAGCCTGCCATGCCGCGGTGACCGCCAACCAGGCACTCGACCTGGCGCGGATGCAGAAGCTGCTCATCGATCTGATCCGGACCGAGCGGCCGATGACCTGCCCGCACGGACGGCCTTCCGTCATCCGGCTGGCGGTCGACCACCTCGAGAGAGAGTTCCGCCGCCGCTGATCGGGTTCGATCGGCGGTTGTCGTCCCGGGTCGCCCACCGTATAATTCCGCACACACCATGCGATCCCCGGCCTGCCCCCTTGTCGCCTTCGCCATGCTTCTCGCAGCAGGTGCGGGGGAGGCGCGCGCCGACCTGGCGTTCCTGCGGAATGGCCGCGTGCTCCCGGTGATCGAGGTCCGGTCGGAGGCTGGGCGGATGGTGCTCGTGATGCCGGGGGGAGCCGAGATCACCGTGCCGAGCGATCAGCTCCTGGCGATCCGGGCCGAGTCGATCCCGAATACCCCGGGTGGGACCGCTTCGATCGTGCCGGCCCCGACCACGGATGCCGGCGCTCCGGCGATGGCGCCCGGACTGCAATTGAGCCTCGACCGGCCGATCCGGCTGGCGCCCGGCGAGGTGTTCGACGGGCACGCCCTGAGAGACCTGGCGGGCCGGATCGCCCGGCAGCATGCCGTGGACGAGGGGTTGGTGCAGGCGGTGATCGAGGTCGAGTCGCGCTACGATGCGTTCGCCGTGTCGCCGCGTGGCGCCATGGGGTTGATGCAGTTGATGCCGAAGACTGCCCAGCGGTTCGCGGTCACCAACCCCTTCGACCCGGTCCAGAACATCGACTGTGGCGTGCGCTATCTTAAAGAGCTACTGGGCCGTTACGAGGGCAGGATCCCGCTCGCACTGGCGGCCTACAACGCGGGCGAGGACGCGGTCGACCGGCACCGGGGAATCCCGCCGTACCGGGAAACCCGGCAGTACGTCACCCGCATCCAGCGAATCCTCTCCCGCTGATCCGGGGCGCGACGCCCTGAAGACTTCACTCCGCGCAGCGTCCGGTGTCGTCGCGATCCGTTTCGATCTCATAGAGCCCGCGATCGGAGGAACGGAACCGGCGGACCTCGCTGGCGCGCTCGAATCTCCCGCGCGCGTGGCGGGCCCGGCCGAGCGCCCGGAGCGCCAACCCACGATCGATCTCCGCCCAGCCGGCCACCCAGGATGGGGCTCCTTCGGCGCGTTCGATGGCCGCTGTCAGGGCGGTGTCGGCTTCTGCGTACCGCCGCTGTGCCAGGAGGATCTCGCCGATCAGCAGATGCGGGAGCGGGTGTCCCGGGTCGAGGGCCGCGGCGGCGCGCAGGGCCTTCAGGGGGATGGTCGGGTCCGCGCCGGTCCGGCTGGCAAGGGCCTCGCCGACGCGCACGGCGAAACCTGGCGGGGGCACCGGTCGTCCCGTCACACCGACCTGGCCCCGGCGGAAGGCGATCTCATCTTCCAGCCGGTGCACGGTCTGGGTCTCACGCTCATCGGGCCGCCCCTCCCGGCGCAGGGTTTCCAGGAGCAGTCCGGCCTCCGGCAGGCGCCATGCGGCGACGCGGGCCTCGGCCAGCCTCAGGGTGATCTGGCGGCGGAGACGGGCCGCGTCGTCGCCCGGACCAGCGGCGCCTTCCAGAGCGGCCGCAAAGTCCCGCGCCGCCTCGTCGTAGAAACCGAGGCGCAGTTGCAGCGTCCCCGCGGTGGCGTGCACCAGGGGGGAACGCGGGTTGCGCGCGAGCCCGGCAGCGATGTCGTCGATCGCCCGGCCGTAGCAACGCCGGCCGTCCGAAGCGTTGATCAGCGCCAGGAGCAGGCGCGCGTGGGTCGCAAGGCGGGCCCGTGAGTCGGCCAGACGTCGCAGTTGGATCAGGCCGCCCGGTGCGTCGCCCTGGGGAACCCGCAGGACGACACGCAGCCCCCTGGCGATCGCCGGCAGCGAGTCGGCGAAGTAGTTATAGCCTCCGAGGGCAAATTCGGCGTCGAGGATCGTGGGATCCTCCTCCAGCGCCCGCTCGAGCAGGGCGTGTCCGTCCCGTGCGTCCCGAGCCGCTTCACGGAACTCCCGCCGCAGACCCCGGACGTGAAAGCGCAGGACGTACGCCATCCCGACGAAGGCCCGCGCGCGCGCGGACGGCGATCCTGTCCCGATCCCCGCGGCGTCCCCCTCGGAAAAGCCTCCTACGTGCAGGGCCGCCGCCACCGCTTCACTGAACCCCGGATCCAGGGATCGGTCGTGACGGTCGGCCAGGATTCGCCACCAGAGGCTCAGGGCGCGCAGAGCATGCGGCTCGGGATCGCCGGGGTCGAGCCGCGCCGCTTCGAGGAACGCGGCCTCGGCCCGTTCGTGCAGCCCGGCGTGCAGGGCCTCGACGCCCCGATCGAGAAGGATGCCAGGCCGGCGGGACTCTGGCGCCGGTGATGCGGCGGGTCCGGGACCCGGGGACGCCGCCGGCAGGTCGGTTTCCGACCCGAGGAGGGCAAGCAGGAGAAAGGGGGTGATGCAGCCGGACGGAACGATCGAGGATCTGCGCACCCGCCGATCTTACACGCGGGACCCCGATCCGGACCGGCGCCCGGAGGGTTCAGTTACGAATCAGTCGTCCCAAGTACAAAAACCGTCGCGAAATTGCACACGACCGATGGCTGCGATTTCGTGATCCATCCAACCTATTGTGTTGCAAGCCCTTTCGACGATCTGCTGTCCCGGCACGCGTGGAACGCTTCTTGCTGTTCTTTTGGACACGACGCGTGTGGAGGGTGCATGGAGATCAGGGCCCAAGTGCTGATCGTGGATGCGGATGCCGAACACGTCCGCCGGCTGAGCGCGGCCCTTACGCGCGCCGGGTACCGGACCGTGGCGGTGGATCGTGGGTCGGCAGCCCTCGAGCGGCTGCAGGGGCAGGTGTTCGAGCTTGCCCTGGTGGATGCGCGGTTGCCGGATGGCGACGGGATCGAAGTGCTGCATCGAATCAAGGAGACTTCCCCGGAAATCCCGGTGGTCCTGATGGCGACGGAACCAGACGTCGCGGTGACGATCGCCGCTCTCCGCCAGGGGGCCTACGACTTCCTGGTCAAGCCTCTGACCGAAGAGGGCGTGGTCGCGCTGGCTGAGAAGGCGGCGCACCTGAAGCAGGTTGGCACGCAGCGTCGCCGGGCCGCCGAGGAGCTCCAGACCGAGAAGCTCAAGAATCTCGAACTGCGCCGCAATCTCCAGGCGCAATACGCGTTCAGCTCAATCCTCGGCAAGAGCCCGAAGATGAGTCAGATTCACGATCTGCTGCGCGAGGTGACGGCGGCCGACTCGACCGTCCTGATCATGGGCGAGAGCGGCACCGGCAAGGGTCTGATCGCCCGCATCCTGCACTACAACTCGCCACGCGCCGAGCGGCCGTTCGTGGAAGCGAACTGTGCGGTCTACTCCGAGGGGATCCTGCATTCGGAGCTGTTCGGACACGAAAAGGGGGCCTTCACCGGCGCGGTGAAAGAGAAGAAGGGCCGCTTCGAATTGGCGCACAGCGGGACGATCTTCCTGGACGAGATCGGCGATCTCTCGCCGGCCACGCAGCTGATGCTGCTGCGATTCCTGCAGGAGCGCCGGTTCGAGCGTGTCGGCGGGGAGGAGACGCTGGAAGTGGACGTGCGGGTGATCGCGGCCACCAACAAGAACCTCCAGGAGGGGATGGAGAAAGGGACGTTCCGCAACGACCTCTTCTATCGACTCAATGTCATTCCCATCATCATCCCGCCGCTCCGGGAGCGGGTCGAGGACATCCCCACCCTGGGGATGGAGTTCCTCGAGCGCGTCGCCAAGCGGCTCGGCAAGACGATGCGCGGGTTCTCGGCGGAAGCCATGGAAGCGATGTCGCGGTATGGGTGGCCGGGCAACGTGCGCGAGCTGGAGAACGTCATCGAGCGGACGGTGGTCCTCACCAAGGGAGACCTGATCCAGGTGCAGGACCTGCCGCAAAACCTCAGGGACGAATCAGGAAGCCAGGCCGACCTGCGTTTGTCCCTGGGCGAGAACGAGCGCCTCTACATCCTGAAGACGCTCGCGGAATGCAACTGGAACAAGAAGCTGGCGGCCTCGCTGCTGGGAATCAACCGGAGCAGCCTTTACAGCAAGCTGAAAAAGCACGCCATCGGCCGTGATCCGGGGAACAACTGAAAGCGGCCGTGTCGGGGTGGGCAGAGTCCGGTTGGCCGGATCCGGCACGGAGGTGCCATGAGAGAAATTCGCTGGATCGCGCGGGTCTACCTCGTCGCGATCTGCGCCACGGCCCTGGCGCTCAGCCTGATCGTCCTCCGGTTCGGCACGCTCGATCTCCACACCGAGTTCCTGACACTCGCCATCATCGGCGCCATCATGGCGCCGCATACCGTGAACCTTGGGATGCGCGTCGAGATGTCGATCTCGCACCCGTTCATCCTCGCCACCATGATCCTTCTCGGAGACGCCAGCGCGGTGCTGGTGGCGATTGTCTGCATGACCAGCCTGTGCGTCTTCCGCACGCCCCGGATGCAGCTCTACCGGGCGTTGTTCAACGTCAGTGCCATGGTGATCACCACGATCGGCACATCCTGGATCTTCATGATCCTGGGGGGACGGCCGACGCTGGAAGGGGGATCGACACCCCTGGTGGCCCTGATGGGCGCCACTCTGACCTTCTACCTGGTGAACACCTACAGTGTTTCGGGAATCGTGGCGCTGGCGGCCGGTCTGAATCTTTTCAAGGTGTGGCGCGATTCGTTCCTGTGGTCGGCGCCCTCGTTCTTCGCGGGCGGATCGCTGGCCCTGGGGATGGCGTTCTTCCTGCAGCGCTTCGGGGTCTACGCTTTCGTCCTGTCCCTGCCGTTCTGCGTGCTGATCTACTACTCCTACAAGCTCTACCTGGATCGACTGGAGGAGAAACGGCAGCACCTGCTGGACATCGAGCGGATGAATGCCGAGCTTGAGCGCAAGGTGCGTGAGCGCACCCAGGAGATGGAGATGGTGAACGCGCGTCTGGAAGTTTCCAATCACGAGCTGGCACGGGCGAGCTCCCTGAAAAGCGAGTTCCTGGCCAACATGTCCCATGAACTCCGGACGCCGCTCAACGCCATCATCGGATTTTCCGAGCTGCTGATCGATCCGGGATTCGGGAGGCTCGCCGGCGAGCAACGCGAGTATGCGGCGGACATCCTGAGCAGCGGGCGGCACCTCCTCGACTTAATCAACGAGATCCTGGACCTGTCCAAGATCGAAGCCGGGAAAATGCGCCTGACACCGGAGCCCTTCGAGATCGGCCCGGTCGTGGACGAAGCCCTGGCCCTGTTCCGGGTGGAGGCGGGGCGGCGGGAAATCGCCCTCGCCGCCGGGATGGATGAGCGCTCGGAGATCGTGGAGGCCGACCGGGGGAGAGTCCGGCAGATCCTCAATAACTTGCTCTCGAACGCGGTGAAGTTCACACCGCAAGGCGGCCGGATCGCGGTGCACACGCGGAACGAAGGGGATTGGCTGACGGTCGCCGTCTCGGACACCGGGATCGGCATCAGGACCGAGGACCAGGAGCGCATCTGGGAGGCGTTCACCCAGGTCGACGGCTCGCACGCGCGGAAGTACCAGGGAACGGGTCTCGGGCTGACCCTGGTGCGGAAGTTTGTCGAGATGCATGGCGGCAGGGTCTGGCTCGAGAGCCGGTACGGCGAGGGGAGCACGTTCCACTTCACGCTGCCCCGTCCGGCTGTCGCGACGGCCCGCCTGGAGGATTCCGGGCATGCCGAGGCCAGGTCGGTGGCCCGGTGACGGCAACCATCCTGGTGGTGGACGATGACCCGCGCAACGTGCGGTTGCTCGAGTCGATCCTCCGGTCGCAGGGTTACGAGGTGACCGCGGCCGGCAACGGGGAAGAGGCGCTGCGCGCCGTCGAGTCGGGGGCGCCCGACCTGGTGCTGCTCGATGTCATGATGCCGAAGATGAGCGGTTTCGAACTCTGCCAGCGTCTCAAGGGACGTTACGAGACCCGCCTGCTCCCGATCGTGATGGTGACGGCGCTGAATGCTCTGGAGGACAAAGTCCACGCCCTGGAGCTGGGGGCGGACGATTTCCTCAGCAAGCCCATCAACAAGGTCGAGTTGCTGGCGAAGGTGCGGGCCATCCTTCGGGTCAAGCTGCTGCAGGACGAGGTCGAACGCCAGAAGCGCGAGCTTCAGACCACGAACCGCGAGCTGGTGCGATTCCAGCGCTACAAGGAATCGCTGACCCAGATGGTCGTCCACGACCTGAAGAACCCCCTGGCGAGCATCATGGGAAACATCCAGCTCCTGCAGGCCCAGAAGGCCTCCGTGACACCGGCCCGGCTGGAGGAGCTCCTGCAGCGGGCGCAGGACTCCGCCCGTCAGCTCATGCGGATGATGCTGAACATCCTGCACATCGGACGACTCGAGGAGGAGCGGATGCCGCTCCGTATCGAGTCGGTCCCGCTCCACCGGGTGGCGCAGGAGGGCGTGGAGGAAATGGCTTCGATCGCCGCCCGCGACGGGGTTCGGCTGGTGAACGCCGTACCGGCCGACCTCCCCTCCCCGCTGGCGGATCGCGAACTGGTCGGGCGCATCCTGGCCAACCTGCTCAGCAACGCCCTGAAGCACACGCCGCGGGGGGGCGAAGCGAAGGTGGTGGGGCGCCGTGAGGGCGAGACGGTCGTGATCGAAGTCAGCGACACGGGCGAGGGGATCCCGGAGGATCTGCAGCCGCACATTTTCGAGAAATTCGTCAGTGGGGCGGACCAGGACGGCAGGCGATCGATGTACGACTCGGGGCTGGGGCTGACGTTCTGCCGGATGGCCGTCGACTGCCATGGCGGACGGATCTGGCTCACCAGCCGGCCCGGGAAGGGAACGCAGGTTTTCGTCGCCCTGCATCTCGCCGGCCCGCCCGCGGCTCGTGAAGCGGCAGTTGAAGCCCGTCCGGGTCCGGCCGAATCGGCCCGGGGGACCGCCGCTTGACCGCTCAGGCGCCGGGACTTATCTTGCGGGCAGGTTCTGACCAGGAGGCCATGTGAGCGCCACACCGTCCAGCGTCGAGTCTGCCCCGGAATTCGCGGGTCGTTGCTCGCCTCCCATGCTGGCGGAAGTGATTCGCGACCTCTACCTGGACGAACGTTCGGGGATCCTGATCCTGCGCCGGGGCGGTGTCGAGAAGCGGATCCTTCTCGATCGCGGCATGATCCTCACGGTCCTGTCCAGCATCGGGGAGGAGCGCTTGTTGCCGTTCCTCGTCACCTTGCGATCCATCCGTGCGGAGGATGCGGAGGCGCTTTGCAGCCTCGACGATCGGCAGGCGGCCGAGGTCATCCTGAAGCGCGGGCTGATGCGCCAGGAAGCGGTCACGCAGGCGAACCGGGAGCTCGCCCAGCAGATCCTCACTTCGATGTTCCGCTGGGAGGACCTCGAATACCGCTTCGAGGAGGGGCCGGTCACGGCCGGGCCGCTGGAAACCAACGTCATCGTCAGTTTCGAACTGATCATCCGGGCCATCCGCTCGATGGCGGGATTCGAACAAATCAAGGATGCGCTGGGGCGGCAGGATCGCGCCGTCCGCTTCTCCGACCAGCTGTACCTGCCATTCGACCAGTTGCGTCTCACGCCGATCGAAGGGTTCCTGGTGTCGCGCGTGGACGGGCAGGCCCGGGTGCGGGACATCCTGGCGCAGGTGCCCGCCGCCGAGGAGGATGCCGCCGCGCGCTTCCTGTTCGGCCTGTTGATCCTCGGGCTGGCCAACTTCGTACCGCCGATCGGCTCCGGACCGTTGAGTTGCGCCGACCTGGTCCGAGGCGAGGAAGAGAAGCGCCGCCGCGAGGAACGCGAGCGCCAGGAGGTCCTCGATTTCTACCGGCTGGCCCTGCAGGGGAACCCGCAGTCGCTTCTGGGTCTGGACGACCAGGCGTCGCCCGACCAGGTGAAAATGGCCTACATGGAGCGCAAGGAGCGGTACCAGCCTTCCCGGTTCATGAAGAACGTGCAGGTGGGGCTGAAGGAGGAACTGCAGATTGTCGAGGCCCGCCTCCTGGAGGCGTTCCTGGCCCTCCGATCGCGCCGGCTGGGCGCGGCGCGGGCCGCCGGTCTCAACACCGAGAAGATGGTCAGTCTCGATCTCGAGGCGCTCTCCCTGCGCAAGGAACTCACCAAGACCGAGAAACAATCCGTGGAGGAAGAGCGCAGCCGGATGGCGGATCAGTTCTTTTCCAAGGCCCGCGACTATTTCAAGATGGCCGACTATTTCAACGTCATCCGCTACTGCGAGTTTGTAATCGGGTACAACGACAAGATGGCGGCCGCCCACAGCCTCCTCGGCCAGGCGCTGGTCCGGAACCCCGACTACCGCTGGCAGAAGAAGGCCGAGAACGCCCTCGTGAAGGCGGCCGAGTTGGAGCCATTCAACCCGGCCCATTTCGTCTTCCTGGGCGATTTTTACAAGACCCATGAACTGTTCGGCAGGGCGCGCAAGGAATACGAGAAGGCAATCAATCTCGTCCCGAATCACCCCCAAGCCCAGGAAGCCATCGCGTCGCTCCCCAAGGGAAAGCCCTGATTCCGTTTCACCACTGAACCCAGTCTCTCATCTGCTCCCCGGGCCCGGATCCGGACATTCGGGAACCGCTGTGGGACGCCGCGTGGGCTCGTTGACAAGGGAGGGGAGGGGTGGCTATAATGCGCCCGCCTCTTGGACCTCCGCTCATGTATATCGAAACAAAGGAGATAGGGCCCGAGGGTCTCGTCGTCGAGCGAGTCATCGGGGGATTTTCACTCCCCCTCAACGACGAGATGGTCCGGATCGGGGAATCACGCCTGATCGGCGAGGCCCTGAAGGAGGAGGAGGGGATTGCCTTCGCCGGCGATATCGCGACCGAGGCGACGCTCCAATGCAGCCGCTGTCTGGAAACCTACACCCTGCCGCTGCAGTTGCACTTCGACCTGTTGTTCACGCCGGAACCCGAGGCGTCGGAAGGGGGAGAACACCGGGTCGATGAGGACAGCATCACGCGGGCGTTCCTTGAGAAGGGCCGGATCGACCTCAAGGCGCTGCTCGCCGAGCAGGTCGATCTCGGCCTGCCACTCAAGCCTCTGTGCCGGCCCGAATGCGCGGGATTGTGCGTGCGCTGCGGCACGAATCGGAACCAGGGCACCTGCGGGTGCCGGAAGGAGAGGGACGACGACCCTCGCCTTCGCGTCCTGAAGGACCTCGTCTAGGTCGTCACGTTCCACAGGATCGATACGCATGCCGAATCCCAAACGCCGTCACTCACGCGCGCGCCGCGACAAGCGCCGCGCCCACGATCATCTGAAGGCCCCGGCCCTTTCCCGTTGTCCGCAGTGCCGCGAGGCCAAGATGCCGCACCGCGTCTGCCCGCATTGCGGCACCTACAAAGGGCGGGAAGTCATCGAGGTCAGCGAGGTCTGACAGACCGGTGGACATCACCATAGCGCTGGACGCCATGGGGGGGGATTTTGCACCCGCCCATCCGGTCGCGGGCGCCGTCATGGCGGCGCGGGAGTTCGGGGCGCACATCCTGCTCGTGGGCCGGTCGCCGGACATCGAGGCGGAGCTGGCGAAGCATTCGTCCCGTGGTCTGCCGATCGAGATCGTCCACGCCAGCGAGGTCGTGGGGATGGACGAGTCCCCGGTGACCGCCTTCCGCCGGAAGAAGGATTCCTCGATCCGCGTGGCCGCAACTCTGGTCCGGGACGGGCGGGCGCAGGGTGTGGTCAGCGCCGGCAACACCGGGGCGGTAATGGCGACCGTCAAGATGGTGTGCGGTGTTCTGGAGGGGGTCGAGCGACCCGCCTTGTGCGCCGTCGTTCCCAACCTTGGCGGACTGTCGGTCTGGCTCGATGTCGGCGCCAATGTCGACTGCCGTCCGGACCACCTCGTGCAGTTCGCCCTCATGGGCCATCTCTATGCCCGCGAAGTGCTGGGAATCGGCCAGCCCCGCGTCGGCCTGATGAGCATCGGTGAAGAAGACGGCAAGGGGAACGACGTCACCCGGGAAGCGTTCCGGGTGCTCAAGGAGATGCCGGTGAACTTCATCGGCAACGTGGAAGGCCGCGACATCTTCAACGGCAAGGCGGACGTCATCGTCTGCGACGGCTTCATCGGCAACGTGTCCCTCAAGGCGGTCGAGAGCGCCGCCGACGCCATCATGCATTTCATGCGCGAGGAGATGGGCAAGTCGCTGCGGGCCAAGGTCGGGTATCTCCTGGCACGGCCGGCCTTCCGGGCGTTCCGCAAAAAGGTGGACTACGCCGAGTATGGGGGTGTGCCGCTTCTCGGTGTCCGGGGGGCCTGCATCATCTGCCACGGCGGGTCGTCCGCCCGCGCCGTGAAGAACGCCATCCGTGTCACCCTCGATTTCGTGGGCAACAAGGTCAACGACCGGATCCACGACGCCATCACCACGCTCACCGCCACCCTGCCGGCGGAAGGGGACCGCCCCAAAACCTTCGGAGAGCGCCCGTGAGCGCGAGCCTGACACGTGCCGTCATCCGCGGCACCGGTTCGAGCCTGCCGGAGCGGATTCTCCGCAACACCGAGCTGGAGAAGATGGTCGACACTTCGGATGAGTGGATCACCAGCAGGACGGGCATCCGGGAGCGCCGGGTTGCCGGGGAGGACGAGCCGCTGTCCCTGTTCGCCGCGGCAGCCGGCGAGGCGGCCCTTCAATCCGCCGGCGTCGCCGCCGGGGACCTCGACCTGATTCTCTGCGCCACGGTCACCCCCGACATGCCGATTCCGGCGACCGCCTGCATCATTCAGGATCGTCTGGGGGCGCGGCGTGCCGCGGCCTTCGATCTGTCCGCCGGCTGCTCCGGGTTCATCTACGGTCTGTCGGTCGCCGAAAAATTCATCACGACCGGATCGGCCCGCCACATCCTGCTGATCGGGGGCGAAGTCCTGTCGAAATACGTCGACTGGAAGGATCGAACCACCTGCGTCCTGTTCGGCGACGGCGCCGGCGCGGTGGTGCTGTCCGCGGGAACCGAGCCCCACGGCGTTCTGGCCAGCTCCCTCGCGAGCGATGGCAGGATGGCCGATTTCATCTATGTCCCCGCCGGCGGGACACGCGAGCCGGCCTCCGAAACCACCGTCCGCGAACGCCGCCATTTCATCAAGATGAAAGGCAACGAGACCTTCAAGATGGCGGTGCGCTGCATGGAAGAGTCGGCGCGCACCGTGCTCACACAGGCCGGCCTGACGACCGCGGATGTCAAGCTGTTTATCCCGCACCAGGCAAACCGCCGGATCATCGACGCGGTGGGCGACCGTCTCGGCCTGCAGCCCGACCAGGTCTTCGTCAACATCGATCGGATCGGCAACACCTCGGCGGCCTCGATCCCGCTGGCACTGGACGAGGCGGTCCGCGCCGGCCGGGTGCGACAGGGGGACGTGCTGCTGTTCGCGGCCTTCGGAACCGGTCTCACCTGGGGGGCCGCGGCGGTCCGATGGGGATGGTGAACCCGGGGGTCCGCCTGGCGCTGGTCTTCCCCGGCCAGGGGGCGCAGAAGGTCGGCATGGGGAAGGCGCTGCACGACTACGACGAGGCGGCCCGCGCGGTGTTCGCCCGCGCCGACCGGGCGCTCGGCATGCCCCTGAGCCGGACCTGTTTCGAAGGACCTGAGGATCTCCTCCGGATGACCGCCACCACGCAGCCCGCCGTCCTGGCCACGAGTCTGGCGGCCTGGGAAGCGTTCCGTACCCGGGCCGGTGATCGGCTGGCGGGGCGGATCGCCTGCGCCGCGGGTCACTCGCTTGGGGAGTACGCGGCCCTGGTGGCCGCCGGGGCCTTGGATCTCGAGGATGCGGTGCGGACGGTGCGACGGCGGGGTGAGTACATGCAGGAGGCGGTGCCCGTGGGTCAAGGAGCCATGGCAGCCGTGATCGGGATCGATCCGGGGGAAGTTCGCCGGCTCTGCGAAGCAACGGCGGGCGGGGAAGTCCTGTCGGCGGCGAACCTCAATGCCCCGGATCAGACGGTGGTGGCCGGGACCGCGGCGGCGGTGGATCGTCTGGCAGCGCGGGCCAGGGAGACTGGCAGGGGGAAAGTCGTCCGTCTGCCGGTGAGCGCGCCATTCCACTGCGCGCTGATGGCCCCCGCCCGGGATCGGCTCGCCCGCGACCTCGAACGGTTGCCGATCCGCGATGCCGCTTTCCCCGTCGTGCTCAACGTGACCGCGCGGCCCGCCCGGGGTGCCGAGGAGATCCGCAAGGCGCTGGTGGACCAGGTGACGGAACCGGTGCGCTGGATGGAGACGGTGGCCGGCTTCGGGGCGCTGGGAGCCACCCTGCAGATCGAGTTCGGCCCCGGCAAGGTCCTCGCCGGGCTGGCGCGCCGGATTGACCCGGCGCTGGCGGCCCGGAACGTTGAGGACCCGGCCTCGCTCGACGCGGCACTGCAGGCGCTGGCGGCCTGACCGCCGGACCTCACAGGGGAGAATCGCGGCATGACGCAGGAGAAAGGACGGGATCTCGCGGGCCGGGTCAGCCTGGTGACCGGTGCCTCGCGGGGCATCGGACGCGCGGTAGCGATCGCCCTGGCCGGGCAGGGATCGGACCTGGCCCTGGTGGCGCGCGATCCGCAGTCGGTCGGACCCGTTGCCGAGGCCTGCGAAAAGCAGGGAGTCCGAGCCCGCGCGCTGGGAATGGATGTCGGCGATTCCGCCTCGATCGCTTCCGGGGTGGCGGCGATCCAGGAGACCTTCGGGCGCGTCGACTGCCTGGTGAACAACGCCGGGGTCACGGGAGACGGCCTCCTCCTGAGGATGAAACGCGAGTCCTGGGACCGGGTGATCGGAATCAATCTCACCGGCGCGTTCGAGGTGACCCGCGCGGTGCTCCCCGGAATGGTGCGGGCGCGCTATGGCCGGATCGTGAACATCAGCTCGATTGTCGGTCTGATGGGCAACGCGGGCCAGACCAACTATTGCGCCGCCAAGGCGGGACTGATCGGCTTCACCAAGGCGCTGGCCCGCGAGGTGGCTTCACGCCAGATCACCGTCAATGCGGTGGCCCCCGGGCTGATCGACACCGACATGACCCGCGCGATGACGGAGGAGGCCCGGGGGCAGATGTCGTCCGCCGTTCCGCTCGGTCGTCTCGGCACGCCGGAGGACGTGGCGGCTGCCGTGGTCTACCTGCTGGGGCCGGGGGCGGCGTATATCACCGGCGAAGTCCTCAACATCAGCGGCGGTCTTTACATGTAGCGGGGGGCCGCCGATAATCAGGCCCCCGGAGACGTTCCGGGTGCGTCTTCACCGGCGCGGTCCGGGTCCGGTTAATCTGGAGGAGGAACCATCGATGGCGCAGAGCGTTGAAGAAAAGGTCAAAGGGATCATCGTGGAGCAGTTGGGCGTCGATCCCGAGGAAGTCACCCTGGAGGCGTCGTTCGTGAACGATCTCGGCGCCGACTCGCTCGACACGGTCGAGCTGGTCATGGCGCTCGAGGAGGCGTTCAAGATCGAGATCAGCGACGAGGATGCCGAGAAGATCGGCACCGTCGGCGACGCCGTCCGCTACATCCAGACGCACGCCTGAGGCCCCGCTGGAGGACCCCAACGCCATGATGCGACGCGTCGTCATCACCGGGCTGGGCCTGGTGTCCCCGCTCGGGATTGGCCACGAGGAGAACTGGAAAGCGCTCCTCGCCGGCCGGTGCGGCATCGGGCCGATCACCCGTTTCGACGCGAGCGACTTTGCCTGCCGGATCGCCGGCGAAGTGAAGGGGTTCAACCCCGAGGACTGGGTCGCGAAAAAAGAAGTCAAGAAGATGGACCTGTTCATCCACTACGCGATGGCGGCCTCCGAACTGGCGATGCGGGACGCGGCATTCCAGGTCACCCCGGCCGAGGCCGAGCGCGTCGGCGTCTACATCGGGTCGGGGATCGGCGGCCTCCCCTCCATCGAACGCCAGCACGGCATTCTTCTCCAGGAAGGCCCGCGGCGCATCTCACCGTTCTTCATCGTCGGGCTGATCGTCAACATGGCCTCGGGTCAGGTGTCGATCCGATTCGGCGCCAAGGGGCCGAACCAGGCGACGAGCACGGCGTGTGCCACCGGGACGCACGCCATCGGTGACGCCTTCGAGATCATCCGGCGTGGGGATGCCGATGTGATGATCGCCGGCGGTACCGAGGGGGTCATCACGCCCCTGTGTGTCGGAGGCTTTGCCGCCATGCGGGCCCTGTCCACCCGCAACGACGAACCGACCCGCGCCTCGCGACCGTTTGACCGCGATCGCGACGGTTTTGTCATCGGGGAGGGTGCGGGAATCGTCATCCTCGAAGAGGCGCAACACGCCGAACGCCGTGGCGCGCGGGTCTACGCCGAACTCGCCGGGTACGGGGTATCCGGCGACGCCTGGCACGTCTCCGCCCCATCCGAAGACGGCGACGGCCCGTTGCGGGTGATGCGCAACGCGCTGAAGAGCGGGGGGGTCGATGCGTCGGTCGTCGACTACGTGAACGCTCATGGGACGTCCACACCGCAGGGGGACGTGATCGAGAGCCGGGCAATCCGCACGCTGTTCGGAACGCGCGCCAAGCAGGTGGCGGTCAGCAGCACGAAGTCCATGACCGGGCACCTGCTGGGGGGCGCCGGCGGACTGGAGACGGCGATCACCGCGCTGGTCGTAAGCCACGACCATGTGCCGCCCACGATCAACTACACCACGCCCGATCCCGAGTGTGACCTCGACTACGTCCCGAACGAGTCGCGCCGGATGACGGTGACCTTCGCGCTGAACAACTCCTTCGGCTTCGGCGGAACGAACGCCGCCCTCCTGCTGAGGAAATACGCCGTCTGACCCTGCCGTTCTAAACCTCGGAAAAGATCGAGTCGCGCAGGCAGTTCAGCTTCTGCTCGTAGGATTCGGGATAGAGGAACCACGTCGCCGCGGCAACGCTGCTGATCAGCGCGTTGCCGTCCTGCGGCGTAAAACAGAACCCGACGATCTCGTGGCGATCGTGGACCGCCAGGCTCGGGACCACCAGCACCCCCTGGTTCAGGATGCGGCCGTAGTGGCCGTAGTCTCTCCCGAAGGAGAACACGCTGTTGGCCGAGGTCTTGTAGGTAAGGGCCATGCGGTCGTCGGAACGGCACGATTCGAGGAGTTCCTCGACGCTGGTCGGCCGGCGGACGCGGATGTTGAAGTGAATGGTGTGCATGTACTGGGTGTTGACCTTCAGCGCCGACGAGTAGAGGTTGAGATCGTAACCGAGCCCGTTGAAGAGGTGCCAGGCATCGCGGGCGTGGTGGGTCCCGAAGCGCTCGTCCTTGTGCCGGTTGACCTGGGGGGAGGGGACGAAGGATCCGTCCTGGCTGATGTCGTTGGATCGACGCAGACAGAGGAAGCGCCCCGACTCGAGATTCTCCGCGCCGCCGAAGCGGAGGGCCAGGAGATCGATCAGGACCGCCAGGCTGTGCGTGTTGCAGGACACGACATGGATGAACTGGTCAACGCCGTGCTTGAGGGTGCTGTCGGAGATCCCCCGCGCGTACATCTTGCCGAAGCCGAACTCCGACCCTTGGGCGATGAAGCCGACGGTGTTGTGCGCGTACTTCTCGTAGATCTCCTTCTTGTTCTGCAAACCGACGTCCGAGGGGGTGCAGTCGATGACCACGGTCGCCTGCTTGAGGGCCTCGTGGTGCTCGCAGGCCGGCTCAATGCCGATCTCCCTGAACCCGTGGCGGGCCGCGTCGTCGCACGCCAGCTGGGCGCCTCGCTTGATCAGGTTGGTGACCTTGGATCGATCGGTCAGCAGCGGGGTGCGCTTGTGGAATGTGACGTCGTCGAACCCCAGAACGTCCTTCTTGTCCGCGAACAGGCCGATCAGCGGCTCGCCGATCGTGCCCGTCCCGATGATGTGCACGGTTTTTCTGGTCGCCATGGAGTCTGCTCCACCCTCGTTCAACCGGATTGCCGATCCCGGCCAAACGATACCACCGGCCCCGGAGTCGGTCAATCATCGGCGCCGCCGACCCTGCGCCCGCCGGGGACGGGTCCGGGTAGCTGGCGCGACCCTCCCCTCGGCTCGCCTCGCTCCGCCCACCGCGCTGAGGAACGCGCGGCGGGACCCCGTCGCTCGGTCTCGCACGCCCCGGCGAACGCAGGGCGCGGCATCGCAGCCCGGGGTTCCCGCGGCTGGCTCAGCGGCGCCGTCGCGCCGGTGGCGGGCCGCGTCGTCGCACGCCAGCTGGGCGCCTCGCTTGATCAGGTTGGTGACCTTGGATCGATCGGTCAGCAGC
>JANNTZ010000015.1:0-1540 GCA_031394595.1 Acidobacteriota bacterium
ACCGTGCTCGAAGGGACGGTGTGGATGCGTCTCGGGGTCTTCAACTATCTCACCACCCCCCATGACATTGACGCGGTGCTCGATCGGATCGAAAAAGTCGGTTCACTTCCTCTTGACTGAGGGGCCAGGTCGATGCCCCGCCAGTGGAGGTCGGGATCGGGGGGGGGTGGCGGTCGCCCGGGCTGTCCCGCCGATTGAAGTTGACTCAGGTATCGTTTCACCGTACATGACAAAGCGAATAGCCGGGGGGTCGCAGGTGCGCCTCCCCCCAGTGGCGCATTGCTTCGACCCTGTGCGGCTTCTTATCACTTAAGGATGAAAGGTCGGGCGCGATTGAGCGACCGTCAAAAAAATCACGCCAGGTTAATCTTTTCCCCGGTCCTGATCCCATCAGACGGAGGGTGCCATGGTGTTTAGAGGGAGTAGGCGTTCCGTGGCGGGCTTCGCATCGCTGCTGACAGCCGGTGCCGCAGTGCTGATCGCCGTCACCACCTGGGCCGGCCGCGGCCAGCAGGATGGCCTCGCCAAGGATCCGCTGAATGCTCTGGATCAGGAGTATGCCCACAGGGTCCAGCAGCCCTCGTTGTTCGCCCCTTCGGCGAACCGGTCGCCTTTCGGGGCCGAGCGTCCGGACTGGCGCGTGCCGGCGGCCGGCCGGGATCGCGTCTTCGAGACCCCCCTCGGCTATGTCGACGTCGAGCGTCACGGACGGCTGCGTCGCACGTTCCCTGCCTTGGCCAGCGGATCCGGCCGGTCGCTCGGCCACGGCCGCGCGGGCGAAATCGTTTCCGGGATCAACGCCATCCGCATTTCGAAGGAAGCCCTCGCCGTCCGATCCATGGACGACATCGTGGCCGACCTGGGATCGCGGGGTGTCCGCGTCCACTGGACTCTGGCGGACCGCGGCCTTCTCGTGGATGTTCCGCAGGGCGCCATGGAGGCGCTGGCGGTGTCCACCGAGATCGAGCGTGCCATGCCGTGGGATGCGTTGTACCGCATCGATCCGGCCATCGGGCGTCGCAGTTACCTTGAAAAGGCCCGGGCCTCCAGCGACGACCTGCGTCTCCTGGTCACCTATTTTCCCGGAACCGACCCGGGTGACGCGCGGCGACATGTCGAACAGCACGCCACCCAGATTACGGAATATTCCGACGACGGGCTGACGCTGCAGGCCACGGCGCATTTTTCACGCCTGTCCCAACTGGCGCGCGGACCGCGCATCGCGATGGTCCGCGAACTGCCCGAGTTTCTGCTCCTCGGCACGGAAACGCCGACCATGCTGATGGTCGGGAACGTCGAGGAAAACCTGCCATTCCAGGCTCCGTATCACGACGCCGGTGTGGACGGCGGCGGCATCGACGGCAACGCCACCGGAGTCAAGGACGGCCAGAGGATCAATAACGGCACCGATGTCGTACCGCCGCAGATCGTGGCGGTGACCGACAACGGCATCTCGGTGGACTCGATCCAGTTCTCCCAGACCGCGACCCAGACGACCGATCTTGCCCACCCGGTCGGGCCGACCCACCGGAAGATCCAC
>JANNTZ010000020.1:0-8665 GCA_031394595.1 Acidobacteriota bacterium
GTCCAGGAACGCTAGCCTGTGCATGGTGGTGCGGAGCTTGTTGTGTCCGGAGCCGGACAGGCCAGCTGAGTGGCGGACGGATGGGGACGCCGGCGTGATTGCTTGAGTGGGATAACTCCTTCTGATGCTGCACTTCGGTTATCGGCCGTGCGGGCACGCCTCTTGATCATCTTGGTAACATGCGGTGGCCCAGGATCCCCGTTGAACGATTGCGATTTTTGACTCCCCGGTTCTGTCCCTGGCCCGAGTGCCCGGAACACAACCGTCGGATTCCCGGCTACCGCTTCCTCCACCACGGTAGCTACGCCACCCGGCGACGATCCTGCGTGCCCCGGTTCCGCTGCTCCATCTGCCGCCGTACCTTCTCGCGCCAGAGCTTCGCGGTGTCGTATTACCTTAAGCGGCCCGAACTGGTGATCCCGGTCGCCGCCGGACTGCAGGCCGGCTCCGCCCATCGCCAGATTGCCCGCACCCTGGGCTGCGCCCCCTCCACCGTCACCCGCCTGAGCGCCCGGCTCGGCCGGCACGCCATCCTCCTGACCGCTCATGCCCTGCAGCACCTCGAGGGCCAACTGGCTGAGCCGGTGGTGCTGGACCATTTCGAGACCTTCGAGTTCACTCAGGACTTCCCGTTCGGGGTTGCCACTCCGGTGGGACGGGACTCGTGGTTCATCTATGGGCTCGACCCGGCCCTGCATCTGCGTACCGGCACACGGTCGGCAGCCCAGCAGAAACGGCTGGCGCGGCGCCCGCGCCGGACCCTGCATGGAGGCTACGACGCCTCCAGCACCCGCGTGGTCGAGCAGCTCCTGCGGCTGGCACCCGCCTCGCGGCCGCTCGACCTGGCAGGTGACGGCCACCCCGCCTATGACCGGGCAGTGGAGCGGTTCGCCGGCAAGGTCACCCTGCGCCGCTTCCCAAACCTGCGGCGCGGCCCGAAAGGCACCCCGCGGACACCCGAGATGGTGGCCCGGGACCAGGCGATGTTCCCGGCGGACAGCCTGCATGCCTTGCTGCGGCACACCCTGGCGCACCATCGGCGCGAGACCATCGCCTTCGGCCGGCGGGTCAACGCCCTGATGGAGCGCCTGTTCCTGGCGACGGTGTGGCGGAACTTCGTCAAGTTGCGCTCGGAGCGCAAGCCCGACCCGGATTCACCGGCGATGCGGGTGGGGCTGACCGGCGAGCGCTGGAAGTGGCGACGCGTGCTGGCGCGCCGGCTGTTCCCGGGGCGCGAACAGGTCCCCCCGGTCTGGCGGGAGCTGTACAGACGGGACTGGACTACCCCCGTGCTCCGGTCCAACACCCACCACCGACTGGTCCACGCTTACTGAAGGGAATTCCTCAACACGCGCACCACGAGTCGGCGGCCGTTCCCGTCCCCCAGCGCTCGGCCTCCTGCTGGACGCACCCCGGCCCGAGCCGCAACAAGCTCCGCACCACCATGGAGCCTGTGCGGTTTATGGACAGCGGCCGAAAGGCGCACCCCAAACAGGTTTGGACAGATCCATCGGATCGGGGTATATTTCCGGCGCCCATGCAGACCCGGACAGACAGCCTGAGCGGAACGGCCGCTGTCGAGGCGGTATTGTCGCCACCGGCCGGCCTCCTGACTGAAGCCCGTGGGGACCATCGGCCCACGCCTCTGTGGTTCGATGCCGCTCGCGTGCCGTTCGGCGACCGGAGCCTCGATCTCAAGTTCGGCCCGGTGCGGTTCCGCATCGACGGGCTGGCGCCGAATCAGGCCGCCGACCTCGCCGGCCGGTTCCGCCCATTCCTCGACGCCGGCACCGGGGCACAGCGTGTCACCGTGCGGCTGGAACTGGCGGAGATCGATCACTTCCTGCGCGAACCGGCCGCCGGGACGGTCGAAAACTATCGTCTCGAGCACCGGCGCGACGAGAAGGGGCTGGCCATCTGGTCGTACGAGTTTGCGGGCCGGCTCGATCTGGCGACCGGTCGGGCCCGGCTGGCCCTGGTGGAAGGCGAGGGGGCGCGCTTCGATCGCGGTCTGGAGAATTTCCTGCGTGTGCTCACCGCGTCGTACATTCTCGACGGCGGAGGATTCCTGTTGCACGGCGCGGGGGTGGTTCGGGACGGCGAGGCGCACATCTTTTTCGGGCCGTCCGGAAGCGGCAAGACCACCGTGACCGACCTGTCGCCCCATGACGTGGTCCTCAGCGACGATCTGACTCTCATCGTGCGGACCGACCGCGGCTACGAGGCGGCCGGCATCCCCTTCGGGATGGCGCACCACCGGGTCCCGGGAACGACCGGGTCGTTCCCGGTGGCGGGCTTCTACAAACTGGTGCAGGCCCCGCAGGTGCGGCGCGAGCCGGTCCCCTATTCACTGGCGGTGGCGGAGGTGGCGGCCTGCCTGCCGTTTGTCATGCAGGAGGGGGCGCAGGTGGTGATCGCTCTCGACAACCTGGCCCGGGCGCTGACGCAGATCCCGGTTTACCGGCTGGAGTTCCGCAAGGATCCTTCGTTCTGGGGCGCGATCACGAGGGGTCACTGATGCAACCGGATCAAGAAATGATGGATCTGATGGCAAAGCCGGCTCGCAATCCGAACAGCGCCTTCCGGGTCTACGAGGAAAAGGCGGTGATCGTGCTGCCCGAGCGGAGCGAAACCCATCTCCTCAACCCGATCGGCAGCCACATCTGGGACCGGATGGACGGCAACCGGAGTCTTCGGGAAATCTGCGATTCCATCGTCGCAGAGTTCGACGTCCCGGCGGATCGGGCGCTCGCCGACCTGCTGGAGTTCGTCGCAACCCTCAAGAAGAAGGGGCTGGTGATCTGAGATGAACGCCCTGGAGAGCATCACCTCGCGGAACTGGGAGAAGGCGGTCCCGATGTCGGTTCTCTTCGAGCTGACATTTGTCTGCAACCATGCCTGCTCCTTCTGCTACAACTCCCCGACCGGTCAGAAGGAACTGACGACCGAGGAGGTTTACGGGGCGCTCCGCAAGCTGGCCGACTTCAACATCCTGTACTTGACGCTGACGGGCGGTGAGCCGCTCGTCCGTCGCGATTTCTTCGACATCGCCCGCCGGGCGCGCGAGCTGGGTTTCGCGCTGCGGATTTACACCAACGGCTTCATGATTGACGAGCCGATGGCGCGGCGTATCCGCGAGGTCGCCAACCCGCTGGAGATGGAGATCAGCCTGCACGGCGCCACGCCGGAGACGCACGAGAAGCTGACCTGCGTGCCGGGATCGCTCGGCAAGGTGATCAACGCGGTCCGGTTCCTGCGGGCCCAGGGTGTCAAGGTCGGGCTGAAGTGCCCGATCACGCGCGACAACGAGAACGAGGTTCTCGACATGCACCGCCTGGCCCGCGAGCTCGGCGTGAGCATCATCTTCGATCCGGTGATCACGCCACGGGACGACGGTGACAAGGATCCCCTCTCCCTGATGGCGACCGACGACTTCCTCCGGAAGTACTGGTCCGAACCGGCGTACGCCGAGGCGCGGCGCGAGCCGGTGCCGACACCGCGTGTCGACGGCCCGGGCGAGCCGGTCTGCGGCACCGGGCGGGCCTCCTTCGCCATCGACCCGTATGGCAACATTTACCCGTGCGTCGCCTGGCGCCGCCGGGTGGCGAACATCAAGGAGATCGGTTCCCTGAAGGAGATCTGGCAGAGCTCCCCGGTGCTGATCGAAGTGCGGGCCACGGCGGTGGCGGCGGCGCAGACGCTTCTCAAGGAGCAGGCGAGCGGCAGCCACTGCAATTTCTGCCTGGGCGTCGCCGAGACCCAGACGGGCGACCCGCTGTCCTACTACTCTCAGGCGGCGAAGAACGCCGAGTTCCGCAAACTGGCCTACGAAGATTGGAAGGAAAAGACCGGGAAGACGCTCGAGGACACCGGGGGGGTCCTCAGCAAATGCGCGATGTGATCGCTTCGATCGCAGAGCGCCGCTTCCCTGGGAGGTGAGTGCCGGCCCCGCGCCGGCCGATTATGCGTCTGGCCCTGTGTCGCGCCGCGACCGCCGCGGCGCTGTTCCTGACTCTGGCGGCCCCCGGATCCGGTTCGTCCCCGACGGAAATCCGAATCCCGATTGAGGTCCGCTCCGGGACCGTCTCGTTCGACCCGGTCCCCGGGACGGACTCTGTCACGCCGCGTCTCCCGGGCTTCGGACTGACCAGCCGGCCGGGGGAGCCGCGCCTGCCGATCAGAGTCCTGCTCGTCGCCATCCCGGAAGGGACCGTCCCGACCCTGCGCATCCTGGACGAGAAATCCTACGAGCTTGGATCTCTGGCAGTGGCACCAGTGCCGCGCCGGCATGCCCGCGATCGCGGGTCGGACGATCGACCGGGTCCGGAGGACGCCGAGGAGGAGTTCAGCCTCGATCTCGATCCGAAAGCGGCGGCGGCGCGTGCCGCCGATGCGGAGTTCCCCGTTTCGCCGGCCCGCATCGGGCGGATCGGTCGCCTGCGGAATCAGCGGTTCGTCGAAGTGCTGGTCACCCCGGTCCTGGTGCGCCCGGGGCGTGGCACCGGTCGTGTGGTCCACGACCTTCACGCCGAGGTGGTCTGCACCGCGGTGGATGGCGGGTCGGTGGAGATCAACGGCATGCCGGCGGCGGACCCGGTCTTCGAGGAGATCTACCGGGCCAGCATCCTCAATTACGACCAGGGTAGATACTTCCGCGGCGGCGCGGTCCTTGGCGGACCCGTGGTGCCGGCCATGGAGACCGGGCCGTCCATCGGGTCGGCGACAGCGGCCACCGCGATCGCGCCGGTCGGGCTGGGTGCGTCCACGCTCGCGTCGGGCGGGGTGGCGTATCTCAAGGCGCAGGTTTCGCGTCCCGGGATCTACCGGCTGACCTACCAGGACATCGAGCAGCACGCGCCGGAGCTGTTGCTCATCGATCCAGCCGCGTGGCGGCTGGAGGCCGAGGGGATCGGAGTGCCGATCGCGATCCTGAACGCCAGCGGCGGACCGGGCGGTGCGAACGGGCGGTTCAATGCCGGCGACGTCGTCGAGTTTTACGGGCGGGCGCGGATCGAGCCGCCGACCCTGATCCATTACGACTTCCCCGACACCTTTCCCGATGTCTACCAGGCGAACGACTTCACGGATACGCAGATCTATCGTCTCGGCGCCGACGCGACTCCGGGTGGTGCGCCGCGGCAAGCGACACGCACCGGAGCGCCGGTCTCGGGGTTCCCGCTGGCGGCCGACTTCGAGGCCGAAGCGCGCTGGGAGGAGAACAACATCTACCTGCCGCTCGACAGCGCCGATCCGTTCTTCTCGATGCCCTCGCTCCTGGCAGGGAGCACGCAGGCCTCCCGCGATCTGGTGCTGGCGGTCCCGGGAATCGCCCCGGTCGCAGGGACGGCGCGCGTTACCGTGCAGTTACGCGGCGGCAGCGGGGTGCTGGCCTTCGATCCCGACCACCGGACGCGGATCTGGCTCAACGGCAATACCGGGGGCGCCGCCGACTTCACCTGGGACAACGAGACGATCGTGACCCGGGAGTTCACCAACCCGCAATCGGTTCTCAGCGATCCCACGACCCTCCATGCGAACGCGCCGGGGCTGCCCGGGGTGACCGTCGATCGGCAGTACCTCGATTTCGTCGCGATCCGTTACCGCCGCACCTTCGCCGCCGCCGGGGACCGCCTCGAATTCACCTACCCGAACCAGTCGGCGCGCTTCCAGGTGACCGGTCTGAGTGGCAATGCCGTGGCGGTCTACGAGATCACCCGGACGGTCGCCGGGAGCGCCGAGGCCGACCCGGTCCGGATCACCGGGGCGACGATCGTCGGCGGGACCTGCACCTTCGAAGCGGCAGCCGACCCGGGGGCGCCGGCGCTGCGGACCTTCGTGGTCATCGGTCCGGGTGGCCTGCAGCGAACCGATGGGATCGCGGCGGCTCCGGCCCCGGTCCTGCGCGACCCGTCGCGCTTCGCCGATCTGATCGTCGTGGCGGCGCGCGACACGGTGGCAACAACTCCGGGCGGGGAACCGACGCCCGGCGGGGCGCTCGATCTGCTGCTGGCCCACCGTCGGTCCACCCGCGGCCTGACGAGCGCCGTCGTCTACATGGATCAGATCTACGAGGAGTTCTCGTTCGGACTGCGGGACCCCGGCGCCATCCGGTCGTTCCTCGGTTATGCCTATGACAACTGGCGTGGACCGTCGGGCACAGCCGGACCTGTGTCGGCGGTTCTGCTGGTGGGAGACGCCTCACCCGACTACAAGAACACCATGGGGATGGCGGGGTGGGTGGACCAGGTGCCGACCTTGATGTTGTTCCACCGCAACACGATTCTCGGGTACTACAGCAACGACAACTGGCTCGCCTCGTTTCGCGGCGACGATCCGCTGCCCGACGTCCTGGTGGGGCGCATCAGCACCCGGGACGCGGTTTCAGCCGCCGCCGTGTTCGACAAGATCCGGATCTACGAACAGACTCCGCCGCCGGGCGCCTGGAAAGGACACGCGGCGCTGCTGGCCGGCGACGGCAAGTTCGCGGGGGAGGCGACGCGGTTCGAAACGGTGCAGGAGGTGGCGGCGAGCTATTTCACCGTCCCGCCGTACGGCACCCCCGCGCCGCCGCTCTACTACGAACGGGCTCCGTGGAACGGTTCCGACCCGACCGGGTTCCGGCAGGCGATCGAGAACGAGTTCAACAACGGGGCCGCCGTGCTGTCTTACGTCGGTCATGGTTCGTTCAACGGCTGGGGGCTGGACGGCTTCTTCGACACCGCGGGAGCGGCGTCGCTGACCAACGGGACCCGGCTCCCGCTGGTGGTCAACGTGAATTGTCTCGCGGGCGGGTTCCATTACCTGGGCCCCGAGGGGGCCTTGGGTGAAGCGCTCACCAACAATCCTGCCGGTGGCGCCATCGCCACCTTTGCTCCTTCGGGGTTGTCCAACGACACGGTGGGGGAGACGATCACGCACGCCGTTCTGGGGCCGCTCTACGGCCGCTCCCGACAGTCACCCCTTGGCGTGATTGCGGTGCAGGCCCTGGCCGCCCTGTATGGCGAGGGATACATCCTGGACGTGCAGAACTATACCTTCCTCGGCGACCCGATGACCTGGTTCGCTTCGCCAGCGCCCCCACCGCCGACCGGACTGATCGCGGTGGCGGGGAATGCCCGCGTGACCCTGACCTGGACGGCGCCGGTGATCCCGGCTGCCGGGACCCGCATCTACCGCGGCGCCGCGCCGGTGGGTCCGTATTCCCCGGTTGCCTGCCAGTCGATCTCGGCCACCTCCTGTCGTGATCAGTCGGTGGTGAACGGCACGGCCTATTACTACTATGCGGTCTCGACGGATCTCGAAGGGTTCGAGGGGAGCGCCTCGAACCTTAACGACGACTGCGACGCCGGGCCGGGGTGCGTACGCGCCCTGCCGACCAACCCCGATCCACCGGCGGTCCCGACCGGTCTGAACGCCGCCGACCCGGGGAGCGGGGCGGTCCTCAACGTGCAGTGGCAACCGAATCCCGAACCCGACCTGAAGACCTACAGTCTCCATTACGGGACCCAGCCGCGGAGCTACACGGCGCGTCTCGACGTGCGGGCCGGGACCACCAGCGCGATCCTCAGCGGCCTGGTCAACGGCGTGCGCTACTACATGGCCTTGAGCGCGACCAATACCTCGGGGCTCGAGAGCGCGCTCTCCGCGGAGGTTTCGAATGTCCCGCACTTGATCCAGGGGATCGCGCCGCCCCGTTCCATCACCGACCTGAAGGTGGATCGGGTGGGGGCGGACCTCGTGCTGCGCTGGAGTCGCCCGCTGGTGGACATCTACGAACGACCGACGACGGTGGTCGGGTATCGCGTCTATCGTGGCTCGACACCGGGATTCGTGCCGTTCGCCTCGGCCCCCTGGGCGACGCTCGTTGACCCGGCGGTCACCCAGTTCACCGACCTGGGGGCGGTCACGCAGCCGGGCGACCTGTACTACTTGGTCACGGCGCTGGACGGCAACGGCTTCGAATCGGGGGCGGGGCACGAGCTGCCTGGCGGGATCGAGGCCCTGCTTGCCACGCGGGTCGGGACCTCGACGCTGCGACTCGTTTGGCCCGCGGTCACCCACGATCTTGCCGGCTACCCGACCAGCATCGACCATTACCAGGTCCATCTCACGACGCGCGCGGTCGGCCGGGCCTCGCTCGGCCCCTCCACGATCGTCCCCGGCATGGACAACGTCAGGGCGCTTTCGGTGGATTTGACGCTGCCTTCCGGTCTGGGCTATTACAGCGTTCTGGCGGTCGATCGACGTGGCAACATCAGCCCTTTCTGAAGGGGACGCGAGACATGGACTCGACCGGGTCCCGGGTCGTGGGAGAGGGCGTGGGTGCCGGTGCCGATCGGAGCGAGTCTCCCGAAGTCACCGCCCTGGTCCAGCGTGCAAAGAACGGAGACCCCGCCGCCTTCGAGGGGCTGATGCGCCTGTACGAGCGGCGGGTGATCGCCATCGGGATGCAGATGGGGCTCGGCCGCGAGGATGCCTGCGACGCCTGCCAGGACGCTTTCCTCAAGGTCTTCAAGTACATCCACCGTTTCCGGACCGGGGAGGTCTTCTACCGCTGGCTGTATCGCCTCGCCGTGAACGTGGTCCTGGACCAGCTCCGGTCGCGCCCGACCGGCGTCATCTCGATGGAGGAAGTCCAGGACACCGGCTCGGCGGAATTCCGCGA
>JANNTZ010000050.1:0-28838 GCA_031394595.1 Acidobacteriota bacterium
GTGGCGGCGAAGCCGATGGCCAGCAGCGCTCTCCTCGGGCGGGACGCTCCGGGAAAGAACGCCGGGACGATTCGAAATCTCGGGTTCATCCGTCACCCACGGGGGCGATTCCGCCGAGCATGGTAACGGAAAACATCCAGCCGGCGCCGCCGGTGGAGGGACACTCGCCCTCTGGTAGTATGGGCGGCAGGTTGCCGCGGCGCAGTGGTGCTCCATGTCGGAGGACCGTCCACCCACGATGATCGGCAGGACGCTGTCCCACTTCCGGATTGACTCGAAGCTTGGCGAAGGGGGGATGGGTGTCGTCTACCGCGCCTGGGACACCCGCCTGCGGCGTCCGGTAGCGCTCAAGGTCCTGCCGCCGGATCTGGTCGCGAACGAGGAGCGGCGCCTGCGCTTTCTGCGCGAGGCCCGGGCGGCGGCCGCCGTCACCCACCCGAACATCGCGACGGTCTACGAGGTCGGGGAAGCGGACGGCACCGTGTTTATCGCCATGGAGCTCGTCGAAGGGAAGACCTTGCGGGCCTTCATGGCTGCGCGGCCGCTGCCGCTCCGGGACACGCTGGCCTTCGCCACCGAAATCTCCGAAGCGCTGACCCGCGCCCACTCGGCGCGCGTGATTCACCGCGACCTGAAACCCGACAACATCATGATCGGTGCCGATGGACATGTGAAGATCCTCGATTTCGGCCTGGCCAAACTGGCCGAAGATCCCGACCTCCTGGGCCGGCCGGGTCTGAGCCGGCTGGACACGATCTCCGGCGAGTTGACCCGCGAGGGGCGGGTCCTCGGCACGGCGGCCTATATGTCCCCGGAACAGGCGCGCGGTGAACCGGTCGATTCCCGATCGGACCTCTTCGCCTTCGGGATCACCCTGTACGAGATGACCACCGGGGTGGTTCCGTTCAGGGGGCGGACCGTCACCGATGTCCTGAGCGCCATCGTCCGCGACCAGCCGGTTTCGGCCGCCAGCCTGAACCCGGAGACACCCGCGGACCTCGAACGGCTGATCGATAAATGCCTGGAGAAGGACCCACGGGAACGGTACCAGCATGCCGAGGAGATCGCCGTCGACCTGCGCCGTCTGCGGCGGGGGAGCGGACCGGCCGCCCGGGTGAGCGACGGCGCCGGCGCGATGCAGGCCGCGGAGTCGCGGAAGACGCCGGCGGTCGGCCACGGTCGCGGGGGCTGGGTGGCGGTCTTTCCCGGACGACGGGCGGCGCTGGCTGGGCTCGTCGCGGTGGCGATCGCCGCGGGGGCGGCCGCGTGGTGGACCCTCCGCCCGGCGAGCAGGTTTCGGCCGGGCGATCGGATTCTGGTGATCGATTTTGAAAACGCCACCGGTCGTCCCGAGTTCGAAACCGCTATCAGGGACTCCTTCGAGAACCGGATCGACCACTCCAACTTCCTGACCGTCATCAAGGGGAAGCGCCGGGAACAGATTCTGGGGAAGGTGACCGCCGGTGGGACTGTCAGGGCCGATCCCGCAGTCCTGGGGAGCGTCTGTGTCCAGGAAGGGTGCGAGGGGTACTTGACCGGCAGGATTTCGCCGGCAGCGCCGGGGGTCCGACTCGAGGCCAACATGCGCCGTTTCGGAGGCGGGGGCGCGGTCATCACTCGATCCGGGGTCGCCGACTCTGACGACCGCATTCTCCTGACGATTCACGAGATCAGCCTCGAACTGAGACGAGCGCTCGGAGAATCGAGCGTCGCCCTCGCCAACATGTCACCGCCGACGACCCGATCGCTCCAGGCGCATCAGACGTTTTCTCTGGCCAGGAATCTTGAAAACGCCGAGGAGCGGGTGACTCTCCTTCGCCAGGCGCTGGAGCAGGACCCCGGTTTCTACGCGGCTGCTGCGACACTCTCGGGCGAGCTCAATGGCCTGGGGAGATTCAAGGAAGCGCGCTGGTCTGCGAAGGAAGCGTACCGGCTCTCGAACGGCCTGCCTGAGAATCAACGACTGATGGCGGAGATCGGGGTCCTCGATGCGTCATACGACTACGACGCTGAGGTGAGCCGCCTGCGGATCCAGCGACAGCGGGTCGGTATCTCGAACAATTATCTCTGTTACCTCTACAACCAGATCTACCAGGATGCCGCACGGATGGAAGAAGAGTGTCGCGAGACGTGGCGATTCTGGGACTGGGATCTCTACTGCGTTGTTCAGGCGCTCATGCTGCAGGGCAAGAAGGAAGCGGTGAAGGCGACGCTCGAGGAATACCGGGAGACAGGCAGGTCGGCAGACTACGTCGGCCTTGCTACCCTGATCAGCGGGAACGATTGGGTCGAGAAGAGAAAGTTTGTCGAAAGCCTGGACCGGTTGTCCGATGATGTGAGGATTGGCGGGACGTCGGCCTGGATCGCCGTTCTACTGGCCGCCGGTCGGTTGGGGGAAGCCCACGAACTGACAGAGGTGATTACTCACGGTCCCGAGGCAGTGCGGATCCTGACCCATTGGGACGGGTTTGTCGGGCTCGCTCCCTCCTGGCTCAGGGCGCGGTTCGGTGGCGTTCCTGTGGCGCCAACGTCCGGAGAAGTCACACCGGCCCGGGAGAGCATGGCATTCCTCCCGCAGTTGGCCTCCTTCAGCGCCGAGGTCGGGTTGGCAGAACCACTCGGGTCGGTGATCCGGGAACACGAGGAGGCGGAAAAAAGATCGACCAGCCGCTTCGTCAAGGAAGAGCTTCAGTTCGCGCATGGCTGTCTCCTCCTCGCCGGTGGCCGAAGCATGGAAGCAATCCCCCTCCTGGAGCCTCTCGCCCGGGCGTCCAGCCTGATCCGCCGCCACCGGGCGCTCGGCCGGGCCTACGAGTCACTCCGGCTCTGGAAAGAGGCGGCCGCGGAGTATGAGCGTTTCCTGGCGGACCGGAATAGCAAGTGGTGGTTCGCGGAGAACTCCGCGATCTGGGTGCTCGACCAGTTCCGCCTGGCGCAGATCCACGAACGTCTCGGCGATCCGGTGCGTGCCAGCCACTGGTACGAACGCTTTCTCGACGACTGGCGGGACGCCGATCCCGACATCCCCGAACTGATCCAGGCCAAAGCACGGCTCGCGGCTCTCGGTGGGTCTGCCGGGAAGGAACAGGTTGATGCTCCAGGAGGAAAAAGTTGAATCGAGGCGGCGGCGTACGTTTCCCGGGTGCAGCCGTGCTGTCCGCTGTCTTGGCTGCCGTCACTGTGGCCTTCCTGTCCGACCCCGCGGAAGCCGCCCGCACCCAGAAACCGGTGCTGCACGCGCGGAAATGGCTGGCGATCACCGGCAAGCCGCTCGCGGCCACCGCCGGAGCACGGATGTTCGAGCGCGGCGGCAACGCCGTCGACGCGGCCTGCGCGATGCTGGCAGCGACCTGCACGATGTGGGACACCCTCGCTTGGGGGGGCGAGACACAGGCGCTGGTCTGGAACCCGCGCACCCGGAAGGTGATCGGCGTCAACGCGCTCGGCGTGGCGCCGACCGGCGCGACGGCGGAGTTTTTCCGTGGCAAGAACCTGAAGTACCCGCCGGAGTACGGGCCGCTGGCCGCCGTGACACCGGGAACACCCGGCGGGCTCCTGGTCATGCTGGCGGAATGGGGGAAGCTGCCGCTCAGCGAAGTGCTGGCCCCGGCGATTGAGATGGCAGGAGAGGGGTACCCGATCGAGGCTCAGTTGATTCGGACCATCGAGGCCAACCGGAAGATGATCGAGGGCTGGCCGTTCTCACGGGCGGTCTTCCTGCCGCGCGACGGGAATCCACCTGAGACAGGCGCCCTGTTCCGTCAGACTGATCTGGCCCGCACTCTGCGGCGGCTCGTCGACGCCGAACGCTCGGCCCTCGCCGCGGGCAAGGACCGCAAGGCGGCGATCCTGGCGGCGTACGACCTCTTCTACCGCGGCGAGCTGGCGGGCGAACTGGTCGCGGCGGCGCGCGCCGAGGGGGCGCTGTTCACCACCGAGGACCTCGCCCGCTGGCGGGTGAAACTCGAGGAGCCGGTCTCGACCACCTACCGCGGCGTCGAGGTCTACAAGCTGACCACCTGGACCCAGGGGCCGGCGCTGCTGCAGGCGTTGAATCTCCTGGAAAACGCCGATCTCAAGGCGATGGGATACAACAGCGCCCGCTACATCCACGCAGTCACCCAGGCGATGCACCTGGCGTTCGCCGACCGCGATTTCTACTACGGCGACCCGGACTTCGCGCCGGAGGAGCCGGTGCGCGGGCTGCTGTCGAAGAAATATGCGCGGCGGCGCTGGGCGACGGTCGACTGGGAGCGCAACCGCACCGACGTCCGGCCCGGGGATCCTTATCCGTTCCAGGGCGGGACGAACCCATTCGCCGACCTGCTGAAGGGGTGGCCGCCGGAGGAGAAGGAGGACCCCGCGATGCCGGGCCTGCAGGAACGGCCGGGCGCGACCAAGCAGACTGATCTCTCCCTGACGCGCACCGATGCCTTCCACGCCGGGACGACATCGGTGATCGCGGCGGACGCCGAGGGGTGGGTGGTGTCGATGACGCCGTCGGGCGGCTGGGTGCCGGCGGTGATCGCCGGGAAGACCGGGATCGGGTTGTCGCAGCGGATGCAGAGCTTCGTCCTCGACCGACGCGAGAACCCCTATAACGTGGTCGAGCCGGGCAAGCGGCCGCGGGTGACGCTGACTCCGTCGCTGGCGGTCAAGGACGGCGCCCCGTGGCTCGCCTTCGCGGTACAGGCGGGCGATACCCAGGACCAGAACCTCCTGCAGTTCTTCCTCAACATCGTCGAGTTCGGGTTCAACGTCCAGGAAGCCGCGGAAGCCGCCAACGTCACTACTTGGCAGATGCGCAGCTCGTTCGGGGAGCATGAAGTGGAGCCCGGCCGGCTGACTCTCGACAGCCGCACCCCGGAATGGGTCCGGGACGAGCTGCGCCGGATGGGATACCGGCTCGACTTCGAGGACCGTAACTCCGGGCCGGTCAACGCCATCCTCCTCGATCGCGCCCACGGAACGATGTGGGGCGGGTCCTCCAACCAGGGGGAGGACTACGGGATCGGCTGGTAACGGTAATTGTTGACAAAAAAGTCCATGTTTAATAAACTGCCCGACGTCGCCGCCGGATTGAGGCACGACGGGGAGTTCCCACGAATGAAGGTCTCGGCCCAGGAAGAATACGGTCTCCGGTGCATGCTCCTGCTGGCCCGCCGCCAGCAGCGGACGGGTGTGGAGCCGGTCAGCCTGCAGGAGATGGCGCGTGGGGAGGGACTGACCGTCCCCAACGTCGCCAAGCTGATCCGCACCCTGCGGCGGGCCGGGCTGGTGCGCAGCGTCCTGGGACGGAGCGGCGGCTACACTCTCAGCCGCGAGGCGAAGGCGATCAACATCGCGGAGATCCTGGGGGCGCTCGGCGGCCGGCTTTACGACACCACCTACTGCGGCAAACACACCGGCGAGCTCGAGGTCTGCAGCCACATGGATGACTGCTCGATCCGCTCACTCTGGGGCGTGATTGGCGGGCTGCTCGATCGGGTCCTGGGACGGACGACACTGGCCGACCTGGTCGGGACCGAGGCCTGCATGACGGCGACGCTCGGCAGCCGGACACCGCTGGCAATGCCAGGCGTCGGGCACTGAGAGGATCGGAGACCACGATGGCGGGCGGCAACAAAGCGATTCGGGACCGGATCGACCAGGACTACAAGTGGGGCTTCGTCACCGACGTCGAAGCCGAGAGCATCCCGCGTGGTCTGAGCGAGGACCTGGTCCGGCTGATTTCGGCGAAGAAGAACGAGCCCGAGTTCATGCTGCAGTGGCGTCTCAAGGCGTACCGCCATTGGACGACGATGACCGAGCCCACCTGGCAGAACGTCCGCTACCCGAAGATCGACTACCAGGACATCGTCTACTACTCCGCCCCGCGGGGGATGGAGAAGCTGAAAAGCCTGGACGAACTGGACCCGGAGATCCGCAAGACCTACGAGAAGCTCGGCATCCCGCTGGAGGAGCAGAAGGTCCTCGCGGGGGTCGCGGTGGACGCGGTGTTCGACAGCGTCTCGGTCGCCACGAGCTACAAGGGGAAGCTCAGGGAGCTAGGTATCATCTTTTGTTCGTTCTCCGAGGCGGTGCAGGAGCACCCCGACCTGGTGCAGAAATACCTCGGATCGGTCGTGCCCCACACCGACAATTTCTTCGCCGCCCTCAACGCGGCGGTATTCAGTGACGGCTCGTTCGTCTACATTCCGAAGGGGGTGCGCTGCCCGATGGAGCTGAGCACCTACTTCCGGATCAACGCCGCCGACACCGGGCAGTTCGAGCGGACGCTGATCGTGGCCGACGACAAGGCCTACGTGTCGTACCTGGAGGGCTGCACCGCCCCGAAGCGCGACAACAACCAGCTGCACGCGGCGGTCGTCGAGCTGGTGGCGCTGGAGGACGCGCAGATCAAGTACTCGACGGTGCAGAACTGGTACCCGGGGGACAAACAGGGGAAGGGCGGCATCTTCAACTTCGTCACCAAGCGCGGCAAGTGCGCCGGGGCGCGGTCGAAGATCTCCTGGACCCAGGTCGAGACCGGGTCGGCGATCACCTGGAAGTACCCGTCGTGCATCCTGCAGGGGGATGACACGATCGGGGAGTTCTACTCGGTGGCGTTGACCAACAACTACCAGCAGGCCGACACCGGGACCAAGATGATCCACATCGGCAAGAATTCGAAGAGCACGATCATCTCCAAGGGGATCTCGGCGGGTCACGGCCAGAACACCTACCGCGGGATGGTGAAAGTGCTCAAAGGGGCGCGGGGCGCCCGCAACTATTCGCAGTGCGACTCCCTGCTGATCGGCGACAAGTGCGGGGCGCACACGTTTCCGTACATCGAGGTCAAGAACAGTACGGCGCGGCTGGAGCACGAGGCTTCGACCTCCAAGATCGGTGACGACCAGCTGTTCTATTGCCGGCAGCGTGGGCTGACCCAGGAAGACGCCGTCAACCTGATCGTCAACGGCTTCTGCAAGGAAGTGTTCCGCGAGCTGCCGATGGAGTTCGCCGTCGAGGCCCAGAAACTCCTCGGGGTCAGCCTGGAAGGGAGCGTCGGCTAGCATGCTCGAGATCCGCAACCTGCACGCCAACGCCGGCGGGAAGGAGATCCTGCGCGGCATCAATCTCTCGGTCCGGCCGGGAGAGGTGCACGCCATCATGGGGCCGAACGGCTCGGGCAAGAGCACGCTGGCGAACGTTCTCGCGGGGCGGGACGACGTCGAGGTCACGCAGGGCGAGGTCCTGTACCGCGGCCGCAACCTGCTCGAATTGTCGCCCGAAGAGCGCGCCTGGGAGGGGATCTTCCTGGCGTTCCAGTACCCGGTCGAAATCCCCGGCGTCAGCACAATCTATCTGTTGAAAGCCGGCGTCAATGCCATCCGCAAGCACCGCGGCGAACCGGAGCTGGACGCGATGGATTTCATGACGCTGGTGAAGGAGAAGCTGAAGCTGGTGGAGATGGACCAGGCGTTTCTCAACCGGTCGGTGAACGAGGGGTTCTCCGGCGGGGAGAAGAAACGCAACGAGGTGCTGCAGATGGCGGTCCTCGATCCGGCGCTGGCGATCCTCGACGAGACCGACTCGGGGCTCGACATCGATGCGCTGCGCGTGGTGGCGAATGGGGTCAACGCCCTGCGCAACGGCAGCCGATCGATGGTCGTCATCACTCATTACCAGAGATTGCTCAACTACATCGTCCCCGACCATGTGCATGTCCTGTCGCAGGGTCGGATCGCGGTGTCGGGGGACCGGACCCTGGCGCTGGAGCTCGAGAAGAAGGGATACGCCTGGGTCGAGAACCACGCGGGCGGCACCTGGGCCACAGCCCCTTGAGCGGCGCACCGCGCCGCCGGACCCCGGCGGCCCCCACGGATGGCCGGTGGAGACCATGAACGGATCAGACGAAGCGCGCGAACACTATCTGGAGATCTTCCGGTCGCGCGACCAGGCCCGTGGTGGTCGCGGCGACTGGGCTGCGCCGCTTCGCCGGGGCGCCCTCGACGCGTTTGCAGCGGCGGGATTCCCGACCACCCGGCAGGAAGCCTGGCGCCACACCAGCGTCGCGCCGATCCTCGGGGTGCCGTTCCGACCCGATGGCGACGCCGGGGGCAACGGGATCACCCGGGAGGCGATCGAGCGCTACACCTTCGAGCCCTGGGACTGCAGCCATCTGGTGTTTGTCAATGGACATTACAGCGCGGCGCTATCGCGCCTGCGGCCTCTGCCGGACGGAGTGATCGTCACCAGCCTTGCCGAGGCGCTGGTGAAGCACCGCGAGTTGCTCGATCCGCACCTCGGCCGGATCGCCGCAACCGCCGGCCGCCCGTTCGCGGCACTCAACACCGCCATGCTCGAGGACGGCGCGTTCGTCCTGGTGCCCGACCGGGTGGTGGTGCCGGGCGACATCCATCTGCTGCACGTTGCCTCGCCGCACGGCGGTCCGGTGGTCTCCTGGCCCCGCACGTTGGTGGTCGCCGGAACCGGCAGCCAGGTGGCGGTCGTCGAGTCGTACGTCAGCCACGGGACGCCGGATCCCTGCTTCACCTGCCCGGTGAGCGAAGTGGTCGTCGGCGACGGCGCCAGGGTGGAGCACTACAGGATCCAGCGGGAAGCGAACAAGACATCGCATGTTTCGGGTCTGCAGGCCCGGGTCGGCCGGAACGGTTCGTTCGGGTCCTGGAACGTCAGCCTGGGCGGCGCGCTGGTCCGTAACGATCTCGAGTGCCTCCTGGACGGCGAGGGGGGGGAGTGCCGGCTGGACGGGCTGTACGTGGGGACCGGTTCGCAGCACGTGGACAACCACACGAGCATCGATCATGCCCGGCCGCACTGCAGCAGCCAGGAGTTCTACAAGGGTGTGCTGGACGGCCACGCGCGCGGCGTCTTCGACGGCCGCATCCTGGTCCGTCCCGACGCGCAGAAGACCGACGCCCACCAGATCAACAGGAACCTGATCCTCTCCGAGGACGCGCTGGTCGACACCAAGCCGCAGCTGGAGATCTTCGCCGACGATGTCAAGTGTACGCACGGTGCCACCGTCGGGCAGCTGGAGGACGACGCGCTCTTCTACCTCAGGTCACGCGCCATCGGATTGGAGATGGCCCGCAATCTCCTGATCCAGGCCTTCATCGGCGAGATCCTGCAGCGGATCCGGATCGAGTCGATCCGCGCCGGTCTGGAGTGCCTGCTTTACACCCGGATGCCGCACGGTCACCGGTCGGAGGTTTCCGTTTGAAGCCGGCACGGAAGGCAGGACGGGGAGCGGCGGCAGCGTCGCGGACGAAGCGGCGCGCCAAGCCGTGGGCCGTGCCCCGCCGGGCCGCCCGGCGCGCCATCGGCGCGAAACGACGCGTGGTTGTCGCGAAGCGACGGACGGGCCCCAGGCCCGCGCCGGCCCCGAAGCCAGGTGCGGACGTGAAGCCGGCCGCCCGTCCACCCGTGAGACCGGTGGCCCGCCCGACCGCGAGGACGGTCGAGCGCGATTCGGCGATCGATCTTCTGCCGGCCCGCCGGCGGATCGCCGCCGCCGCCCGCCGGGCCGCCGCCGTGCAGTTCCCGGCGGTGACGATGCCGATCGCGGCGGACGCGCCCCTGGATATCGAGGTGCAGGGGCCGGGTCCCGCGCTGGAGACGGACATGATCGAATCCCCGCTCCTCTTCGTCGACTCGATGCCGTCGCAATGGACGCGGGCCGAAGCTGCGGAGACCCCGGCCGACGCGTTGGCGTCGGACCGGCCAGCGGCATCCGCCGGAACGCGGTCGGGGGACAATCCCGGGGGCGCCCCACCCAGCGGAGGCGATGCCGGCGGGATGCGGTTGGAGACGGCGCAGGCGCTGTTCGACGTCGCCCTCGTCCGGGGCGACTTCCCGGCGCTGCACCAGCAGGCCCGCGGCCGGCCGCTCGTCTACCTCGACAACGCCAACACCACCCAGAAACCGCGGGCCGTCATCGACGCCGTCGCCCGTTTCTACGAGCACGACTACGCCAACATCCACCGTGGCCTCTACGAGCTGAGCGAGCGCGCCACCGAGGCCTACGAAGCGGCGCGGGAGAAAGTGCGCCAGTTCATCAACGCCGGGGCGTTGTCCGAGATCATCTTCACGCGCGGCACCACGGAGGCGATCAACCTGGTGGCGCAGAGTTTCGCGCGCCGTCGCGTCGGTCCCGGGGACGAGATCCTGATCACGGCGATGGAACACCACTCGAACATCGTTCCCTGGCAGATGGTCTGCGAGGAGGTCGGGGCGGTGCTCCGCGTCGTGCCGATCTTCGACGACGGTGACCTCGATCTCGAGGCCTACGGGCAGATGATCGGCCCGCGGACGCGGCTGGTAGCCTTGACGCACGCGTCCAACGCCCTGGGCACCATCAACCCCGTCCGCGAGATGATTGATCTGGCGCACGACCGTGCTGTGCCGGTCCTGGTGGACGGCGCCCAGGCGGCGTCGCACCTGCGTCTCGATGTGCGCGATTTGGACTGCGATTTCTATGCGCTGTCGGGTCATAAGATCTTCGGCCCGACGGGCATCGGTGTCCTGTACGGGAAGGCGGCGCACCTCGACGCCATGCCGCCCTGGCAGGGGGGCGGCGACATGATCGCTTCGGTCACCTTCGAGAAGACCCTCTACAACCGTCCGCCGATGAAATTCGAGGCCGGCACACCCGACATCGCGGGTGTCATCGGCCTGGGGGCGGCGATCGACTACCTGGGGACCCTCGACCGCGACGGTCGGGCCGCGCACGAGGACGACCTGCTCGCCTACGCGACCGCCGGCCTGGAGACGGTGCCGGGGCTGCGGATCCTTGGCCGTGCCCGGCGCAAAACCGCGGTCGTGTCGTTCGTCCTCGATGACATCCACCCGCATGACATCGGCACCATCCTCGACCGCGAGGGGATCGCGGTGCGCGCCGGCCACCACTGCGCGCAGCCGCTGATGGACAGGTTCGGAGTGCCGGCGACGGCGCGGGCCTCGTTCGCCTTCTACAACACCCGCGACGAGGTGGACGCCCTGGTGGCCGCGGTACGGAAGGTCCTGAAGGTGTTCAAGCGATGACCGATCTCAGCGATCTGTACCAGGAAGTCATCCTCGATCACAACCGGGTGCCGCGGAACTTCCGAACCCTGCCGCCACCCTCGCGGCATGCGAACGGCTTCAACCCGCTGTGTGGCGACAAGCTCACGGTCTACCTCGAGATGGATGGCGACACCGTCCGCGACGTCACGTTCCAGGGATCGGGATGCGCCATCTCCAAGGCGTCCGCGTCCTTGATGACCGAGATCGTCAAGGGGAAGACGCGGGCCGAGACCGAGGCGCTGTTCCAGCGGTTCCACGCGCTGGTGACGGGCCGGCCCGGGGAGTCGGAAAGTCTCGGGAAGCTCCTGGCATTCGGCGGCGTCAGCGAGTTCCCGATCCGGGTCAAGTGCGCCACCCTTGCCTGGCACACGCTCCGGGCGGCGATCGACCGCCGCCAGGACACGGTCTCGACGGAGTAGCGAATGGACGATCAGAAGGGTCAGGGGGCGGATGGCGCCGACGGCAGCGCCCCGGGTTCCTCCACGTTCGTGCCGCGCATCAGCCTGCGCGACCGGGTCGTCGAATCCCTGCAGACCTGCTTCGATCCGGAGATCCCGGTCAACATCTACGAACTCGGCCTGGTTTACGACATCGTGACCGACGAAACTGTCGGTTCGGTCCAGGTCCGGATGACGCTCACCTCACCGATGTGTCCGGTCGCCGGATCGCTGCCGCCCGAGGTGGAGAACAAGATCCGCGCCCTGCCCGGGGTCACCGCGGCACGCGTGGATGTCGTCTGGGATCCGCCCTGGACCCCGGAGCGCATGTCCGAGGCGGCGAAACTCCAGCTCAACATGATGTAGGGAGGCGGCGCGGTCCGTCATCCGCGCCGCGGGTGACGGCGCTTCAGCCGGCGTTCCCCGTGAGGCGCGGCGGCGCCGGCAGCTTCACGCCGGTCAGGCGATCGGCGACGAAGTTGTCGAAGATATGCAGCATCCATTCGAGCGCGCTCAGCCGGCCGCGATCGTATCCGACCGACTGCACTCCCTTCTGGGCCCGCTCGCAGGCGCGCCAGTCCTGCCGGTTGGTCAAGTCCCAGAAATCGACCGCGTCCGACGGATCGAACCCGGGACGCGCCACCTCGTCGGCGTCGAACAGGAACTCGTTGACGATCTCGGAACGTCCCGTCCCCTGCGGCCAGACCGTGTGGGTCATGACGTAGTCGGGGTGCAGGCTGAGGAGCAGGTTCGGATAGACGATGTAATAGTGGATGCGCCGGTGGTCTTCCTCGCTGATGCCGGGGAACGGCGGGAGCGACGAATGACCGCTGAGCGACATCGTCTGGTAATCGTCCTTGCGCAGTTCCATCCAGCCGCCGACCGCGGCGTCGTTCACCAGGTCGAGCTCACCGCCGCTCAGGTAGTGCGACACCTTGTTGAGCTCGGGGTGGATGAGCGCGCAGTGGTAGCACTCGGAATAGTTCTCCGCCAGCATCTTCCAGTTCGCGTCCACCATGTAGGTGATTTTCTTGCCCCGCTTCAGACGCCCCATGCCGTAGGTGGAGAACTTGGTGCTCATGGCGCCGAGGAACTCCTCGAGTGACGGCTCGGTCGCGCTCAGGCAGATGAACACGAACCCGTCCCAGGTGCCGATGCGGACCGGGTTGAGACCGAAGCGCGGCGGTTCGAAATTCCGTGCTTCCTCCATGTGCGGCGCGTGTCGCAGGCGGCCGTCCAGCTCGTAGGTCCAGGCGTGATAGGGGCAGAGGAAGCTTTTCAGTCCCTGGCCGGCCGGCTCGGTGACCAGCTTCGAACCGCGGTGCCGGCAGACATTGTGAAAGGCGCGAATCGTGCCGCGATCGTCGCGCACGATGATGACGCTGTCGCTGCCAACATCGCGGACCAGGAAGTCGCCGGGCTTCGCGACGTCCTCTTCGCGCCCCACACACAGCCACATCTTGGTGAAGATCGACTCGACTTCGGCCTGGTGGATCCCCGGGTCGAGATAGAACCGGGAGGGGAGGGTGGTCGCCTCCTCGAGCGGCACGCGGATGGAAGCCAGATCACGCTCCATCTCCGCGGGGGTCGGACGCGGGACGCCGGAGGTCCACTGCGCCACCGAGGCGGCGCGCGTCGAACCATTGCCGGGCGTCTGTTCACGCGTCACATTGGCCATCACAACCTCCCTCGATTGACAGGCACGCTGCCCCGGAGAACGGGTGGGTGCGTGCAATATACCAAGCATGCGCCCGGAGCGCAACAGTTTTGAAACAGGAGTTTACTATGCGGACTCGATCGAATGCGGGGTCTGCCTGCGATTCTGTCGCCTGCTGTCGCCCGCGCGTCGCCGCCGGCCGGCCGCGTATACTGCCGCGGTGTTCTCCGGCCGGCTTCCATGGTCGCACCCGACCAATCGTCTGACCCGCGTCCTGGCGGAGAAGCGCGCCGCCGGCGCCCACATCCTCGACCTGACCGAATCGAATCCGACGCGCGCCGGTCTCGACTACCCGCTTCCTGACATCGCGGCGGTCTTCGCGGTGGCGGCGATGAGCTCCTACGATCCGGCACCCCGCGGCCTGGTGCCGGCACGTGAGGCGGTGGCCGCGTATTACGGGCGCCGTGGTCATGCGGTGCGCCCCGACCACGTCATTCTCACCGCGAGCACCAGCGAGGCGTACGCCTGGCTGCTGAAGCTGCTCGCCGATCCCGGCGACGCGATCCTCGTCCCCAGCCCGAGCTACCCGCTGTTCGATTACCTGGCCGGTCTCGAGTCGGTACGGACCGTGCCCTACCAGCTGGTCCTGGAAGAGCGCTGGCGTCTCGACATGGCTTCGGTCGAACGCGCCGCGCGCGAGGCCGGGCCGGCCGGTCCGCGGGCAATCGTGGTGGTCAATCCCAACAACCCGACGGGAACCGCAGTCACCCGTGAGGAGCTGGAGTTCCTCGAGTCTTTCGCCGCCGCACGGAATATCCCATTGATCTCGGACGAGGTTTTTTTCGATTACCTGACGCCCGACGGCGTGCGGTCCGGCGCCGCGACCACGGCCGTGCCGGTGTCGCTGCTGCCGGGCGGTGCGCACGACTCCGTGCCCCGGGCGCTGCGTTTCGTCCTGGGAGGGCTGTCGAAATCGTGCGGCCTGCCGCATCTCAAGCTGGGGTGGATCGTGGTGCATGGACCGGACGAGGCGGCGGACGCCGCCATCGACCGGCTCGAACTCGTCGCCGACACCTACCTGTCGGCCGGCACGCCGGTCATGGTCGCCGCCCCACGCCTGCTGGAACTGGGAGAGACGATCCAGGCGGGCGTGCGCCGGCGCGTCGACGAGAACCGTGCGCACCTGGTCCGCACGGTCGGCACCGACACCTCCTGCCGGGTGCTTCCCGCCGACGGTGGATGGTCCGCAGTCCTGCAGGTCCCGGCCACGATCCCGGAGGAGGATCTGGTCCTGCAACTCCTCGACAAGGACGGCGTCCTCGTCCACCCCGGCTACTTCTTCGATTTCCCCCGCGAGGCCTACCTGGTCCCGAGTTTGCTTCCGGCACCGGGGGAATTCCGCGAGGCGGTGGGGCGAATCCTGCAACGCATCCCGCGCTGAAAGATGAAGGGCCCCCGTGTGCTACCGGGGGCCCCTCAATGAACCCGGCCCGTTCATCCGGCCGGCGAAGTTCGCGTCAGTTGCTCGCGCAGCTCAGCAGCGCGCCGGCATCGCCGCAGATGTCGCTCATGTGAGTGGCGGAGTTGTTGCAATTGTTGACCCCGCCGAAGTGATGCAGCCCCCACACCCGAGACGCGCCGCCGTTCAGGATCGGCGAACCGGACGACCCCCCCTCGCTGTCGCAGCCGTAGGAGAACTGACTGGCGGGGTTGGTGGTGTTCCCGAAACTGTCGACGACGTAGGTCTCATGGATGGCGGTCACATCGCAAAGGACATTCTGCTGCCGGTCCTCGAACTTGCCGAGTTTCTTCAGCCCGCCGGCCGGGTGCTGCGGAAAGAGCATCAGTGAACCGGGGCCCGGCTCGAGGGTGGTGGCGGTGAACTCGCCCCACGTCGCTTCCGGGCTTCCCTGGAGCGTCAGCAGGGTGTAGTCGAGCCCGCTGTTGCCGCCGGTGTAGTTCACCGTGGAGGTGCGCAGGAACGAACCGCCGTTGTAGTTGCTGGCGGCCGCCTGCTGGTTCCCCTTGCAGGCGGCTTTCTGGTAGTTGAAACGCGCCTGGAGCGAGTTGGTTTCGCTCTGCGAATCGATACAGTGATTGTTGGTGATCAGGGTGCTGGCGCTCGACCCGGCGACCAGCGACCCGGTGCAGACGTAGAACGCACCGTCCGAGTCGTCCTGGAACAGCAGACGGGCGATCGGCCTGAAGGTCGTCGGCGCCGGAGAACTATAGCAGGCGACGTCCTTGCGGCCGTCCGTGCCGCAGACGACTTCGAGGACCGGCTCCTCGGCGATCAACGTGCCATGGCCGATTTCGGTGATGGTATAGCCGCCGCCGATCCCTTTGCCCGCGTGCAGTCGGACGACGGCCCGGTCGCCGTCGGTCGAGAACGACCAGAAGTCGCCACTGTCATGCGGCCCGCGCCCGGTGTAGCGGTGGGTTTCGCCTCCCGATCCCTGGATCGAGACATAGTCGCCCGGGGCCAGATCGAACCGGGTGAAGTGCAACCGCAGCCAGGTCGCGCCGGGAGACCTGATGGTGTCCGTCCAGACGACGGGACGGGAGTCGCTGCCGACCGGGTAGGGTCGGGGAGTGGTCGCGAAGTAGGGCCGCGTCTCGCCGGCCTTGACCTTACCGATGGCCCAGCTGTTAGAACCGCCTGCTGCCAGCGCGACGAGCGCGCCGCCTACGATGCAACGTGACAGAAAACGCGTCATGCCTCCTCCTTTCGGGAAGGAAGGGCGGATGGGGTGACGGTACGGGCGGGCCACCTGCAGCCGGGGACGCCGGAGCCAACCCGAGATCGGCGGGCATCGCGACAATCTGGCGGGGCCATCCTGCCGTCACGCGTTCTGACTCACCTGCCTTGAGAAGCGGCGATGCGGTGCTGCGACGAATAGCGCCGCATCTTATACGGCGGGGTCGCTGGAGTGTCAAGGCCGATGAGCCGATCGTTCGTTGACCGGCTGATCCGTCCAACCGATCGGCCCGGCGAATCCCCGGAGGCGACACCCGCATCCAAGCGGCCATGCGGGTTTGTCCTGCGCTTCGGCGTGGTGTAGAGTACGCCGCTTTCGGGCGGGGCGTGAGGTCCGCCCGCGCCCACAACCGTTTCAAGGAGGACTCGAATGAAGACGCGGAAAGCAATTGGCTTCGTCGTCGCCGCCGCGGTCGTCGGCATGCTCGCCGCCGGCCACCAGTTCGCCAGCGACACGCAGGAGAAGGACGGCAAGGCCGTCAAGTGTTCGGGGATCAATGCCTGTAAGGGGCATGGCGAGTGCGGTGCCGCCGACGGCAGCCATGCCTGCGCCGGCGCGAACGCGTGCAAGGGCAAGGGTTGGGTGAAGGTCAAGGACGCCGAGGAGTGCACCAAGAAGGGCGGCAAGGTCGTCGAAGAGAAGAAGGAAGAGAAGAAGTCCTGACGACCGCTCCCCGGCCTGTGGGCCTGGGCTGAATGCCGAAGACGGCCTCGGGGTGCCGGTGCATCCCGGGGCCGTCCGCATTCGAGGGCCGTCCGCGGGATTACAATGGCGGCCTCAACCAGGGACCGATCATGACCACTTCGCGCAACCCGTTGTCCTCCCCGCGGCCTGACGGCCGGCCGCCGTCCCTCGGCCACGGAGTCGGTCTGCGCCGCGATCACTTCGATCGGGTGCTGGCGGGACCGACCCGCATCGACTGGTTCGAAGTCATCTCCGAGAACTTCATGGTTCGCGGCGGCCGTCCGCTGGAAGTCCTGACCCGGGTCCGCGAGCGCTATCCGATCGTCCTGCACGGCGTGTCGCTCTCGATCGGCTCGAACGATCCGCTGAACGAGGACTATCTCGACGCCCTTGCGGTGCTGGCGCACCGTTTCGAACCGGCGTGGGTTTCGGATCACCTGTGCTGGGCCGGGGTCGGCGGGCACTATGCGCACGACTTGCTGCCGTTGCCGTACACCGGAGAGGCACTGCGTCATGTGGTGGCGCGGGTCCAGCAGGTCCAGGACCGTCTCCGCCGCCCCATCGCGCTCGAGAATGTCTCGAGCTACGTCGCCTACCGCGCCTCGGAGATGAACGAGTGGGAATTCATCGCCGAGGTGGCGCGCCGATCCGGCTGTGGCATCCTTCTCGACATCAACAACATCTACGTCAGCTCCGTGAACCACCGATTCGATCCGGGCGACTACCTGGCCGGCATCCCGGCGGAAAAGGTCTGGCAGTTCCATCTCGCCGGCCATTCCGACAAGGGTGCATGGCTGATCGACACCCACGATCACCCGGTCATCGACCCGGTCTGGGACCTGTACCGCGACGCCGTGCGTCGTTTCGGCGAGGTCAGCGCGCTGATCGAATGGGACGATCACATTCCGCCGTTCGAGCGGCTCGAGGCGGAGTCGGAAAAGGCGCGGTCGATCGCGGCGGAGCTGGGGGGTAGAGCGCCAGATCCCGGCAGCCGGGTGCAGCAGCCTGCCGGCGTCTGTCGACCGGCCGCGGGCCGGGAGGTCACCGCGTGAAGACCGAACCGGATCTGCGCCGGGTGCAGGAGGTCTTCTGGGCGCTGATCACCGCTCCGGCGGGGGTGCGGCCGGGGATCGAGGAGCTGGCGCGCGCCGGCAGGACCGAGGCAGCCGAGGTCGAGGCGATTTTCACCGGCGACGATCGCCTGCCGGCCGCCGACCGTCTGGACATCTACGCCAACATGTACTTCTTCCGGCTGCTCGACTGCCTCGGTGAGGACTACCCGAAGACGCGGGTGCTGCTGGGGCACGATCGGTTCCACAACCTGGCGACCGACTACGTGCTGGCCTGCCCGTCAGGCCACCCGTCGCTCCGACACTTCGGGGCGCGTCTGCCGGGATTCCTGGAGACGCACGCCCTGCGGGCCGAGTGCCCGTATCTGGCCGATCTGGCGCGGCTCGAGTGGGCACGCGGCGCAGTTTTCGATGCCGCCGATGCCCGCCCGCTGTCGCGTGACGATCTGGCGCGGCTGCCGGTGGAACGCGCCGGCGAGGCGATCTTCAGCCTGATCCCGGCGTGCGCCGTCGTCGCCGTGGATCATGCCGTCGCCGGTGTCTGGCGCGATCTCGATCGTCGCGCCGGGACGATACCCGGGCACGAACCTGTTCCGCTCTCCGTGCCGGTCGCCCGGCGATCCGGCAGGATTCGTGTCTGGCGCGGGAAGGACCTCATCCATCACGCCAGCATGGAGGAAGAAGACGCCCGCTGTCTCGACCTGCTGCAACAGGGCGAATCCCTGGGGCGAATCTGCCAGCAGATCGCCGCCGGGCGGTCGCTCGAGAAGGCGACCACGCGTGTCGGGCGTCTGCTGCAAACCTGGATCGATGACGGACTGCTGGCGGAATTCCATCTACCGGCCCTCGCTTGATCTTCACGTCCGTGTGCTGCCCAGGAGGTGTCGTCCATGTCGCCGGACAACCCGGATCGTCCATGGCGCGGGGCGCTGTTTGGCGCGCTCGCGTCGCTGCTGGCCTTCGTCGCCGTGGCTGAAGTCCCCCCCGCGAAACCGGCGGGGCCGCCCGCCGCCCGCCGCCAGGACCTGGTGGAGCCCCTGCACGATGTCGCGATCGCCGATCCGTACCGTTGGCTGGAGGACAGCGGGGACGCCGAAGTGCGTGGTTGGGTCGAGACGCAGAACACCTGGACGCGGCAAGCGCTGGACGCCCGCCCGGGACGGGAAGCGCTGCGGCGGCGTCTCGCCGATCTGCTGGCGATCGGCAGTCTCGGTGCGCCGGTCGGACGCGGCGAGCGCTACTTTCATACGCGCCGGGACGGGGCGGACCAGGACCAGCCGATCCTCTACGTGCGCCAGGGACTTCTGGGCGAGGACCGGGTCTTGATCGACCCGAACCGGCTGAGCGCCGACGGCACGACCTCGATCGACTGGTGGTTCCCGTCGGAGGACGGTCGACTCCTGGCCTACGGCCTGTCGAAGGGAGGCGACGAGAAGAGCACCCTCCGGATCCTCGACGTCGGCAGCGGCCGGGGCCTGGACGACGCTATCCCGCACACCCGCTACGCGTCGATCGGCTGGCTCCCCGACGGCAGCGGCTTCTACTACACACGCTACCCGGCCCCCGGTACGGTGCCGCCCGGGCAGGAGAACTACAACCAGCATGTTTTCTTTCATCACCTCGGCGACGACCCGGCGCGCGACCCGAAAATCTTCGGTGAGGGGCGACGGCCGGAGGACATGCTGCATGTCGATCTCTCGCCCGACGGCCGCTACCTGGTGGTCACCGCCTTCGAGGGCTGGAACCGTTCCGACCTGTTCGTGAAGGACCTGCGGGATCCCGCCTCCCGGTTCGTGCCGGTCGCCGAAAAGATCGACGCGATCTTCCAGGGGGAGGTGGTGGGGGAGACCCTCTACCTGCTGACCAACTGGGAGGCCCCGCGCTACCGGCTGTTCGCGGTCGACCTGAAGGATCCGCGCCGCGAGTCCTGGCGCCTGGTCCTCCCCGAATCCGAGGCGGTGATCAGCCAGGTGACGGTCGCCGGCGGACGTCTGGTGGCGCACGTGATGCGGGACGCCACTTCGCGCCTCCTGCTCTACTCCCTCGAGGGGCGGCTCATCCGCGAGATCGAACTGCCGGGCCTCGGCACGGTCTGGGCCCTGTCGGCGCGCAACAATGTGGCGGAGGCGTTCATCGGGTTCTCGTCGTTCACCCTGCCGCCCGCGGTCCACCGCATCGACACAGCGCAGGGATCGATCGCCAAGTGGCGCGGAGTGACGTCGAATGTGGACCTGTCCGGTTACGAAGTGCGCCAGGTCTTCTATCCGTCGAAGGACGGGACCCGCATCCCGATGTTCCTGGTGCACCGGAAGGGACTCGAACGGACCGGCCGCACGCCGACCTACCTCTACGGCTACGGCGGCTTCAACATCAGCGAAACCCCCGAGTTCACGCGCGAGGCGGTGCTGTGGATCGAACGGGGCGGGATCTACGCGGTTGCCAATCTCCGGGGCGGCGGTGAGTACGGTGAGGCCTGGCATCGCGCCGGGATGCGCGACCGGAAACAGAACGTGTTCGACGACTTCATCGCTGCAGCCGAGTGGCTGATCCGGGAAAAGTACACGGACTCCGACCGGCTGGTCATCGCCGGCGGCAGCAACGGCGGTCTGCTGGTCGGGGCGGCGTTGACCCAACGACCGGAGCTGTTCCGGGCCGTGGTCTGCGAGGTCCCGCTGCTCGACATGCTCCGTTACCACCGCTTCCAGATCGCCCGGCTCTGGATCCCCGAGTATGGGTCGGCGGAGTCGCCGGAGGAGTTCCGCTGACTGCACGCCTACTCGCCCTATCACCGGGTGAAGGACGGGACCCGCTACCCGGCGGTCCTGCTGCGGACCGCGGAAGGAGACAGCCGCGTCGATCCGATGCACGCGCGCAAGATGGCAGCCCGCCTGCAGGCGGCGACCTCATCCGGTATGCCGGTGCTGCTGCGCACGGAAGTCAAGGCCGGTCACGGCGCCGGCAAGCCGCTCAGCAAGCGGATCGACGAGGCGGTCGACCAGTGGGCGTTCATCTTCTGGCAGCTGGGGATGGAGCAGCCGGCGAAGTAGGCTCCTAGACCGGCGTCAGGATGCTAGAATCCACCCGATGCCCAAAGTCCATTCCGTCTGTCCGCTCGACTGCCCCGACCGCTGCAGTCTCGAGGTGTCGGTCGAGGATGGCCGCGTCACCGCGATCACCGGCAGCCACGTCAACCCGGTGACCGAGGGGTTCATCTGCGCCAAGGTGCGACGCTTCCCGGAGCGGGTGTACGGCCCCGACCGGCTGCTGCACCCGCAGCGACGCATCGGGCGAAAGGGCGAAGGGCGTTTCGAGCGGATCACCTGGGACGAGGCGATCGACACGGTGGCGACAAGGCTTGACGTCATCCGCCGCGACTCGGGGGGCGAGGCGATCCTGCCGTTCTCCTACGGCGGATCGAACGGCCTGCTGACCGAAGGGGCCTGGGACGCGCGTTTCTTCCGGCTGATCGGCGCGTCGCGATTGGGCCGGACCGTCTGCGCGGCGCCGACCGCGGCGGCGGCGGGGGCGCTCTACGGCCGGATGGCAAGCGTCGACTTCCCGGATTTCGTGCACGCGAAATTCATCCTCCTCTGGGGTGGCAACCCGAAGGCCAGCAACATCCACCTGATGCCGTACCTGAAGGAGGCCCGCGCCCGCGGCGCCCGCGTCGCGGTTGTCGATCCCCGCCGTATCCTCGGGGACGGCTACGTCGACATGCATCTGCCGGTCTATCCCGGGACCGACGGCGTGCTGGCGCTGTCGATGATCGCCCATCTCGATCGGATCGGCCGGGTCGACCGGGAGTTCCTGAAGACCCACACGACCGGCTGGGAGCGGCTGATCGAGGCGGCCCGCGCCTGGCCACCGGAGCGCGCGGCCCAGGTCACCCGGGTGCCGGCCGCCGATCTCCGGGCCGTGGTCGAGGCGTATGCCGCCGCCGACCCGGCACTGGTGCGCTGCGGCTGGGGGCCGGAGCGCAACCGCAACGGCGAGTCGGCGGTCGCCGCCATCCTGGCGCTGCCGGCGGTCGCCGGCAAGTTCGGCAAGCGCGGCGGCGGCTACGCCCTGTCGGCCTCGGCGGCCTACTCCGTGGACGACGACCGGCTGGCCGGCGTCCCCGAGCCGCCGACCCGCGAGATCAATATGAACCGCATCGGCCGGGCGCTGCTCGAGGAGCGCCCGCCGATCCGGGCGATGGTGGTCTACAACAGCAACCTGGTGGTCACCGTCCCCGACCAGAACCGGGTGCGCCGCGGGATGGAGCGCGACGACCTGTTCACCGTCGTCCTCGATCAGGTGATGACCGACACGGCCCTCTACGCCGACATCGTCCTGCCGGCGACCACCTTCCTGGAGCACACCGAACTCTCCACCTCCTACGGCACCTACGCCGTGATGCTCGGCGATCCCGTCATCGCGCCGGTGGGTGAGGCGCGGCCCAACGGGGCGATCTTCCGCGCCCTGCTCGACCGGATGGGAATGGACGCGGGGCATCCGGACGGCGACTCCATGATCGCCGAGGCGCTCGCCGCCATCGGCGCGCCGCTGGCGGGCGACGGAGGGGCGGGCACGACCGACATCCGGCCGGCGGCGGGACCCGGCGGTCCGGCCGATGGAGTCGCGCGGCTGGCGCGGCTACGGCGCGATCGGATCCTGCGCTTCGAGTTCCCGGGTGCCGCGCCGGTGCAGTTCGCCACCGCCTTCCCCCGCACCGCGGATCGGAAGGCGGATCTGTGGCCCGCCGCCCTGGGGGCGGAGCCCTACCTCTACCGGGACGATCCCGGCGTTCCGGGCTACCCGCTGGCGCTCATCTCCCCGGCGACCGACAAGACGATCTCGTCGAGCCTCGCGGAGGTGATGTTCAAGGAGGCGTTCCTGGAGATGCACCCGGACGACGCGGCAGCACGGGGGCTGCACGACGGGGACGAGGTACGGATCCATAATCAGCTCGGCGAAGTCCGGGTGCGACTGCGGCTGGACGACCAAGTCCGTCCGGGCGTGGTGGTGCTTGCGAAGGGGATCTGGAACCGGCACACGAAAAACGGATCGGTCGGCACGGCACTCGTGCCCGACACGATTTCCGAGGTCTCGGGCGGCGCCTGCTTCAATGACGCCCGGGTCGAGGTGAGTCTTCCGAGATGAGGTGCATCGTGATCGACAACCATGGAGTGCGGGCCCTACCGGTGCTGGCGTTTCTTGCCCTGGCGGCGTCGATCGCCGTCGGCTGTGGCGGTGCGGCGCAGAAGCCGGCGGCCCCGGCCGGACCGCAGGGGGAGACGCTGACGTCGGGTGACTACACCACGGTGCTGCCGCTCGGGCTGCAGGTGGCCGCCGCCTACATCCCCGAGACCAACCCGATGAGCCTGAAGAAGATCGAATTGGGACGGAAACTCTATTTCGACGCGCGGCTGAGCCGCGACAGTTCGGTCTCGTGCGCCACCTGCCACGACCCGGACAAGGGTTTCTCGGACGCCCGGCCGACGTCGACCGGCATCGGCACTCAGTCGGGGAACCGCAATTCGCCGACGGTGATCAATCGGCTGTTCTCGAAGGAGCAGTTCTGGGACGGACGGGCCGCCGATCTTGAAGAACAGGCGCTCGGCCCGGTCCAGAACCCGATCGAGATGGGGCACACCCTCCCGGCGATGGTGAGCAGCCTGGAGGGGATCGCCGCCTACGCGGCCGAGTTCGAAGCGACCTTTGGCAGCCCGGGGATCACCGCCGATCGCGTGGCGCAGGCGATCGCGTCGTACGAGCGGACGGTGGTGGCGGGGAACGCGCCGTTCGATCGCCACCAGGCGGGCGAGACGACGGCAATGAGCGAATCGGCGGTGCGCGGCTTGGCCCTCTTCAACGACGCGCAACGCGCCAACTGCGTCACCTGCCATGCCGGCTTCAATTTCACCGACGAGTCGTATCACAACCTCGGGGTCGGCATGGACAAGCCGTTCTCCGACACGGGCCGCTTCACGGTGACCAAGGACGAGGTCGATCGCGGCGCCTTCAGGACCCCGACCCTCCGCAACATCACCCAGACGGCGCCCTACATGCACGACGGCAGCGAAGCGACGCTGCAGGACGTGATCGCCCTCTACGACCGAGGCGGGAAGCCGAACCCGAACCTGTCGAAGGAGATCCGGCCGCTGCACCTGAGCGATCAGGACAAGGTCGACCTGCTCGCCTTTCTCGAGGCGCTGACCGGAGAACTGCGCGGCAAGGAAAAGCCGACGCTGCCATAGGCGGCCAGTGCGCCGCCGCGAGTTCATCAAGATCGTCGTCACCGGCAGCCTCGCCTCGATCGGCTGCCCGCGGTCGCCGTCCGACCCGGGCGGGAAGGGCCGCGGCGCTCCCGATCCGCAGCTCCGCACCGAGGTCCATGCCGGCTGTCATGCGGTGCGCGACGGCACGGCGCTCCGCATCCCGCCGCCGTCGCGGCACGTGCCGATCGTCATCGTCGGCGGCGGCATGGCGGGGCTGGCGGCGGCCGATGCGCTGGGCGACCTGCCGTTCGTGATCCTCGAGAAGGAACCGGAAACCGGCGGCAACGCCACCGGCGGTTCGTGGCGCGGGGTCGGCTTCAGCACCGGCACGTCGTACAACGCCGACCCGGCGGTCCGCGATCTGGCCGCTGAACTCGGCGTGCCGCTCCACCCCATCGACAGCGTGGACGGCCTGATCGTCAACGACATCCTGGTGCCGGAGTTCTTCACCCGCGGTGTGGTGCGGGCGCCGTACCCGCAGACGGTGCGGGACGCCTTCCGGCGTTTCGTCGACACCTACCACGAGTATGACGTCGACCGCGAGATCTACCGCCTCGACAACCTGCCGTTCGCGGAGATCCTCAAGGACTATCCCCCGGAGGTGCATGCCTTCTTCGATTCCTTCGGGCCCAACAACTGGGGGGCGCGGGTGCGCGACACTTCGGCCTACGTCGGCATCCAGGCGGCGCAGTGGATGGGCGGTCTGGAGTCGCAGCGCTACAGCGGCGCCGACGGGTTCGGCGCCCTGACGCGCGCGCTGGCGGACCGGGTTCGGGCGCGCGGCGCCGATCGGATCCTGGCGGGCGCCACGGTGGTCCGGGTCGATCCGGACGGCGGACGGGTGCGGGTCGCGTACCTCCGGCCCGGCGCCGCCTCCGACCCTGCCGCCTGGCCGGTCGAGTGCCTGTCGGCCGACACGGTGATCGTGGCGGCGCCCAAGTTGATCGCCCGGCACCTGGTCGCCGGCCTGCCGGAAGAACAGCGCAAGGCGATGGATCGCTACCGCTATATCCCGTACCTGGTGACCAACCTCTGCTTCGACGGCGTGGTCCACGACGGATCGTTCGACGTCAATGTGCCGGCCCCGGACGTGATGTCCGACTTCGTGGTCGCCGACTGGGCGACGCGCCGCGGGCTGGGGGACCGGAACCGCCCCACGGTCCTGTCGTGCTACATGCCGCAACTCGAGGAGGACCGCGGTCTGTTCCTCGACGAAGCCGAAATCCGGGCGTCGGCACTGCGGGCGCTCGATCGGATCGATCGCTGGTTCCCGGGCGCGGCCGACAAGTGCCGTGAGATCCATGTCCGCGCCCGCGGCCACCCGATGTTCATGGCGACCTGTGGCCTGATGACCCGCTGGGGGCCGGTCTCCTGCCGCCCGCTCGGCCCGATCCATTTCGCCGGCACCGACGGGAAGGGGGGCGTCAGCGATCTCGCCGAGGCGCTGCAGACCGGCCGCGAGGCGGCGGGCATGGCCCGCGCCTCGCTTGACGCGGCCGCCCGCGCCCGCCGCGTCTGATCTAGAATACGATTGCCTTACAGGTGACCTGTGCCAAAAAGTGAAACGACAACCCTGAGCGCGGCGGACAAGCATCGCCGTTACCTTTTTCCCTGCACCACGACCTACTACGAGCAGCCGCTGACCATCGTGCGTGGCGAGGGGATGCGGGTCTGGGACGACGCCGGACGATCCTATCTCGACTGCTTCGGCGGCGTGCTGACGGTGAGCATCGGCCACTGCCATCCCGAGATCACCGAGGCGATCATCCGCCAGGTGAAGACCCTGGTCCACACCTCGACCCTCTACCCGAACCCGCCGCTGTCCGACTTCGCGGAGGCGCTCGCCGAGGTGATGCCGGCCGGGCTCGACAAGTTCTTCTTCACCAACTCGGGGACCGAGGCCGACGAGACCGCGGTGCTGCTGGCCCGCCTGTTCACCGGCAACCAGGAAGTGATCGTGCTGCGCTACGGCTACTCGGGGCGATCGATGATGGCGATGGCGGCTGCCGGGCAGGCGCCGTGGAAGAAGATCGGCGCGCCGGTGGCCGGCTTTGTCCATGCCCTGGCCCCCTACTGCTACCGTTGCCCTCTCAAGATGACCTACCCGTCGTGCGAGGTCGCCTGCGCGCGCGACGTGCAGGAAGTGATCGAGACGGCGACCACGGGCAAGGTGGCCGGGATCATGGCCGAAGTCATCATCGGTTCGGGTGGCTTCATCGTGCCGCCGAAGGAATACTTCCAGATCGTCGCCGAGTCGGTGCGCAAGGCCGGCGGCATCTTCATTGCCGACGAGGTGCAGACCGGCTGGGCCCGCACCGGCAAGATGTTCGGGATCGACCACTACGGCGTCACCCCGGACGTGATGACCTTCGCCAAGGGGATGGCGAACGGCAGCCCGATCGGTTGCACCGCCACGACCGAGGCGATCGCCGCCTCGCTGAAGCCGCTGACCTTCGCCACCTTTGGCGGCAACCCGGTGACCGCGGCGGCGGCCCATGCCACGCTGCGGGTCATCCGCACGCAAAAGCTGGCCGACAATGCACGCGTCCTCGGGGAGCGGCTGCACGGCGCGTTGCGCGAGTTGCAGCGCAAGTACCCCGGTCCGATCGGCGACGTCCGCGGTCTGGGGCTGATGCAGGGGATCGAGCTGGTGGGCGACAACAAGACGCCGGACGCGAAACTGTGCGCCCGGATCATGGAGGAGACCCGCAGGCTCGGAGTGCTGATCGGCAAGGGCGGTCTGTGGGGCAACGTGCTCCGCATTGCGCCGCCTTTGACCGCCACGAAGTCCGACATCGACGAACTGGTCGCCGCTCTCGACGGCGCCTTTGCCGCCGCCACCGGGAAACCCGGCCGTGCCTGAGCCCCCCTCGCCATGTCCACGCGGATGGACCAGGTTCCCGGGGGCGTGCCGATCCCCAAGACCGCACCGGTCGCGCTGAGTCTGCCGGACGACCCGACACGGGAGCTCGGCGGTCTCGGATCGGCGATCGCCCTGACGATGACGATCTTCGTCGAGGCGCTGGGCTACGGTGTCGTCGCCCCGACCCTGCCGTTCCTGGCGCGGCAGGCAGGCGCCGGTGAAGGACGGATCGGACTCCTCGTCGGCATCTATGCCGCCGTCGGACTGCTGGTCGTGATCCCGCTCGGGATCCTGGCCAACCGTTACGGCCGCCGCATCCTGATCCAGCTCGGCCTCGCCTGCCTGACGGTCGCCTCGATCGGCTTCGTGTTCGCCCCCGACTATTCCTCCCTGGTGGCGGCGCGCTTCGCGCAGGGTCTCGGGGCGGCGTCGATCTGGGTCGGCGGTCTGACCATGGCGGCCGACCTCAGCCCGGACAACTCCATGGGTCGGTCGATGGCCTGGATCAGCGGCGCCTGGTCGCTCGGGTTCGTCCTCGGGCCGGCCCTGGGCGGGATTGGGTCGATGCGCACCCCGTTCATCGTGTACGCCGTGCTGTCGGGGGCGGCGCTGGTGGCGTCGCTGCTGTTCCTGCCGGAGACCGGACGCCCCCACACCCGGACGACGCTCGAAGGGATCCTGCGGGTCCTGCGGCGCCCGGCGGTGCTCGCATCGGGGGTGGCGACCTTCGCCCTGGCTTTCTACTACGGCATCGTCGAGGGCTTCATGCCTCTGCTGGCCGACGACATGCATGTGGACCGGGTCGGCATCGGGTTCCTGTTCGCGCTCGCCGGTCTGCCGAGCATCTTCCTGCCACGGGTGAGCGGCTTGCTGGCCGATCGTTTCGGGGACGCGCGGCTGGTGGTGATCGGCCTGATCTACACCGCGGCGGTGTCGGCGGCGATCCTGCCGCTGGCGCGCGGCGCGCCGCTCTGGGTCGTCTTCGTCCTGCTGGGATTGGCGGAGATCCTCGTCTATGTCCCGGCGGTCGCGCTGCTCAACCGCGGCATGAGCCGCGATGACCGGATCTTCGCGACCGGGTCCCACAACTACGCCTTCTCCGCCGGCTTTTTCCTCGGCCCGACGCTGGGTGGCTGGTTTTTCCCCATCGGTGGCTATGCCGGTCTGTTCACGCTGCTGACCGTCGTGGTGATCGCCGGTGTGATCGGCGTCGTCGTCCTGCGCGTCCGGATTCCACGCTGAGTCTTCACATCCCCGTTGCGAAAATGACGCGCGCAGTCTAATCTTCGCGGGTCATGAGTCCGAAGGAACCGAACGCGAAGAACGGCGACGAGCGCGCCGCGGGCGAGGGCGCGCCGGAGAAACCGTCCGCCCCGGTGCCGACTCGCGCCGATGCCGCGCGCGCGGAGGCGATCCCCGAACCCGCCGCGGCGCCACCCCGCGATGAAAGCGGCCCGGTGGTCTCCGAGGTCCCGAAGCCCCCGGGGGCGGTCAAGTTCCTGTTCATCTCCAAGTACGCCCTCATCCACGACCTGGCGTGGGATGTCGCGAAGGAGGGGAGCGAGGTCCGCTACCACATCATGTCGAAGGCCGACCGCGAGGTCGGCGACGGCTTCGTGGAGAAAGCGGATCGCTGGGAGGACTTCAAGGACTGGGCCGACGTCATCGTCTTCGACGACTGCGAATTCGGGCCGCTGGTCGAGCGTCTGCGGCGCGAGGGCAAGGCGGTCATCGGCGGCGGCACCTACACCGACCGCCTGGAGATGGACCGCGACTTCGGCCAGGAGGAGATGAAGGAGGTCGGCATGACGACCCTGCCGCGCTGGGAGTTCACCTCCTTCGAGGATGCCATCACCTTCATCAAGGAGAACCCGGGCCGCTACGTGGTGAAGCCGAGCGGGCGCGCCCAGAACGAGAAGATCCTGTCGTTCGTCGGCCAGGAGGAGGACGGTCTCGACCTGCTGATGATGCTGGAGCGCTACCGCAAAGGCTGGGCGGCGAAGATCAAGTCCTTCCAGCTGCAGAAATACGCCGCCGG
>JANNTZ010000090.1:0-13219 GCA_031394595.1 Acidobacteriota bacterium
TACCGAGCACGAGAAAGCGTCGCTTCACGCCCGGCTCGTCGACCAGCACCCGGATGGTCTCGAAGAGATCCGGACGCCGCTGGACCTCGTCGATGACCACGAGGCCTCTGAGCGGCCGGAGATGAACGAGCGGCTCATCCAGTCGTGCCAGGTCCTCGGCGCTTTCCAGGTCGAACATCACAGATGCGCCCCGGCGAGTACCCATCAACTGGCGGGCCAGCGTGGTCTTGCCGACCTGCCTGGGGCCGATGATGGCGACGACCGGGAACTGCCGCAGCAGGACCCGGAGCGAATGCAGGTGCCCGGCTCGTTCGATCATGGGCGCGATGCTACCATGAAAATTGAATACGTGGCGTTCAGATTTCCTGCCTTCCCAATGCCCCATTCGAAGCGTGGCGCCGGCAAGTGGCCCGGCCGTCGGACCTGCGAAATGGGCAACGAGTGACAGGATTTCTCAAAGGACCGGATTACCGATATATTGTCAGGACGCACCCCGAGCGTGCGGGTGCTTTCGGATCGGCGCAAGGAGCGATCGGATGAATACGACGGCACGGTTGTGTTTCTTCTGGATGATATTCGCCGGAACGCACCTGGGGCTGTCCAGCCTGGCAGTCCGGCGGCCGCTGATCAAGATGATGGGGCTGCGCGGCTTCAAGGCGACCTACACGCTGGTGGCTCTCGCGACGTTCATCCCGCTCATGGTCGTTTACTTCCGGGACAAGCATGCCGGGGCGGTCATGTTCACCCCGGAGCCGGGGCTGCGGCTGGTGGCCGAGGTCTTGATGCTGGCCGCCATCGTCATCCTGGCTCAGGGGCTGGCGACGGCGAGCCCGATCGGCTCGCAGGCGGAAATGCAACCGTCACCCTACCGCGGCCCTCTCGGCATCCAGCGGATCACGCGCCACCCGATGAACCTGGCCTTCGGGACGTTCGGCGTGGCGCACTGCCTGGTCAACCCGACCGCCGGCGACTGGATTTTCTTCGGCGGCTTCACCCTGTTCGCGCTGGTCAGCGCCTGGCACCAGGACGCGCGCATGCGATCCGAGGCCCGCGAGGGGGTGGCGGCGTACATGCAGGAGACGTCGTACTGGCCGTTCGCGGCCGTCCTGGGCCGCCGGCAGCGGATTGCGTACGAGGAGTTCCGGCCGGCGGCGCTGGTCGTCGCGATCGCCGTGTACGCGGCGCTGCGCTATCTGCACCCGCGCCTGTTCGGCGGCGACTGGTGATCCACGCCGTCCGGCTCCGGCCGGAACCGCTTGCGTCCCGGCGCCGATCTGGACGTTCCGGACGTAACCAGGCCGGTCACCCCGCGAGCGCGGCGGCGGCCCGGCGCGCGCGCTCGAGTCGCCGGTTCACCTCATCCCAGCGGATGTTCTGGAAGAACGCATCGACGTACTTGGCCGCGGCGGCACCGTAGTCCATCTGGTAAGCGTGCTCGTACATGTCCATGACGAGCAGCGGGCAGCCGGAGGCGAGCGCCTGAGTGTGGTTTCCGGACCAGTAGGTGCGCAGGTCCCCGGTGTGAAGATTGAAGTCAAGAACGGCCCAACCGCTGCCTCCGGCGAGACTCATGCCGGTGGCCCGGAACGCTTCCTCCCAGCGCGACCATGAGCCGTGAGTGTCTGCGAGGTCCTTCTGGACCTGCCCGTCGGCCTTCCCGTCGCCCCCCAGGTTCCCGAAGTACAACTCGTGCAGGATGACCGAATTCGTGAACGTCAGCTCCCGCTCCTTGAGGCCGCCGACGATGAACCCGGGAGTATCCGCGGTGATGCGCGTCAGCTCTTCTTCAACCTTGTTGAGGTTTTTGAGCGCGCCGCCATAGTTGTTGTCGTGGTGCGAGACGATCAGTCGCTCGGACAGCCCCCGGAGCACCTTCGGGTCGAAGGGCAGCGGTTTCGTCGTGTGCCGCCCCGGCGGAATGCCGGTGGGCCTTGTCGGCGTGGCACCCGACGAGGGAGTTGCCGGTTGTTGTGTCATGGTCGAACCTCCACGGGCCATGAACAGGCTGGTGGCGCCGATCACGATCCCGCCAATAACTGTACGCCGGTTCATCGCTTCAACGGGCGATGCCGACCTGCTTGAGCATCCAGGCATACTCGAAGGAGTCGTCCTCGAGGCGGTCGTAACGCCCTGAAGCGCCTCCGTGGCCCCCCGGCTTCATCCTGCACTTGAGGAGCAATTCGTTCTTGTCCGTTTTGAGGGTGCGCAGCCTGGCGACGTACTTGGCGGGCTCCCAGTACATCACCTGGCTGTCGTTGAAGCTGGTGGTCACGAGGATGGCCGGGTAGGCCTTCTTTTCCAGGTTGTCGTACGGGCTGTAGGACTTCATGTAGTCGTAGGCGGCTTTCTCTTTGGGGTTGCCCCATTCGAGGTACTCGCCAACCGTGAGCGGAATAGTCGCATCCATCATGGAGTTGATGACGTCCATGAAGGGAACCGCCGCATTGACCGCCCTGAAAAGATCGGGACGCATGTTGGTGACCGCACCCATGAGCAGGCCGCCGGCGCTGCCGCCCTCGATGACCAGGCGGTCCTTCGAGGTCCACTTCTGGGCGACAAGGTATTCGGCGCAGTCGATGAAGTCCGTGAAGGTGTTTTTCTTCTTCATCAGCATGCCGTCGTCGTGCCACGCTTCGCCCATCTCGTCGCCACCCCGGATGTGAGCGATGGCAAGGGCCAGGCCGCGGTCCAGCAGACTGACCTGATTGCTGGAGAACCAGACCGGCGTGCCGTATCCGTACGAACCGTAGGCGTAGAGCCACAGGGGAGCCTTGCCGTCCCGGGCAAAGCCCTTCTTGTAGACGATGGAGATCGGCACCTTCACGCCGTCCCGCGCCGTGGCCCAGAGACGCTCCGTTGCGTAGCGGGCCGCGTCGTAGCCGCCGAGGACCTCCTGCTGTTTCAGGAGCGTCCGCTTGCGCGACTCGAGGTCGTAGTCGTACACGCTGGATGGGGTGACCAGCGACTGGTAGCTGAACCGGAATGTCCGCGCGTCGAACTCGGTGTTGTTGCGGCCGAAAGCCGAATACACCGTCTCCGGGAAACTCACCTCGTGCCAGGCGCCCGTCTTGAAGTTCAGGACTCGGAACCGGTTCAACGCCTGGTACTGCTCGTGCGCGACGGCGTAGTCCTTGAAGAGCTCGACGTCCTCCAGCAAGACGTCCGGTTTGTGGCCGAGGAACTCCTTCCAGTTCTCCGGGCGCGGATCGGATACCGGTGCGGTGACGGCCCGGAAGTTGCGAGCCCCCTTGTTGCTGCGGATGTAAAACAGACCTTCCCTGTGCTCGACGCTGTACTTGTGCCCCTTCTCCCGCGGGAGCACGACCTTGAAGCCGCTCGCGGGCGCGCCGGCATCCAGGTAGCGCGTTTCCCACGTGTCGGTGCTATCGAAGCCCAGCAGCAGGTACTTCCTGTCCTTAGTGCGATCCAGGTCGATATCGTAGAGTTCGTCTTTCTCTTCCAGGATCATCTCGGGCTTGCCACCGAGCACCAGGCGCCACAGCTGGTTGGATCGCTTCGTGCCCTTGTCCTCGGTGGTGAAGAACAGCGTCCTGCTGTCCGCAGCCCACTCTGCCGAGGTCACGCGCTCGGCCGTGTCCGCCAGCGTCTGCCCCGTCCGCAGGTCCTTGATATGCAGCACGTACTGGCGGTACCCGGTCGTATCGGTGCCATACGCGAGCAGGTTGTCGTCATCGCTCACCGACGCTGCCTCGATGCTCAGGAAGGGCAGGCCCCTGGCCAATTCGTTCTGGTCGAGCATGACGAACTCGACGGCCTTCGGGTCCAAGGACCCGTCCGGCACAGCGGGCTTCCGGCAATAGATCGGGTACTGCTTTCCTTCTTCGGTGCGGTTGTAGTAGTAAAACTTGCCGCGCCGGGTCGGCACGGTCAGGTCGGTCTGTTTGATCCGCCCGAGCATTTCCCTGTAGAGAGCTTCCTGGAAGGGCTTGATGTCCTTCGTCATCGCTTCCGTGTAGGCGTTCTCCGCTTCCAGGTAGCGGGCGACCTCGGGGTTGGATTTCTCCCGCAGCCAGAAATACGGATCCACGAGAGTCTCTCCATGCCACATCGCCTTGTGCTCGATCCGTCTGGCGGCCGGCGGCGCGGGGGGCTGCTGGGCCACGGCGAAGAATGTCGTGATCGCGAGGATTCCGAGGATCGGAAGGACACGCAGGCGAAACAGCTTCATGAGGCACTCCTTGAGAATCCGGTGACGGGCTGTGCCGTTTCTTCGCACCCGAGGGTCACATGGCTCGGGCACCGGCAGTCAGGGGGACAGTTTATCAAGTTTTTCGCCTCCTTCCTTCCGTGTAAAATCCCGCACGTTCTTTCGAATGAACGAGGAGACATGCATGCCGATGATCGGCGAAGGGGGCAGGAACAGGGCCTTCGCGGCGGCGATCCTGGCGCTGATGCTCCTCGGCGCGCAACTGTCAGCGCCTCCCGACCCAGGCACCGACAGGTTCGAAGAGCCCGTTTACATTCCAGCCGGCGTGAGCGACTCCGATGGAACCATCGGCTGCCTCGTGACGCCCCAGGGTGGGGTGGAGGCGGTCGATCTGGCGACAGGTCGGTCGCGATGGCGCGTCAGCCCACCCGCGAGAGCCTTGCTGGTTGCCGGCGGGCGCGCCTTCGTTCTCGAGGAGGGTGCGGGACCACGGCTGCGCCTGGCGGCGTACGCCGCCCGCACGGGGAAGCTCAGCCGGGCCTACGATCTCGCGGCGCTCGGGCTGCCCCCGTGGGCCTCACTGGCGGAGCGCGGGGAGGGCCGGGAGTGGACCGTGTTCGAGGTTGCGGCGCGTCTCGCGGGCGGCCAACTCGAAGTCAGTTACGACGTGACCCGGAGGCAGGTCTCCGGATTCGCGGGGCCGAGTGTCGTCGACCGTGTCCAGGGCGTCGCGCGAGTTGATCTTGATTCGGGTCGTGTCGATCTGACCCCCGGGCCGGGGCCTGCCCCACCGCCGCTTTCGGAAGCGATGCCCCCGGTGCCGGGGGTGCGATTCGTGGCGGCCCATGCCCGCGCGCCCGGCGCCACCCTCATGCTGGCGGGGCCGCCGGCAAACGTTGATGGCGCACTGGTCGTCGGAGACCGCCGGCTGGCCTTCGAGCTGAGCGCCGACGCCAGGGTGGTCGTCGTCCATCGCTGGAGTGCGCCCGGGGGAGGGCGCGAACCGCCGCTGCGGCTCGATCACGGGCAGGCAACCGACGCGGTCTGGGCGACGATCGATCGGCGCCACGTCCTCCTGCGGCGCGCGAACGACCAGCGATGGCATGACCTGTACTCGCTCGAGACCGGGACCGCGATCCTGAGCCTCGAGCGGCCGGCCGACGTGGCGGTCGTCGGCCCCCGCGTCTACTGGACGAGCCTCGGGACGAAAGGGGAGCTGGTGCTCACGGCGACCGCGCCGACATCCGGCCGGAGATTGTGGCGCCGCATCGTGCGCAACCCCGACCCGCCCCCCGGACCACCGATCCCCTGACCGATGACTTCGCAGTAGGATGCTCCGTCGGGAGGGATCGGCGATGATCAGAGGTTGTCGACGGGGCAGCACCTTCCGGTCGGCCGGCGGCATTCTGCTGCTGGGCGCGATGCTCGTGGTTGCGGTGGGCTGCGCGCAGAGACCGCCCCGGGAAACGGGGCCGTTCCGCGTCCCCGACCTCGTCGAGATCATCCACCTCGACCCGACGCTGAAGCTCGACATCCGTTACGCCACCGCGAACAATTTCCTGGGCCGCCCGGTCTATACCGAGGCGCGCGCCTTCCTCCAGCGCCCCGCGGCCGAGGCGCTGGCCCGGGTGAACCAGGCCCTCCGCCGGCAGGGGTACGGCCTGGTCATCTTCGACGGTTACCGGCCGTGGGCCGTGACCCGGATCTTCTGGGACGCCACGCCCGCCGACGAGAAAAAGTTCGTCGCCGACCCACGCGAAGGATCCAAGCACAATCGCGGCTGCGCGGTGGACCTGTCCCTCTTTGAACTCGCGACCGGCCGGCAGGTGGCGATGCCCGGGGAGTACGACGAGGCGAGCGAGCGGTCGTACCCCGGTTACCAGGGCGGCAGCGCCGAAGCGCGCCGGCTGCGTGACCTGCTGCGTGCGGCGATGGAGGCCGAAGGATTCGCGGTCTACGAGTACGAGTGGTGGCACTTCGATTACCGGGACTGGAAGTCGTACCCGATCCTCGACGTACCGTTCTCGGAGATCAAGAAGGCGGGCCCGTGCGGCGTTTCTACCTCAACCCGCCGATCAACACCACGTCCTGGGTGGAAGCGCCGTAGGTGAAATAGAGAATCGGCGCGTCGGGCGCCCAGAAGTGGCGCGCCAGCCGGCCGGTTTTGAACTCCGTGATCAGGGTCGGACGGGTCTCGCCGGGCTTCAGCATCCAGAGGCTGTCGTGCGGGCCGACCCGCCGCTGGAGGACCATCCGGGATCCGTCGCGGCTCCAGCTATGATCCACGATCTGACCGTCCGGGAAGTTGGTCAGCCGCTGCGGCGGGCCGTCGGGCAGTAGCTTGCGCATGAGGTTCCAGCCTTCGCCGCGATCGACGTAGGTCAGGGCGAGACCGTCCGGCGTCCACAGAATGTCGCCGGCGCCGGGCGGGAGGAGGAAACTGGCCTGCGGCTCGCCGCCGTCCACGGAAACGATGAGGCGACGCGGGAAGAAGCGTCCATTGATCTCCTCGAGAGTGGCATAGAGGACGCGCGTCCCGTCCGGCGAGATCAGGGTGTCCTCGATGGCCTTGCCGTCCACGATTTTGCGTGGCTCCCCGCCGTCCAGCTTGAGGACCCAGATCGACTGCGGATCGTCCCATCGCTCGAACGTCAGGGCGTTGCCGGCAGCCGCCAGCGAAATCAACTCCTCGCCGCCCCCCTCGGTCAGCTGCCGGAGCCCGTTCCCGTCCGGGTCCATGCGCCAGATGTGCGCGACGGCGTTATCGCCGCTCTCGACCTGGGTGAAGACGATCCCGATCCCGTCGGCATACTCGGCGTTGATGACGAAGACGCCCTGCGAGGTCAACTGCCTGCGGTCGGACCCGTCGGCGTCGATGCGCCAGAGAAAGACCTTGTTGTCCTTCGGAGCCGAGAAGGCGGTGGCGCCGCCGGGCAGCGGCTCGATCCAACCGATGGATCCCGCGCTGCCCGAGGCGAAGGTGATCGGCTGTGCCTCCTGCTTCGTCTCCGTCCGGGCCACCCAGAGGTTGTCCACCGTGGCCCGCCGCATGGCGGCGACGGCGGCCCCGTCGGAGGCGACCGAGAGGTTGGTGTACCCGTCGAGGTCGTTGGTCATCCGCAGCGCTTCGCCGCCGGGGTAGGAGACGCGGTAAATCTGGTACGCCCTCCCCGCGCCGATGTCGAGCGCGCTGGCGAGAACGGCGCTACCATCCGGCATCCAGCCCACGCTGTCGACGAGAATCCACGCACGCGTGCCGAGCCGGGCGCTCTTCCCCGTCTCGACGTTCACCGACAGGAGCCAGGTCTTCACGCCGCCGACGGGGCCCTGAACGCCGACGACGATCGTCGATCCATCCGGCGACCAGGCCGGGGGCACGTTGAACTGCTCAGGGCTCTTGATGCGGAGCAGCTCGCGCTCCTTGCCGGTCTCGAGATCGGCGACCACCAGCGAGTCTGCACCGACATCGATGAGTCCCCGCCGGAAGCACACCCGCTTGCCGTCGGCGGAGAAGGTGGCCGCGGAGTCCACGTCGAAGAAGATCTTGCGCGGCGCGCCGCCGAGCGAGGCCACCTGGAAGAGGGCGCTGTAGTTGGGGGAATCCGGATCCCGGCTCGTGTAGTAGAGGTAGTCCCCGTCGGGCGAGAAGCTGATCCTGCTGCTCCGCGACTCGCTGTCGGGAAGGATGACCACGTCGCTGCCGGTCCGCACCTGCCGCACCTTGAGAGAGGTGCTCCGATCCCTGGCGGTCACGTAGGCGAGGTAGCGGCCGTCGCCCGAGAGCGTGGTCTCCGTGAGGTCGTCGCGGCTCATGAGGACGGACATGGTGATGTCCTGCAGGCTTGACGCCGTGCCACCGGCCGGGTCTCCGCGGCCGAAGAAGCCGAACAGGCCGAAGCCCAGGCCGCCCAGCCCGAGGATTGCCGCTGCCGCGATGACAGCCCAGAAGCCCTTCCCCCGGCCCGCCACCATGTTCTGCGGCCCGGAACCCGCGGTGCTCCCCGACGGCGTCGAGGCCGAGAGCGAATCCCACTCCTCCACCAGCTCCCGGAGGTCGATGGCCAGGTCCTTCATCGACTGGAAGCGCTGGTCCGGGACCTTGGCCAGGCAGCGACGGATGAGGCGGCGCACTTCGCCCGGGACGTCGGGGTTCGACTCCTCGACAGGCCGCGGTTTCTCTTTCAGGATCTTGTGCATCACTTCCACGTCCGAGTCGGCCGCGAACGGCCGGCGGCGCGTGGCGGCCTCGTACAGGATGCAGCCAAGCGAGAAGATATCGGACCGGTGATCGACCGTCCGGGCCTGAACCTGTTCGGGGGACATGTACCCCACCGTCCCCATGACGACCCCTTCGCCGGTCGCCGCCGCCTGGGTGGGGGCGCTGGTCCGATCGGCGTCCGAGGTGGCCTGCCGCTCGGTCAGCTTCGCCAGGCCAAAATCGAGGACCTTCGCGAAGCCGTCCTTGGAGATCATGATGTTGCCGGGCTTGAGGTCACGATGCACGATGCCGGCCGCGTGGGCCTTGGCGATCCCCTCCGCCGCCTGGGCGAGGAAGCCGAGCAGCGTCCGGAGATCCGCCTTCTCGTGGTGGATCTTCTGGTCGAGGGTGTCGCCCGAGACCAGCTCCATCGAGATGTAGTGGACCGGTTCGGAGACCGGTTCGGCGTCCGCGCCGGTCCTGCCGGAGCGTACCTGGTCGTGGCCAATTTCGTAGATGATGACGATGTTCGGGTGGTTCAGCGAGGAGGCCGATTTGGCCTCAGTGATGAAGCGGCGCACCCGCTCTTCGTTGCGGACCAGCTGCGGCGGCAGGATCTTGAGCGCGACGCTCCGCTCGAGCTTCTCGTCCTGCGCGATGTAGACCTCCCCCATGCCGCCGGCGCCGAGCGGACCGACGATGCGGTAATGGGAGAGACGATCCTCGGGCTCCAGTGTGCGACTCATGGCGTGCATCCTTGTCGCCGACCGCGGGAAAGCCGGAATTCTAACCGCGACGGGAGAGCCTGTCCACCGGAGTTGGAGCCGGGAGCGCGGGGTTGCTTTCGAATGATCTTGGTATATATTAGTATATATCATGCTTCTTCTGCGGGTCACCCGGGCGCTCGACCAAGCACGCGTTCCCCACGCCGTGGTCGGCGGTTACGCCGTCGCCCTGCATGGAGCGGTGCGCGGAACGGTGGACGTGGATCTCGTCATCCGGATCCGGGAGGAAGATTTCCGGCGGACGGAGAAGGCCCTCAACGCCCTGGGGCTGCAATCGAGACTGCCGGTCACGGCGGCAGAGGTCTTCCAGTTCCGGGAGGAGTACATCCGGAACCGGAACCTGACAGCCTGGACCTTCGTCAACCCGTCGCTGCCGTCGGAGATCGTGGACGTGGTCCTGACCGAGGACCTCACCGGCATGGAAATCAAGAAAATCACCGTCCATGGTCAGGTCCTGCGGGTTGCCTCCATCGCGGATCTCATCCGGATGAAGCAGGGGACAGGGCGGCCCCAGGACCAGGAAGACATCAAGGCCCTGAAGAAGTTGCGATGACCAGACCGCGGCCGCGACCGGTGCAGTTCTTCTCCGACGAGTACCTGGCGCGATGCCGGGAGATGAAGCCGGCGGAAAGGCTCCAATTTCTGGAAGGGTTCCGGTTGCTGTACGACCGGCCCCGCACTGGTAGTCGCCTGATCAGTCTGAAAGTGCCGGAGGACCTCCTCGAGACGTTTCGCGCCAGATGTCGTCTTGAGGGACTCCGGTACCAGACCCAGATCAAACGCCTCATGAACGACTGGCTGCGGGGTCGGAGCGGCGCGGACGAGGAAATCACCTGAGGACCCGGGGTCTCCGATGTCCAGGACACCGGGAATTCCGCCCGCGGTGAGGTAAAGTAGTCGCCGTACCGGGGGGCGTCGCGCTGCCCCTGCCTGCCCCCGGCGGACTGCGCTGCCACGCGAACTGTCAACAACACATTCTGACCTCTGCCCATTATTGGAGGAGGACTCATGGAGCGATCCAGGAACGCCGCGATCGCGCGCCGGTGGTCTCGTGTGGCACTGACCACGCTGATCCTTTCGGGCACGGTGGCGCTCGGAGACTCGAGCACGACGACGCAGCGGAGCATCACCCGTGTGGCGGAGGGAGTCCATGTCATCCGTCATCCGGACGCGCCGGACACCTTCCCGCAGGGGAACACCACCGTCATCATCGGGGATCGAGGGGTGCTCGTGGTCGACTCGTGTCTTCTTCCCTCGAGCGCCCGGGAGGATATCGAACAGATCCGGAAATGGACCGACAAGCCCGTGACCTGGCTCCTCAACACGCACTGGCACTTCGACCATACGCTGGGCAACCGCACGTACGCAGAGGCGTTTCCGGCCATCCAGATCGTCGCTCACACGGCGACCCGAAAGACGATCGCCGATTACAACCCGGGGGCGGTGGCCCGGTATCCGGGCCGCGCCGGGAGGTTCAGGAAGATTCTCGAGTCCGGGAAGGACACCGACGGCAGCCCGCTGACGGCCGGAGAGCGGAAGGATTACGAGCGGTCGCTGGCCGGCCTCGCACCTGTCGTGGAGGAATTCAAGAACACCACCCAGCTGGCGCCGAATGTCGTCTTCGACGATACGCTCGACATCGACCTCGGGAACCGGCAGGTGCAGATCCGGCACCTGGGGCCGGGGAACACGGCGGGGGACACCCTCGTGTACCTGCCGACGGAAAAAATCCTGGTAACCGGCGATCTGCTGGTCCACCCCATCCCGTACTTCTTCGGCGGTTTTCCGGTGGACTTCCCGCGCACGCTCCGCGCCATGGCGCAGATCGATGCCCAGACCATTGTCCCGGGCCACGGCGAAGTCCAACGCAGCAAGGACTACATCCTCCGCGTGGTCGATCTGCTCGAAACCGTGAACGCCCAGATCGAGAAGGAGATCAACGAGGGCCGCACGCTGGAAGAGGTCGGGCAATCGGTGCCCGGGGCCGCGGGGGTCGTGGCCCAGCGCCGCAAGTTCGCCGGGAGCGACATCGATGAGGGGGAGTTCTTCGACACCACGCTCGAGGCCCTGATCAAGGCGGCCTACAACCAGATCAAGATGAGATAGGAGCCGGTTCCGGAGGCGCTAAGCACAGGGCGCGATGTTCGGCCGCGGCGTGCCGCTGGAGGCGATCCCCAGTGCCCTCTGTGCCAACATGCTTGAGACACCTGCCTCTTCGAGTTTAGTGTAGAGGGCGGGGAGGAGAGGACGAATGGATTCCATGCGTGAGATGGAGTTCGCGGGGGAAACGGAAGGAGCCCGTAGGGCGACTGGAGTTTCCCCCGCGGGGCCGCCGGCCGGGGTGCCGGACCCGGGCGTCGAGGCGAAGCCCACGAGACGGCGGTTCACGGCCGAGTACAAGCTGCGCCTGCTGCGCGAGGTGGATCGGGCCAGGGAGCCGGGCGAGGTCGGAGCCATTCTTCGGCGGGAGGGGCTGTACTCCTCCCAGCTGACGCAGTGGCGTCGCGATCGGGACCGCGTCGCGAAGGCTGGACTCGCCGCGCGCCAGCGCGGGCCCAAGCGCCGGGTCCAGGACCCGAGGATCAAGCAGCTCGAGCGGGAGAAGGCCCGGCTGGAACGCAAACTCCAGCAGGCGGAGATCATCATCGCGTTCCAAAAAAAAGTAGCTGCGCTCCTGGGGATCCCCCTGAGCTCCCCCGACAGCGACGAGAACGGCTGATGGACGCCACCGAGGACCTGGCCCGAGTGGTCGGCACGGCAGCGGCCTGCGCGGCGTTCCCGGTGAGCCGGGCGTCCCTGTACCGGCGCCGTCGGGGGCAGCCTGAGACCGCTCGTCGGAGCACGACCCCAACTCGGGCCCTGAACGCCGCCGAACGCCAGGTCGTCTGCGACGTCTTGCACGACGAGCGCTGCGTGGACAAAGCACCGGCCCAAGTCTACGCCACCCTGCTCGACGAAGACGTCTACCACTGCTCGATCCGGACGATGTATCGCATCCTCGCCGCCCGCCAGGAGGTCCGCGAGCGCCGCAACCAGCTCCGACACCCGCACTACCAGAAGCCCGAGTTGCTCGCCACCGCCCCGAACCAGGTCTGGACCTGGGACATCACGAAGCTCCTCGGGCCGGCCAAGTGGACCTACTACCACCTGTACGTGATCCTGGACATCTTCAGCCGCTACGTCGTGGGCTGGATGCTCGCCCTGAACGAGTCGGCCCGGCTCGCCAAGCGCCTGATCGCCGAGACCACGGTCAAGCAACGCATCGCGGCCGATCAGCTAACCATCCACGCGGACCGTGGCACCTCGATGAAGAGCCAGGGCGTCGCCGTGCTCCTGGCCTCGCTGGGGATCACCAAGACGCACAGCCGGCCCCACGTCTCGAACGACAACCCGTACTCCGAGGCCCAGTTCAAGACGATCAAGTACTGCCCGGGGTTCCCGGATCGGTTCGGCACCTACAAGGACGGCCTCGCGTTCTGCCACGCGTTCTTCCGGTACTACAACCACGAACACCGGCACTCGGGCATCGGGCTGATGACACCCCACGCCGTCCACCATGGACTCGCGCCGCAGATCGTCGCGGCCCGTCAGGACACGCTGCTCGCCGCCTACGCCCGTCATCCCGAACGCTTCGTGCACCAGCCACCCCAGCCGCCTCGGCTGCCCGAGAAGGCGTGGATCAACCCGCCGGTGGAGAAAACAACCCGCCAGCAAGCCCCAGGTTCGACGATCTCGACCCTGGACGATATCTGGATACCCCCCGATCCGGCGCCCCAGGTGTCGGTGTTGCCGGAGCCGGGGATCATCGAGGTTGCTCACTAAATGGCCACGGTCAGTGTCTCAAAGTCGTTGACACGTTCCGGCACGCAGTTGTTATACAGATGCAGTCGACCAACTCTACGCTGTCTGACCCCCGCGACTGCAACCCCACGCATCACCACGACTGCCGCCGACCACAACTGACCCCGGCGTCGAACGACCGGCCAGAGCCCACTTTAGAAGGGACCCCCTGGTCCGGCCGCCGCACGTGTCAGGACACCCAACCCGCGACCCCAAAGCCGCGCTCGG
>JANNTZ010000092.1:0-18122 GCA_031394595.1 Acidobacteriota bacterium
GACCGGGGCAGGCTGTCGATCACGCTCCGCAGGAACCCAAGGGCGTCGGCCGTGTCGATCCTGAAGTTGACCGACATCCCGACCAGAGCGCTGTCGCCCCTGCTGGTGATGCTCGTGAGGATCTCGGTGCCGTCCGCGTCCCTCCAAAGCACCGGGCCCCCTGAGTCTCCGCCTCCCGTCCCGCCGTCACCGGTGGCCGGGTTCTGCGAGGCGGTCAGATAAGAACGGTTGAGCGCCCGGTACCCCTCCTCGGCGACTCGACGGAGTCCGTCCGCGGGGCTCGATACAGGGGGCGGCCATGACAGCGTCGTCCCGTATCCGACCACGAGGAACTTCGTCCCGTCGGGGCCCGGCACGAGGCGGTGCTCGGCTTTGAGAGCGTCGAGCAATCCTTCCGGTGGCAGCGGGATCGAGGGCCGATCGAGCACCGGTTGAGCCAGGATGATGACCCCGGCATCGTGGATCGGCGCCGCCGAGCCCGAAGCCGGGATGCGCGTGAAGGCGGGATGGGTGACGACACCGGCCACCGGAAGGAGCGTCGACCTGTCGAAGGCGTTGTCGGGGCTGAAGCTGACGGACCAGACCCCGATGGGGAGGATGTCGGCTCTTTCCTCCACGAACTTGGTGCAGTGTCCCGCGGTGAGAAACAGCAGCGGGTGGATCAGCGTTCCCGAGCATCCTTGCAGCAGCGCGGCGTCCGGGCCGAAGACTCCGGCGGGCGCGTCGACCATGAGCGATCCGACGCTCGGGTGATCGCTTCCGTCCGGCAGGCCGAAGGTGATGGCCGGTGCCGGCGTGACGCCGACCAGAAACACCAGCGGCATGAGCATTGCGATCCACGGCGATCGACGCATCGTGACCTCCTTTAGTTTGGCGACTCATCCGGATCAATGCCGGTCGCGCGGAAAACCGAACGACTTTGGCGTTATCCTTCCAGAACTTTGGAGGATCCGTGGGACCGGCAACTCTCGAGAGCACTGCATCGCTCCTGACCAAGGTGCGCGCGGGTGACGAAGCCGCGCGCGGTCGGCTCGTCGTCCGTTACCTGTCCCTCCTGCGACACTGGGCGCATGGACGCCTGCCCCCACGGGCCCGCGGCCTGGCCGATACGGAGGACCTGGTCCAGACCACTTTGATCCGTGCCCTGGATCATGTGGAAACGTTCGAGCCACGACGGGAGGGGGCCTTCCTGGCCTACCTGCGCAAGATTTTATTGAATGAGATCCGGGGCGCGGTGCGACGTGCGAACCGTGGACCGGATCAGGAACCTCTGGGCGCCGAACTGCCGGACGCGCGTCCGTCGCCTCTCGAGGCGGCTATCGGCGCCGAGGCGATCGTGCGATACGAGGCGGCCCTGGCGATGCTGACGGAGGAGCAACGTCAGGCGGTGGTGCTGAGAATCGAATTGGGCTTCACGTACAAAGAGGTCGCGGAGGCGATGGGCGGCGCCTCGGAGGATGCCGCGCGGATGCTGGTGACGCGGGCGTTGGCCCACCTGACGGAGGTGATGGTCGAGCATGCGTGACGACGATCCGCTGCTGCGTCTGGCCCGGGCGGTCGCCGACGGGAGCCGCATCGATTGGGAGGCCGAATTCGCCGCCCATCCCGACCTGGCGCCACGGCTGGAGCAGATGCGGCTCCTGCACGCCGTCGCGGCGCAGCAGCACCTCTCCCCCGCCGATCCACCGGACGGCTCAGCTTCCCCTGGCAACCGCGACACGATGACCAACCGCATCTCCGGGTTCGTGTCCGGGCAGATCCTGGGCGGGCGCTACCGGATCGGCACCTTCCTGGGCGCCGGAGGGATGGGCGAGGTCTGGCAGGCCTTCGATCTGAAGCTGCAGGTCGAAGTGGCGCTCAAGAGAGTGCTGTGGGAGCGCCCCGGCGGGAACGACAGCCGGGACCGGCTGCGCCGCGAAGTCCGCACCGCCCGTGAGGTCGTCTCGCCCAACGTTTGCCGCATCTTCGATCTCGTCGAGGTGGACGGACAGGAGCTGGTTTCGATGGAACTGGTGGACGGCGCCACGCTGGCCGCGATCCTCAAGGAGCGCGGGCCGATCGAGCCCGGCGAAGCGATGGCGATCGCGCAGCAGTTTCTCGCCGGACTGGAGGCGATCCACGGCGCCGGGCTGCTGCACCGGGACGTGAAGCCGGGTAACATCATGGTGACCCGCACCGGCCGCGTCGTCCTGATGGACTTCGGTCTGGCGCGGCCGCTGGCCGATGGCGGGGCGCATTCGATCGCCGGGACCCCCGCGTACATGGCGCCCGAGCAGCTCCGGGGCGGGCCCCTCGACGCGCGGACCGACATCTACGCCGCCGGAGTCGTGCTGGCCGAGATGGTCGGGACCGGTGGCGCCTCCGGGCAAACCTCCCGCGAGGCCCTCTGGTCCGGTGTCCGCCAGGATCCTCCCCGGCTGCCGGCCGGTCCCTGGCAGCCGGTGCTGATCCGGGCGGTCGCCCGGGACCGGGAGGCCCGTCCAGCCTCGGCGCGCGAGTTGATGCGCGCCCTCGAGCAGGTCACGATGCGCGCGAGGGGCGGGGACGACGTCAACCCGTACCCCGGTCTCGCTTCGTTCACCGAGGAAAACACCGAGTACTTCTTCGGCCGCGAGGTGGAGGTCGAAGAAATGTGGCGCCGCCTGGTGCGGCCTTCGCCTCATGCGCTGATCGGCCCCTCCGGCGCCGGCAAGAGTTCGTTCCTGCGGGCCGGCCTGCTGCCGGCGCGCCCGGAGGGCTGGCGGTGCGTCATCTGCGCCCCCGGGGGCGCCCCATTCGTCGCCCTGGCGCAAGCACTCGCTCCCGAGCTTGCCGGCGACGCCGAAGCGGTCCGACAGATCGTCCGCTTTCAGGAAACCGATGTCGCCGTCGGCCTCATCGCCGGCTGGCGCCGGCGCCACGCCGAGGTGCTGATCATCGTCGACCAGTTCGAGGAACTGTTCACCCAGTGCCGTCCCGAGGTCCAGCGCGGCTTCGCGGACCTGATCGGCCGCCTGGCGGTCGAGGCCGACGCCCGCGTCCTGCTCTCGATGCGCGACGACTTCCTGTTCCACTGCTCCGGGCAGCCGGCGCTGGCGCCGATCTTTGCCGAACTGACGCCGTTGCGACCCCCGGCGGGCACGGCGCTGCGTCGCGCCATCGTCCAGCCAGCGCTGAAATGCGGCTGCCGTTTCGAGGACGAGACTCTGCCGGACGAGATGATCAACGAAGTGGCGGAGGAACGCGGGGCGCTGCCGTTGCTCGCCTTCGCCCTGGCGCGGTTATGGGAAAAACGCGATCGGGATCGCGGCATCCTGACCCGCACCGCCTACCAGGAGATCGGCGGCGTGGCGGGGGCCCTGGCGCGCCATGCCGAGGCGACGCTCGAACGCATCGGCCCCGGCCGGGAAACGCTGGTGCGGGAGATCTTCCGCAACCTGGTGACCGCCCAGGGGACGCGCGCCGCGCGCGACCGGGAGGACCTGTTGTCGGTCTTCCCGGACCGCGGACCGGCGGCCGGGGTACTGGACGCGCTGGTCGATGCCCGGCTCCTGACCTCGTACGAGTCGGCGTCGGGCGAGGAGGCCGGTTCCCCCGGACGTCAGCAGGTGGAGATCATCCACGAGTCGCTGTTGGCCGCCTGGCCGCGACTGGTGCGTTGGCGGACTCAGGACGCCGACGGGGCGCAACTGCGCGACCAGATCCGGCAGACGGCCCGCCTGTGGGAGGAGCGCGGGCGGCCTCCCGACCTGCTGTGGACCGGGACCTCGTATCGCGAGTTCCTGACCTGGCGCGAGCGGTACCCCGGCGGCCTGACGGCCACCGAGGAGGCGTACGCCCGGGCGACGATCGCCAACGCCGAGCGACGCACGCGCCTCAGGCGTCTGGGCGTCGCCGCGGCGTTCGCGGCGCTCTTGGCGGTCGTCGGCGTCGTCGGCTGGTACGCTCACCGCGAAAGCCAGGCGCGCCTGCGCGCCGACGCGAGCCGGATCTTCGCCCTCGGTCAACTGCAGATCGAGGGCGACCCCACTCTGGCCCTCGCCTTCGCCATCGCCAGCCTGGAGCGCGCCGACCATCCGGAGGTCCGCCGCTTCGCCGTCGATGCGATGAACCGCGGGCCGCTGTACTTCAATTTGGAAGGGAGCGGCACCAGCGGCGACCGCGCGTTCAGCCCCGACGGCCGCTGGCTGGCAGCCGGCGAGTTGAATACCGGGGTGATCCGCCTGTACTCCGCGCGGGGCGGGTCACCCGCCGTACTGAAGGGACCGGGACAGCACGTCTGGGGCGTGCTGTTCGGGCAGGGATCCGACGCATTGATGACCTATGCCTCCGGGACGAACCTGGTGCAGGTCTGGTCGGTCCCGGAGGGCCGGCTCATCCGGTCCTTGTCGTACGGCGCGGAGAACGGCAGGCACTTCCCACTCTTCCTGTCGTCCGACGGCCGACAACTGCTCACCGCGTCGATCGAAGGCTCGGTGACCGCCGAATCGGGCCAGGTCCGAATCCTGCGCTGGCCACCGGAAGGCGGGACCCCCGAAGTCCTCGACGAACTCGAGAATGCCGGCGACCCGTTCGTCGATTCGAGCGGGACCGAGATCGCCTATCTCCGGGAAGGCGGCATCCATCTCCGGTCGGTCGAGGAGTTCTCCAGCGCGGCGCCCCGGCTGGTCGGACGGGACCCGGACGCCCGCACGCTTGCCGTGAGCGGCGATGCCGGGCTCCTGGCGACCCGTGACGGTGAGGGAGCGATTCACCTCTGGGCGACCCGTGGGTCGGGCGGCGGCCCGATCGCCGTACTCGATTCCACCGAGGAGGTCTTCGGGATCCGGTTCAATCGGTCGGGAACGTTGCTGGGTTTTGGGCACGCCAATGGCACGGCCCGCATCTGGGACCTGCAGTCCCCGCCCGGGACGCCCCCCGTCGAACTGCACGGCGCCGGCACTCTGAGCGGACCGGCATTCCATCCGGGCGGGGAATGGGCCGCGACCTCTTCCAACGAACAGGGCGTGAGTCTCTGGCCGCTGCCTCGTCGTCCTGCGCGGATCCTGGTCCGCGTGCCGGGTGGTGTCGAGAACCGGGGGTTGGTGTTCGCTCCGGACAGTTCATGGGTCGCATCGGTGAGCGGGACCGACCGGCTGACGAGGTGGCCTCTGACCCGAGCGGCAGGCAGGCCGCTGGAGATTCACGTCCCCTCGGGGGTGTTCGCCCTCGCCGCGCACCCCGACGGCTCACGACTCCTGGTCGGAGGGACGAATGGGGTTTCGATGGTGTCGTTCGACGGCCGCCCGCCGAAGCAGCTCGCCGGCTTCGCGGGCTGGGTCTGGGCGGTGGCGTTCAGCCGGGACGGCCGCTTCGCCGCGGCCGGGGGCGGTGCCTATGACATGGGGCGGGAGGACCGGCTGATCCGCGTCTGGAACATCAGGGATGGCACATTCCGGGATCTGAGGACGACGGAGGGGATCTACTCGCTGCAGTTCCTCTCCAACGATCGGATCCTGTTCCTTGCCGGAACCACGACGGCCCACAAAAGCCTGTATCGCTGGACGATCGGCGAGGGGAGGGCCGATCGGCTGAAGGAGGACTTCGGCGCCGGCACGATGCTGGACTTGAGCCCGGACGGATCGACTGTGTTTCTAGAGGAGAGCATCGCCGCCTACGGTTGGGTCAACACCCGCCTCTACGGCCTCGAGGACGAAGAGGTGAGCGGACTGTTCCCCGACGTCGGCGACTGCCGGCACAGCAGGACAGGGACACTGGCCGTCTGCGCCGGTCTCAACAACTCCGTCAGGGTCATTCCGCTGGATGGTCGCCCGGCTCACGATCTGATCGGCCACACGGGCACCGTCAACGAGGTCGCAATCTCCACGGACGACCGCTGGATCGTCTCGGCCGCCCGCGACGGCACGATCCGCCTCTGGCCGATGCCGGAGGGCGATCCGATCCTGCCGCTGCCGGGCGATCAATTCCTCGATCGGCTGCGCGCCCTCACCAACGTGCGGGTCGTCCTCGACGCCTCGGCGCCGGACGGCTGGAAGCAGGTCCTCGATCCGCCGCACCCCGGGTGGGACACGCTTCCCGCACCAGGGACAGAGCCGCGCTGAGGCTTCAATAAGACCCCGTATTTCCAAGGCCTTGCTTGACATGACCGCCCTGCCACCGTATCAAATAGGACACGTTTTCGATGGCCGGAGGGGTTGATCCGCCTACCCTCCCCCCGATCCCGCTGGTTCGGGAATAATCCGACGCACGACCCAGATCCTCCGGGGGGCATAGATGAGATCGAGACCTTGGATTCCGTTGGCCCGGACCGCCATCCTCCCAGGGTTGATCCTGACTCTCGTCGTGGCCGGGTCGGTCGTCACGATCCGGGCCGGCCGGGAACGGGTCCATTCGAACCCGGGCGATTTGGTCGAAGCCCGTTTCATGATCCGGCACGCGGCCCGGTTCCGGCCTGTCGGCCACCCGCGCGCCGAGGGGGTGGCGGCCTACCCGGAGGACTACGAGCCTCTGATTCCGCCACCGGACCGGCGCCATGGCCTGGTGAGCAGCGCCGCCGGGTTCACCGACCTCGGGAATCCCAACCGGTTGGACCACGTCCCGGCGGAGTTCCGCGGGGCGGGCTCCTCCGCCCGCAGGACGCCGAAGGGGTTCGTCCAGGCCGGCGGGGTCTACGTCGAGGTCTGGGCGGAGGCTCTCGCGTCGCAGGGATACGACGCGATCGCCGAAGAGATTGGCCGGCACGGGCGCATCGTGGCGACGGTCTTCGACCGGACCTTCGTGGTCCGGACCGGCGCGCACGACATGGAGTCGCTCGCCGCCCTGCCGTTCGTCGAGGCGGTGGATGCCATGCGGGCCGCCGACAAGATCGACCCAAGCCTCGGCCGCACCAGGCTCATCGAACTGAAGCGCGCGCAGAGCCACGAACTGCGGCTCACCGTCCAGTTGCTGCCCGGGGCCGACCCGGAAATGGTCCGCGCCCGGATGGCGGCGATCGCCGGCGATCAGAACGTCGGGCTGTTTGCGACGACCGGCGAGGTCCTCGCGGTGCGCGCCCGGCGCGGCCAACTCGCGCGGATCGCGAACGATCCGGACGTGTGGGCGGTCTCCGAGGAGAAGGAGTCGATGCTCACGAACTCGGAGGTGCCGACCATCCTGACGATGGGCAACTTCGAGGAGAACTACAACGGCGCCCGTCCGTACCAGGACGCCGGGATCGACGGCGGGGGCCTCGACACCAACAACGATGGCCAGCGGATCAACAACGGCACCGACAGCATCCCGCCGCAGATCGTGGCGGTGACCGACAACGGCATCAGTCCGGACGCGGTCCATTTCTCGCAGACCGCCACGCAGGTCACCGACCTGGCGCACCCCTTCGGCCCGGCGCACCGGAAGATCCACGCCATCCAGAACCCGGTGGACAACGGGACCTCCTGCGACGGGATCCTGTCGGGGTCGAACACCCACGGCAACGTCGTCGCCGGGATCATCGCCGGCAACCCGGGGCAACTGGGCTTCACCTTCAGCCGCCGGCCCGACCCGGTGGATGGCAGGCCGCTCGAAAGTGTCAGCCTGGACGCGCTCGCGCGCGGGTCGCGCATCCTGATGCAGGACGCGGCGCTGCCGAGCGCCTGCCTGGCCTCGGAGCTGGTCGAAGTGGGCGGCAACGTCAGCCCAGGTTCGCTCGCCGACCGGCTGAACGATGCCATCTGCCCGAAGACTGGCGGCACCGCCTGTCCCCGGGGACTCGGCGGCGGCGCGGAGGTCCACCTGCACGTCATGCCGTTCGGCGTGCCGCAGTTCGACGACATCCTCGGCAACCCCGAGAACGGGACCTACACGCAGGCGGCGTTCGATCTCGACCGGTTCCTGGTCAACAACCGCGACTACATGGTCTTCGTCCCGGCCGGCAGCCACGGCGCCGACCCGTCGACCACGGACGGATCGAATCTCCTGTGGCCCGACATGTTCAACGGCACCGCCGCCGACCGCGATCCGAGCAACAACCCGTTCCCGATCCAGATGCCGCCGCCCGCGACCGCCAAGAACATCGTTGTCGTCGGCGCGACGCCCACCGACCTGCTCACGGCGTTCGGGCTCTTCAACAACGAGGAGAACGACTACAACATCACCTCCAAGGGACCGGCGACGGAGGTGTCGGGGCGCACCGCCCCGCTCCTCATGACCGTTGGCGTCGATGGCGACTGGATCGGCAATTTCTCCTTCGCTGCGGCGGCGACCAACCGCAGCCATGACAATGATCTCCTGGGGCCGGTCGAGCGCGAAGTCGATCACGGCAACGACGGAACCTCGTTTTCGGCCGGCTTCCTGACCGCCGCCGGCGCCGTCGTCCGGGACTACTTCGCCCAGGGGTTCTATCCGACCGGAGCGCGATCCGACAGCGACGCCGATGGCCTGCCCGACGATCGGATGCCCGGCCTCTCCGGATCGCTCGTCCGCGCCGCCCTGGTCGCCAGCGCGAACTTCCTGGAACAGACCAGCCAGCCCAACAACCCGCCGGCGGACGATGTCCGCCTGGCGGCGACGCGCGGCACTGACTTGGGGACCGTCGCCGGCCAGGAGGTCGGGGTCATCGGCAACAACGCCCAGGGGTACGGCCGGCCGGTCCTGGATCAGGTGCTGCCGCTGGCGTCGATCCCTCCGACCCGTGGCGTCGGTTCTCCCGACACCGTCGAGTATCCCGCGGCCGGTCTGATCGTCTACGACATGATCGGGACCGGCGAGCCGCCGATCACCAATACCGCACCGATGACCGAGAAGTCCTTCACCGTGGATGGCGTGAACGCCGTCGTGGATGGACCGACCCGCCGGATCGCGGCCGGCCAGTTACGCGTCGCCCTGTCGTGGCCCGATCCCCCGGATACCGTCCTCTCCGGGGGGAGCCTCATCAACGATGTGGATCTCGAGGTCGAATCGCCCGGCGCCGACAACGACATCGGGACCGTCGCCGACAACATCCTCTACTCGGGCAACATCTACATCGACGGTGCCGGGCTGCCGAACGGTCAATGGAGCTCGGGCCGCCCGGTCACCGACCCGCACCCGCGCCGGGACAAGCGGAACAACATCGAGGCGGTGCACCTGAGCGCCGTGCTGAAGGACGGGCCCGGCCAGCTGGTGACCGGTACATGGAAGGTGCGGGTCCGGCGAGGTTGCGGCGGCGCCATCCCCTGCGTCTGTGACTCGGCGTCGGGAGCGCTGGCCGGAGTCGCCTGCTTCACCAGCGGCAACTGCCGCCTGGCACCGTCCGGTCCGGGGACCTGCCTCCCAGGCAGCCTCAGTCAGATCACCCAGGCGAACGAGGACACCAACAACAACGGCCGGCGCGACACCGGCGAAGCCGATCCCGACGCCGACGGGTTGCTCGATGCGGGGGGCCAGCCGTTCTCCCTGGTCATCGCCGGTCCGGTCCTGGGGATCGGATCCCAGACCTGGGGGGGCGTGTCCCACGCCCTGCCTGCGAGTCTCGCCCGTTTCGACAAGTTCCAGTATTCCTGCGCCGACCAACTCCGACTGTTCGTCCTCGATCCGGGGGCCGCCGACGTGACCCTTGGCGCCAACATCCTCGTCCGCGTGATTGACGCGGCCGGGGCGGTCCAGGATGAGGAGCGCGGCCTGACGTTCACGCGCGGGGCCGGTGGCGAGCTCGCTTCCGCCCCGCTCGCGGTTCGCCGGGGCCGCCCGGCGGTCCGTCACAACGGCGTGGTCGAGGGGGACACGGGACAGACGATCGTCGCGGTCTACTCGGACACGCCGCGCAACGCCGAGGCACGGGCACGATTCCAATGCACACCGAACCTCACGCAGTGGACGCTTGCGACCCCGGCCGGTCCCGACCGTCTGTCGCTCCTGGCGGGCGGTTGCGACGGCGACCGGTACCTGGATGCCGGCGAGCGTCTGACCTATTCCATCGGGCTCTGGAACATCGAGCGGGCGGACGATCTCACCAATGTCACCGCCACGCTGACCCCCAGGGGGCCGGGGACGGCGGCAATCCGGGTGCTCGACTCGCCGAAAGATTTCGGCCGCCTGCCGGGTGGCCTGATCAACGCCGTCGCTTTTTCGATCGAGGTCGACGCGGCGGCGGCCAACGCCCTGCCGCTGGCCGACCGCGAAGTCACGCTCGAGTTCGCCCTCGATGGCACGCTGCGCGGTGTGGACCTGGCGCGGACGGTCTTCAGCTTCCGCCACGCCCTCAACGCCAACGACGAGATCTTCCACTACTCGACCGACTTTCCACGTGGCGGCCGTGAAGTGCGCGATTTCAGCCGAAATCTTCAAATCGACCGGCCGGACGTCCTCGACCCGTTCACCGGCATCTACTGGCCGGACGAGGACGTGACCTTCTCGGACATGCTGACCGTCGGCGCGGCGTTGCCCGGACAGACCTCCGCCACTCTGATCGCCAACACCCTCGGGGAAGACCGCGACAACGACGGCCTGCTCGACCCCGGCGAGGACACCCTCCCGAATAATCGTCTCGATCGGGGAATTCTCGGAGTCTGCCGGCAGCGCAACGCGGCCGGCGATGTCCGCTGCACCACCGACGCCGAATGCGGCGGGCTCGGCCCCTGCACCAACCGCGTCCCCTGGACCTTCGATGATCAGGACGGCGGCTGGTATCCCGTGCGGCACCCGAAGAGCAAGCCGGGGAACCAGCAGCCGAACCCTCCCGTCTGGGAGTGGCAGCGATCGGGGCTGTGCGGCTTCCAGACCGCCATCCCCGACCCGGACCCGCTGCCGGGGTTCCAGAACCTGGGCGCCGGGATCTGGCACACCGGGGACGGCGATTCGTCGACGCCTGGCGGTAACGCCCAGGTCTGCGACAACTACGCCTATCCGTCCGACCCGGCGTCCCCGCCGGGCAACGAAGTCATCGTGGACATGCTGACCTCCCCGATCGTCGCCAAGGTCCACCAGTTGCCGGATGCGCGCAACTTCCCTTACGAGGTCGAGTTCCAGCGGGTCGGCTTCAACATGAACATCCAGACGGCGGGCCCTGCCGGCGGCAGCATGAGTCTGGATGACAACACCGACGAGGACCTCGAGAACTGCCTGATCTGCCAGCAGATTTACGCCCCGCGGTTCACCGAGCCCGGTGCGCTGGTTGTATTCAATCGGTACGGGACCGGGATCGACCCTTCCACGGGTATCCCGCAGCGGACCTTCGGTTCGACGACCGACGTCGACGGATCGCTGTCCACCGGGACCCGGAGCCTCTCGGGCGACGAGACCGGCTTCACGGGGTTCACCGACAACTCGAACCTCAATTCCTCGAGCCCGATCCCGGTCAACCCCAACCCCGATTTCGTGCCGTTCCCGCAGCCGGGCGGGGCGACGATCTGCATCGATCCGGACGGCGACGGGGTCCCCTGCACGCCGGGTTCGCCGGGTTGCGTCTGCGAGCAGAACAGCGTGGCCGGACCGGAGCGGAACCTCGACATCATCATGCTGCAGTATCAGGACGGGCTCGCCCACCTCAGCCTCGGCCCCGGCCAGCCGGAGGAGTTCGGAGGGTTCGGTGGCGGGCCGGCGGGCAATCGGTGGCAACTTGGCCTCGGGTTCTTCGTCCAGGAAACGTCGGCGATCGATGTGGACTACGGGATCGGCTTCGATGACCCGGTCCTGGAATGGGACGAGTCCCACCCGCTGGACGAGAACGGCGGCGGCCCGGCGACCGCCTGCAACCGCTTCACGGGGGGCGGCCCGGTGCAGCAGTGCGCCACCCTCGTGGTGGATCGCCTGGCACTCTACGAATGCAACGAGACGATCGGGGTGACCGTGACCGATCCGCGCGAGTCGGGGCCGACGGTGACCATCCACGCCGCCGGCGACAGCGACCGGATCCCGGTGCCGGCCCTTGGGACAACAGCGAACCATCCCCGCAAGTCGTTCCAGATCCCGCGGGTGTCCCCGGGCCTTTACCGTGGAAACGTGACGATCACCTCGCTGGTGGACAACCCCGGAAGCCTGTTCACCAACCCGGAGTCGGACTCCACGATCGTCTTCTACTACATCGACCCGCTGTGCGACGGCGACGCGGACGGCGTGCCGGGCGAGACCTCCTTCGACAATCTCGACAACGACGGGATCCCCGCCGTGACCGACAACTGCGAGTTCCTCTACAACCTCGACCAGGCGGACGGTGATGCCGACGGGGTGGGCGACCTGTGCGACAACTGCCCGGGGCTGCCCAACGCCGACCAGACGGACGGCGACGCCGACGGGGTCGGCAACGACTGCGACTTCGACGACCTCGACTTCGATCGGGTGGTCAACGGCGCCGACAACTGCCCCGATGTCTACAACCCGGATCAGACCACGCCGCAGGGATCCAATCGTGGCAGCGCCTGCAACCAGCCTTCCGACCGTGACGGGGACGGGGTCAGCGATCGCACCGACAACTGCGTGCGATCCCCGAACCCGGGGCAGCAGGACCGTGATCAGGACCGGATCGGCGACGCCTGCGATGGCGACTGCCCCGACCCCCGAGGGGCCCTCCTGGCGACCGGTTCCTGTGCCCGGACCCAGGCGGTCGTCTGCGCCACCGACGCCGCCTGCCCGCCGATCGGCAATTGCGCGATCACGACGGATTTGATCTGCCGGGACAATCAGGACTGCCCGGGACAGGAGAACTGCGTCAACCTGTCGGGCGACGTCTGCGTCCGGAGCGGAGTGATCAATAGCAGCGGCCCCGGGGCCTTGTGCGGCCTGATCGACGACGACGTCGACGCGGACGGCGTCACCGACACCCTCGACAACTGCCCGGCCGTCCCGAACCCATCGCGGATCGCGGGCGCCATCGCCCAGACCGACCTGGATCGGGATGGGCGCGGCGACCCTTGCGACCCTTCGGCCACCGTCGATGACAACAACGACGGGATCCCCGATGACGTCGTCAGCTTCGCCACCGCAGTCTCCTGCCGGAAGGTCCCCCTCGGATCGCTGGTCGTGGAGGCGGTCAGGACGCGCAGCACGAACGGCGACTTCGACATCTTTCCCGATCCGGGCGAAGTGACCCGGATGTCGGTCGTGGTGCGCAATACCAGTTCCTTCGACGCCACCGGCGTCAGCCTGCTGCTGACCGCCCTCGACTCCTCCATCGCCTGCGTCACCGATTCGACCGTGTTCGTCGGCAACCTGGCCGCCGGCGCCAGCGTGGACACCTCCGACGCCATCCGCTTCCCCGCCGGCGCCGGCGAGTTCGAATTCATCGTGTCGGACACCGTCCAGACCCTGGTGCCGACGAACCCGGCGAAGGCACGACTGTCTCTCACACTGATCGGCAACGAAACGACCGGCAGCGCCGCCGCGACGTTCTCCCTTCTGCTCGATCTCGACCTGCCTGCAACCGGCACGCCGCCGCGGGTTGCCGGGGGCTGCGGCAGCGGCTGCATTCTGGAGAATTTCGACAACGACCGGGATGGCGACGGCATCGTCGAGTTGGACGACCAGCCGTACGATCCGGGCCGGCAGGGTGACCAGTCGAACGACACGTTCGGCGTCTGGGTCGGGAACAACCCGGGCGGGATTGGCGACATCGTCAGTGTCGTCGGCTGCGCCGGCTTCATTTATGGCGCGCAGGATCCGGAATGCCGGATCGACCCGGACTTCGACATGGACTGGCACATCCACTGCGCCATCAGCGCCGCCCCCGGCGAAACGCTTCCAGTCTGCGGCGCCGACACCGGGCATGTGACACCGCTCGGCGGCGACGAAGCCTTCGACGGCCGGAACTCGCTGCACTGGGGGCACCACTTCGACACGGCCACGACGCTCGGCGACAGCACCCGGTTCCGCCAGATGCCGGCGTTCATGACCAACCCGATCAACCTGACGCCCGAGGCGCTGCCGGGCGACCTGGTGCTGGCCTTCCATCACATTGCCAGCATGATGGACGACAACTACCTGAACCTCTTCCCGGGCCAGGCGGTTGACTATGGCGACGTCCAGATCCGTGTGGACGAGAAGGATTACTGCGTCGGTGGCCCGACGCCGGGCGCGACCTGCTTCACGGACGCCGACTGCGGACCCGGCGGGCAGTGCGGGGGCGCCTGTCTCGGCGGCCCGCGACACGGTCTGTTCTGCGCCGCCGATTCCGATTGCGGCGCCGGCGGCCGGTGCCCGGCCGACGTGTGGGGCTTCTGGGATCGCCTGGCTCCGTTCCAGAACGTCTACGACCACATCCCCTACATCTGGTCCACCTTCGGGACTTCCCCGACCTACTGCAACTTCACGCCGACCGACGCCGGGTCGGGCGGCCCGGACGATTACGCGCCGCGCGGGGTGAAAGAGTTGACCTGCTTCCCCAACGGGGTCTGGTCGCACTGCGGCAACCAGGTGAATCGCACCACCGCCTATCAGTGCGCTGCCGGCGCCAGCCAGCCGGCGAGCCTCGGTGACGGTCTCTGGGTGCAGAGCAAATTCAGCCTGGCCAACTTCCTCGGCCAGCGCGTCCAAATCCGCTGGATCGCCCAGTCGTGGGAGTTCGACTGCTGTTCGTCTTCGTACTACGAACTGCGCGGCTGGGACATATCCCACGACGATGGCTGGTGGATCGACAGGATCGCGATCACCGGGGGCCTCGAAACGCAGGCCAAGCTCGTGATCGACGACCACCCGCCGGCCGGAGGATCCTGCCCGGGCAAACCGTGCAACGATTTGATCGGCGGCGACCACGGCTTCGACGTGGCCCTGGCGGTGATCGACACCGATGGCGACGGGATCGTGGTCTCCGGCGAGCAGGTCACGGTGTCGGCCGCGACCACGGTCAATCCCGGCGGCTGCATCAATGGCGCCGTCCAGTACCGCTTCACGAAAGACGGCGCGCTGATCTCCGACTGGGCTTCGAACCCCGTTTACCTGGATCATCCGTCCTTCGACGCGACTTACTCCGTGCGCGCGCGCTGCAGCAGCGACGCGACCTGCACGAGCCTCCAGGGCGTGTCGCAAACGGTCGCGGTTTACACCGGCCGCGGCGACATCCAGGAACTGCCGCTGTCGGCAACTCACAACCGGACGGCGGCCCCACCGACGACCACTCTCTCCTGGCCGGCCCGACCGCAGAAGATGCCGATGTCCGGGTTCGACCTGTACCGCGGCGCGCGGAATGACGACGGTCTGCCGACTACGCCGAGCCCGCCGGACCCTTCCCTCGCCACCCTCACCCGTCTGGGCTGTGGATTGTCCAACGGCACGATCGACGGACCGCCCCTCACTCTCGCCGATACTGCCGCCCCCCCGCTCAACAGCCTGTACTTCTACCTGGTCGGCCACCACAGCACGACAGGGGCGCCGACAGCGCTCGGCCTGAACAGCAGCGGCGGAGTGAGGTACGCGCCTGTCGCGGCCACCTGTCCGTAGTGGCAACCGGGCCGTGTATGCGCCCTGCCGGCAGCGACCGGGCGCAAGGCCACGGGTGAGCGCGCGCGCTCTACGGCAGGACCCCGCGAACGATGAAGTTGAAATCCTGGCGCTGGCCGGTGGCCGGATCCTCCGTCGAGGCCACGCAGTAGGCTTCGGATGCCGGATCGCAGGAAGCGTTCCGGCCCGTAATTTCCACCATCCCGGTCGCGCCTCCGAACAGACCTGTGGCACGCGTGATCGGCCCTATGGACCAGCCGAGATCCCCGTAGAACGGCGAACCCACAAGTCGTCGCTGAACGACGTCGCCTCGAGCCGGGTGACGAACGCGACCTGGAAGCGATGGCTGATCCGCAGCCCGCCCGACTTTCCAGGGGTCTTGGAGTCCGCTGAAGCCGTGGCCGGCCCCGCAATCCCAATGACGCCGAGCATCGTCACCCATCCGATGAGGTTCCGCGGGCGGAAAGCAAAAGATGCAGATTCCCGCTGTCTCATACTTGTGCTCCTTCGTGAGGCGGTCTGTTCAATGCGCTCGCGGAATGCGTTCGGTCGACCCATCACGCGGCGGCCATCGGGTCCGTGTGGAGATCAATGCCCCGGAGAGGGGGTGGGTTGATCGGGGGCTCCATTGGGAACCATCATTCTGCGGACATGTCTCACGAACCGACCGAGAATAGGGCCTTCCTGCTCGCCAAGGTGCGTGCGGGAGACGACGAGGCCCGTGTCATCCTGATCACGCGCTGCCTCGTGCTGCTCAAACGCTGGGCCCGCGGGCGGATCCGCTACCGCGCCGTCCTGGAGATGCCGCGGAGTTAGTGGACCCCGCCCATCAGTGTCCGGATTGGCCGGACCAGGAGGAACAGGACGAGCGCCGCCCCGATGGTCGTGGCGGCGATGGCGCCGAACAGGGTCGGCAGGGGCACGGTCGCGCTCAGACCGGCCGCCCAGCCGGCGAGCTTGTTGCCGGCCGCGATCGACAGGAACCAGACCCCCATCATCAGCCCGACGACACGCGCCGGGGCGAGCTTGGTGACGACGCTGTTCCCCACCGGGCTGAGACAGAGTTCGCCGCAGACCTGGAGGAAATAGGCGACGATCAACCAGAGCGGGCTGACCAGCACCCCATCCCCGCCGTGCACCATCATGCCGGCCGGCAGCAGGAGGACGAACGACACACCCGCCAGGAGGAGGCCCAGCGCGAACTTCATCGGCGTCGAAGGCTCGCGCTTGCCGAGCCGCATCCAGATCCAGGCGAAAACCGGCGCGAGCATGATGACGAACATCGCCTGGATCGACACGTTCCAGCTCGAAGGGACGGTCCAGCCGAGGACGACCCTGTCGGTGTGCCGATCGGCGAACAGATTGAGGGTCGAGGCGGCCTGCTCGTAGGCACCCCAGAACAGGGCGGCGAACAGGAAGAAGACGCACACCGCCGCCATCCGCATCCATTCGGTTCGCGTGAACCCGGCGACCGCCGGGACGCCGCCCGCGGCTTCCGGCGCCCGGGTCGCGGACGCCGGCGCGGGGATCGAAGCCATCCGCCCGGCCGCGGGCCGCAGTCGGTCGCGGCCGACAACGTACTGGACGAGCCCGAGCGTCATCCCGACACCCGCACAGGCGAACCCGGCGTGCCAGTCGACACGCTGAGCCAGGGCCCCGGCGATCAGCGGCCCGATGAAGGCGCCGAGATTGATCCCCATGTAGAAGATCGAGAAGCCGGCATCGCGCCGGGCGTCCTGCGCGTCGTACAACGCCCCGAGCATGGTGGTGGCGTTCGGTTTCAGGAGGCCGGTGCCGAGGACGATCAACGTCAGACCGGAATAGAAAAACGGCAGCGCCTTGAACGCCAGGGTGAAATGGCCGAGCGCGATGATGATGCCGCCGATCAGGACACTGCGGTAGGCCCCGAGCAACCGGTCGGCGACGATCCCGCCGCCGATGGTCGCGAGCCAGATGCTCCCGGTGTAGGTGCCGTAAATCGATCCGGCGCGGGCCACGTCGAAGCCGAGCCCCCCCGCCGCCGGCGCCGCCGTCATGTAGAGGATGAGGAAGGCGCGCATCCCGTAGTAGGAGAAGCGCTCCCACATCTCGGTGAAGAACAGCGTCGAGAGGCCGCGTGGATGCCCGGCCCAGCCCCCGGCGTCGTGAAAGGGCGTCGTCGCGCCGCCCCCGCCAGCCTGCCTCATATCCTGGTCCATGCGAATCCCCCTCTGGACGACCGGCATTCAGGCGGGCCGGGAAGGATGATCCGGCCGGCGGTCGGCATTCTACCGCCTGGATGGCCGCGGCGCAGGAACCCTTTGCACGCTTCGGCGGCGATCGCCGTCCCCTCTGCTAAGATGACCCGTCTTGTTGGGCCACGCCTCACGGAGGAAACGTCATGCGCGTCAATCGCCGTCGCTTCCTCGTCAGCAGCGGCTTGTCCCTGGTTGCGGGAGGGCTGGCGGCGGCGCGCGGCGCTGCGGCAACCAGTACCGTGTCGTCGCCGGCGCCGCGGCCGGCGTCGGAGCCGGCGCATCCTGCCGCCCCCGACCTGCAGGACTGGTCGCAGGTCCGCAACCAGTTCGAACTGACGCGCGATCTCGTTCATCTCAGCACCTTCTTCATCGCCTCGCACCCGCGGGCGGTGCGCGAGACGATCGAGCGCTACCGGCGCGCCATAGACGAGAACCCCTTCCGGGTCGTCGACCGCGGCCTGTTCGGGAGTCCTGAAGAAAACATCCCGGCGAAGGTCAAGGCGGAGATCGCCGCCTACCTGG
>JANNTZ010000112.1:0-14898 GCA_031394595.1 Acidobacteriota bacterium
ACCGTGCGCGACTTGGCAGTCAACGGTGTCAGTCTGAGCCTGTCGAAGACGTTCCCCCAGGTATATGACATTCGGCGACCGCCGTGCCGGGGGCCTCGGTGATCCGCCTCTCGTTCCGTCACCCCGACGCGGCCCTCGCCGCGGAATCGGTGAACGGGCTGGTCACCCGTTTCCGGGAGCACCACCTGAAGGCGTTCTCCGAACCGCAGTCGAGGACCTTCCTGGAGGGGAAGGTGAAGGAGTACCGCGTGGATCTCGAGGCCGTGGAGCAGCGGCTGTTCCAGTACCAGAAGACGCACCCGACGGTGACGGTCGAGAACCCGGCCCAGGAGTTGGAGGAGCAGCGCATCGAGATCGACACGGCCCTCGGCGAGGCCCGGAACAACGTCGACGCCCTCAGCCAGAGGTTGGCGTTCCTGAAGAAGCGCGGCGGCGCGCTGTCGCGCACCTCGCCGCTCCGCCGTGACCTCGATCTGCAGATCGTCAGCGCCGAGGCCGAACTGCGATCCGAGACCGCCCGCCTGCAAGGGCTGCAGAAGCAGCGGGCGACGGCGCAGGCGAATCTGCAGGCGCTTCCCGGCTACATGCGGCAGTACCGGGACCTGCTGCGGGACCGGGATGCCGCCGAGACGCGGCACCGGCTCTATTCGGAAAGGTTCGAGCAGGCCTCGGTCTCCGAGGAGATGGATCGGGAGAAGATCGCCAACATCAGCGTGCTGCAGAAGGGGGAGATCCCGCCCTTGCCCAGCTACCCCAGGAAGATGCTCATCCTGGCGGTCGGGTCGCTCTTCGGCCTCGGCCTGGGCGTCGGGCTGGCCCTCCTCCTCGAAGGCGTCAGGGCCGGCCAAACGGAAGCATCGTGAACGGTACTCGCCCCGGCGCGCCGCTGCTCCAGCGGCTGCGCGAAGAACTCACCTCGAACCACGTGTCCTGGCGACTGCGGGAGAACGGCGGCCCACCGGAGTCTTCCACCGGAGGAATCGACAACCTGGACCTCCAGGTCGGGAGCGCCGACATCGCTCCCTACCTCGAGGTCCTCGGCCGGCTCGGCTTCAAGGAAGCGCGTCCCGCCTCCCCGCGCCGCGGCCCCGGGGCCGGGTGCCATCTGGGCTACGACGGCACGACCGATCGGATTGTGCGGGTCACCTCCTGTTTTCAGACCGGGATCGAAGCGGCGACGGCAGGCCGGTGCGCCGACGCCGGGGACGCGGCAGCGCGCCGGCCGGCTCGCGCCACGGGAACGGGCCGCCTTGCCCAGGCTTCGAGCGGCGCGCTGATCGCGGTCGTGGGCGCGGATGGATCGGGCAAGTCGACGGCGCTCGAGGCGCTGCACCGTTGGCTCTCCCCGCACTTCCGGGTCGAAACGATCCACCTGGGGAAGCCCCGCTGGTCGTGGATCACCCTGCCGATCAAGGGCGCGCTCAAGATGGCGGGGGTCGTCGGCGCCCTGTGGCCTTCCCAATCGCCGGCCGGTCCGGACGGCACCGGTGGGCCGATCCCGACGAGGCTCCTGGCCTGGCGGGCGGTGACCGCCCGCGATCGGTACCGGGCGGTGCGTCGCGCCCGGCGGCTGGCGGAGCGCGGGGCGCTGGTGCTGTGCGACCGGTTCCCCCTCGCGGAGGTCCGGACGATGGACGGAGGCAGGGAAGGTCATCCCAGCGACGCCGCCCGGGCCTGGCCGGTCCGGCTGCTCGCCAAACTCGAAGCCCGATACTACGCGTCGATCGCCCGCCCGGATCTGCTCCTGGTGCTGAGCGTCCCGCCGGATCTGGCGCTCCGGCGCCGGCCGGACGATCCCGAAGATCGGGTCCGCAGGCGGGCGGAGGAAGTCCTGAAGGTCGACTGGACGGCGGCCGGGGCCTGCGTGGTGGACACCGATCGGCCCCTGCCCGAAGTTCACCGGGAGATGAAGGAATGGATTTGGGCCCGGCTGTAGCGCGCCGCGATGCGGCGCCGGTGCGCGGCACCCCCCGGACCATCGAGATCGTCGGCCCTCCGGGGGCGGGCAAGACATCCCTGCTGTCCCTGCTCGCGGCCAGGCGGCCCGGACTGCGGGCCGTCGGGCACTGGCGCCGGCTGGAATTCCTGCCGGACTTCGTGCGGGAGTCGGTGGCGATCCTGCCGCTCTGCGCGGCGCAGTGCAGGGCCCGGAGGCCGCTGGGACGGCGCGACCTGGAACGCCTGGTCCGCCTGCAAGCGTCACGGCGGATCGCGGCCCGCTGGCGCCGGCAGGGTGACCTTGTGGTCATGGACCAGGGGCCGGTCTACACGCTGGCCACGCTCCGACCGGGCGCCTGCGGTCCGGGGGCGGACGGCAGGCTGGAAGCCTGGTGGGATCGGACGGCGCGGGAATGGGCCGGCCTGCTCGACCTGGTCATCGTCCTCGAAGCCGACGATGGCATTCTGCTGCAACGGATTTTCGGTCGCGACAAGCCCCACCGCCTCAAGTCGATCGTCGAGGCGGACCGGCTGGATTGGCTGACGGCACTGCGCCAGTCCCTCGAGCGGACGGTGGATCGGTTCGGTGGGCCGGGCGGCGTGGCGGTGATCCGCTTCGACACCGGGCGGGAGGATCTGTCCCGGATCGCGGATCGGGTCGGCGCGGAGATCGATCGTGGGTGAGAGGCACGTCCTGGACGCCCGCCCGAAAGCCGGCGCGACGGAGCGGCCCCGGGAGGCCATGCCGCGTACGCGGCGCGCCGCCCTGAACGCCGTGGCGGCGGCGATCGACGTCGTCGCGCGCATCGGCGTCGAGCTGGCACTCAACCCGCTGCTGGTGGGCCGCCTCGGCGATCACGTCTACGGCGCCTGGCGGGTGCTCTGGCGGTTCACCGGTTCGGTCTACGCCACAACCGGCCGCGCCTCGCAGGCGCTCAAATGGTCGATCGCGAACCGCCAGGAGTCGGCCGACGATCTGGAAAGGCGGACCCTGGTCGGGAGCGCGCTGACCGTCTGGGCGCTGTTCCTGCCCCTGTTGATCGTGGTCGGAATCGGCCTCGCGTGGGTGTCGCCGGCGCTGCTCGACACGCTGCCCCAATTCCGATCGAGCGTCCGCTGGGCGGCGATGTTCCTGGTCCTCTACTCGGCGCTGTCAAGCCTCGTGGATCTGCCGCGCGCCATCCTCCAGGGGGAGAACCTCGGTTACAAACGGATGGGGCTCAGCACCTTCCTCATCGTCATGGTCGGTGCGCTCACCGCCCTGGCGCTGGTCTATGACCTGGGGATCATGGGCGTGAGCGCGGCGACGCTGGCCGATCCGCTGCTGGCCGGGATCCTGTTCACCAGCGTCGTCCGGTCCAATGTGCGCTGGGCCGGGATCGCGTGGCCGACGCGCGCCGCGTTGCGCGCCTTCCTCGGCCTGAGCGGGTGGTTCGTCGTCTGGAAGCTGGTCATGCAGGCGATGCTCGCCGGGGACGTCCTGGTGCTGGGTGTCGTCGATTCCGTGGAGAGCGTGACCCTCTACGCGATGACCTCCTTCGCGCCCGGCGCCATCCTCGCCGTCACCCGGCTGCTGATCGCCGGCGTGGCGCCGGGACTCGGCGGACTGGTGGGGGCGGATGATCGCGAGGGCGCCGCCCGGGTGCGGGCGGAGCTCAATGCGGTGACCTGGCTGACGGTGTTCACGAGCGGCGCGACGCTGCTGATCTGGAACCGCTCGTTCGTGGAGATCTGGGTCGGCGCCTCCCGCTACGCCGGGGCCGTTCCCAACCTGCTGATCATCCTCATGGTGATCCAGTTCGCGCTCATCCGGAACGAGGCCGGCATCATCGATCTGACGCTCTCGATCCGCGCCAAGACGCTGTTCGGACTGCTCGCCGCCGGCATCTCGCTGGCCCTGGGTGCGTTGTTCCTCGGCGCCCTCGGAGGAGGAATCACCGGGCTGTGTCTCGGCATCCTGACCGGCCGCGCCATCCTCACGGTCGCCTACCCGTATCATGTCGGGCGGCTGTTCGGCCTGCCCTGGCGCCGCCAGCTCCGCGCGGTGCTGCGGCCCGGACTGACGACGGTCGCGATCCTGGCCCTGGCGTTCCCGCTCGCCGGGGCGGTACGGGTCGACACCTGGGCGATGTTGATCGCGGGAGCCGCGGCGACCGCTCCGGCGATTGGCGGCCTGGCCTTCTTCCTTGGCCTGGCGGCGCCCGAGCGGCAGGCGCTCGTCCGCCGGCTTCGCAAGGTGATCCGCCATGCCGGTTGAACGGACCGCCGCCGCGCCGGCCGCGAACCCCGGGATTCTGCCGGGGGCGCTCACGCTCGGTCAGGCGCTCTTCCTGGGCGCCTCCGCGATCGCCCCGGTCGAGATCCTCCTGGTCGGGAGCTTCACCGTCTACGACCTGATGACCACCGCGCTCTTCGTCCTGGTGTTGTCGCGCGGCCGCCTGCCCCTCCTCCCGCACGGGATCCTGGCCCCGGCGCTGGTCTTTCTCCTGGTCGCGGTGCTCAGCACGGTCCGGTCGGCCCATCCCGATCAGTCGATCACGCAGATCCTCCAGTACGTCTTCATCGTCGCCGTGCAGATCCCGGTCATCCTGGTCTTCACGCGGGATCGATCCATGATCCATGCCGCGCTCCTCGCGTTCCTCGCCGGGTCGCTCTTCGGGATCGTGGGCGCCTTCTTCTCCCCGCAGCAGAACTGGAGCGACCGGGTGGGGGCGTTCTTCACCGAGAGTCCGAACCGGCTCGGATACCCGGTCGCCTACACGGCGCCCTTCATCTGCTGGCTCGTCCAGGAGCAATGGCGGACCCGGCGGCGCCGGCTGGTCACCGCGATCGCGGCCGGCGTTGCCGGCTACTTCATGCTGTGGGCCCTGGCCGCCTCCGGTTCGCGCAGTTCGATGGTCTCGACGGTCATCGGGCTGACCCTGTACCTGGCGCTGCGCCGCGGGTTCTCCCTTCGGCCCTCCGGGATCGCCCGCATGGCTGCCGCCCTGATCCTGGTGGTGATCTGCGGCTTCCTGCTGTTCCGATCAGGCTATTTCCCCGAGACCCTGGAGAAGCGGATCGAACGGACCCTGGCGGCGGAGAATTCGCTGGTGCAGGATCGCGCCATGCTGGCGGTCGCGGGGTGGCGGGCGTTCCGGGAGTCGCCGTTGATCGGCATCGGCCTCGATAATTTCCGCTACGTCGCCGACCGGTATTCGCCGACGATCACGCAGCAGTCGCCGCACAACCTCTGGATCCAGCTGCTCGTCCATACCGGGATCCTCGGCGCCCTGGCGTTTTTCGGGGTCTTCGTGGCCTGGTTCGCGATCCTGCTGAGGGCCCAGGGCCGGTGCGATCGGGAGGGGGAGCGCGGCCTGATGTGGGCCCTGATCGCCTCCATGGGCGCCATCATGACGATCCACCTGTTCATCCCGGTGCTGATCCAGCGGCAGTACTGGTGGGTCTTCGGGATCGGCCTCGGCGCGGCCCTCGATCGGCGGCCGGCGCCCCGGATCCGCGGATCGGCGGGCGCGGTCCGGGACGCCGCGCCGCTGCCCGGGAAACGGCGCTGGCGGATCCTCCACCTGACGGCGGCCGTGGCGGAGACCAGCGGGCAGTACAACGAACACTGCCTGCCGCTCCTCGACGAACGCGACCTGGCCATCTGCAGCTTCCATCCGCCCGCGGTCACCCCGCCGCGCGAACTGGTCATCTTCCATGGCGGCGGGTCGTCGATCGGTTACCTGCGGGCCCTGCGCCAGGCGTTTTCGGTGGGGCGCAGGTACGACATCGTGCATGCCCATTCGGCGCGCGCCGGGGTGCTCTACCTGGTCGCCAGCCTGTTCCGCCCCCGCCGCCTCGGGCGGAGCGTCTACACGGTCCAGAACTCGTACCGGAACTACCACCTGGGGAATCGCCTCCTCCTGGTGCCGATCTTCGCCGCCTACAAGCGGGTGGTGATGTGCAGCGCGGCGTGCCGGGAGAGCATGCCGCGCTGGCTGCGGTGGCTGGCCCGCCGGCGTATCCGGACGGTGCAGAACGCCGTGCATGTCGAGCGGGTGACGCGGGCCGTGGAGCGCGGGCGGAGCCGCCGGCGGCCGGAGACGTTCATCGTCGCCTGCGTCGGCCGGATTATCCCGATCAAGAACCCGTTCACCGTGGTGGACGCGTTTGCGCGCGCGGCCGCCCCGGATTCGCGCCTGCAGTTCATCGGCGAGGGGACGCTCCGCCCCGAGGTCCTCGCGGTGGCCGCGTCCCGCGGCTTGGGCGACCGGGTGCAGGCGGCCGGCCTCATCCCGCGCGACGCCGTGTTCGAGGCGCTCGGCGCCGCCGACGTCTGCATTTCGGCGTCGCGCGGCGAGGGCCTGCCGGTGGCGGTCCTCGAGGCGATGGCCTCGGGCTGCCCGGTCATCCTGTCGGACATCCAGCCGCACCGCGAGGTGGTCGGCGACGCAACCTTCGTGCCGCTCATCGATCCGGATGATCCGGAAGGGTTCGCCAGGGAACTGCGCCGGCTGCGCGCCCTCCCGCCGGCGGAGCGCGCGGCGATAGGCGAAAGCTGCCGGAAACATGTCGAGGATCGCTTCGGGCTGCCGGCGATGCACGCCGCCTACGAGCGGATCTACAACGAAGTCTGTGGATCGTCCGGCGCCGCACCGCGCGTGGCGCCCGGCGGGCCTGCCGCGGAGGTGCGTTGATGAATGACGGACAGGCGCCCGCTCCCGGCGCGGCGGAACGGTCGCCGCAACTCCTGGATCAGGCCCTGCGGCTGTTCCGGGATTTCGCCGCCGCAGGCGTGCTCTACTGCCACTTCAAGAGCAACGAGCACCTGGAGGCGGCGCTGGCCGGGGAGACCGATCTCGACATCCTGGTCAATCGCCAGGACGCCCGGATGGCCCAGGCGGTGCTGATCGGCGCCGGCTACCGGCGCTTCGCGAGCCGGCTGGCCGGCGCCTATCCCGGCGTGGAAGACTACCTGGGCTTCGATGCCGGGGCCGGCCGCCTGATCCACGTGCACCTGCACTTCGCGCTGGTGGTCGGCGAGCTGCACCTGAAGAGCTACCAGGTCCGCCTGGCCGGGACGATCCTCGCGACGCGTGTGCGCGACGCGGCCACGGGGGTCTACATCACCCATCCCGATGTCGAGATGCTGCTGCTCCTGGTGCGCGCCGCCTTGAAACTCCGCTGGCGCGACCGGGCGATCGACCTGCTGGGACGCCGGTACCTGCGGGGAGGGCTGCTGCGCGAGTATCGCTGGCTCAAGGAGCGCGCCCGGACGGATCGCGTCCTCGAGGCGGCGGGCGGGACGATCGGGCCGGAGGCCGCGGAGGAGGTGCGCCTCCTTCTGGACGGTCCGCCGACGATCGGCGGCCTGCGCCGCCTGCGTTTGAAGGCGAAGGCCGCGCTCGCCGATCAGCGCACCTACGGGACTCCGGGGGCCTTCCTCCTCCGGTCGGTCCGGGAGACCGCCTGGTGGTTCTCCGCCGTCAACCGGCGCTGGCTGCGGCTGCCGGTCGCGGCGCGCCGCGTCGTTCCGATCGGCGGACTGGTGGTGACCTTCCTCGGGCCGGACGGCTGCGGCAAGTCGACACTGACGCACGCGGTGCGGAAATGGCTGGCCTGGAAACTGGATGTCCATCCGGTCTATTTCGGCAGCGGCAGCGGCAGTGTCTCGCCGCTGCGCTGGCCCCTGAAGATCGCCCTCGGCCTCTATCGCCGGCTTCGTTTCGAATCGCCCGCGCCGCCCGCGCGGGGGGACGGGGCCATCCGGAAGGCCCGCTGGGTCTGGGCGATCGCCCTGGCGCTGGAGAAACGATCGCGGATGCGGACGGTGGCGCGGGCGCGCAACCGCGGCATGGTGGTGGTCTGCGATCGCTATCCGCAGATCCAGGTGACCGGGTTCAACGATGGTCCGCTGCTGGCGGCCTGGGTCGACGATCGGCGCGGCTGGCGGCGGCGGATTGCACGCTGGGAGTTCGAGGTCTACCGCGCCCTGGTCCGCAATGCCCCCGATCTGGCGATCAAACTCCAGGTCAGTCCCGGGGTCGCCCGGCTCCGCAAGCCGGAGATCACGACCGCCGAGACGGGGCGGCGCCTCGACGCCTTGGCGCGCATCGACTTCGGGGAGCGCTGCCGGCACGTCGTCGTCGACGCCGACCAGCCGTTCGATCGGGTCCTGGCGGACGTCAAACTGGCCGTCTGGGACCTGCTGTGATCGCCTCCGCCGCCCCGCCCGCCGGCGGGCGCGGGATCATCGTCGAGTTCGTCGGCCTGTCGGGCTCCGGAAAATCGACCGTGTCGCACGCCATCGCCGCGGTCCTGCGCGACGCCGGCCGGCCGGTTACCGAGCGCAGCTTCGAGATCGCGCACCGGATGGGGGCGGTGGCCCGCCGGCTGGCGAAACTGCGCCTGGCGGGGCGAACCCTGTTGCTGCGGCCAGGCCCATCCCTGGCGCTGGCGATCCGGGTCGCGCGCACCTGCCAGCGCCGCTGGATCGAAGGGATCGTCAAGACCCTCGACCTGTTCTACGTCTGCGGTCTCATCGCGGAGCTCTCACGGCGCCCCGGGATCCACCTCCTCGATCAGGGTTTCTTCGGCGGTCTCTGGTCGATCGGCTTCGGCGCCGGCTCCGCGCCGGCGCTCGGGCCGCTGATCGAGATCGGATCCCGGTGCTGCGGTGGCCCGCCAGCCGGCGCGGTCTTCCTCCTCGAAGTACCTCCGGCCACGGCCGTGGAGCGGCTGAAACGGCGCCCGGGGGCCGCCAGCCGGCTGGAAAGGCGCCTTGCGACGGCAACCTGGGAGCAGGACCTCGGAGCGGCAATCGCCTCTCTCCACCAGGTCCGGGGGGCGATCGAGGGTGGGGCAAAACCATGGCGCGTGCGGGTCGTCCGGGAGCATGAAACGGCCCCTGCCGCCGCCCTGGCGGCGGAAATCGCGGGGCTTGGGGGGGGGTGGCCCCGGGGTGGTGGCGGCGTCGCCGGGCATGAAATCGGCCGATGAGTTGTCCCCATTAGAGAAAACAAGTGTCGATATTGAAGAATTCCATTGACGGCGCCGCGGGATGATGGTATTAAAGCAACGATTCCGTAGGTCGGAGTTCTGGTTATCTTTTTTAACTTCTGAGCGCCACCAGCGTTCCAGTGCTGGTGTGAACCTGTCGTCGCGGGGGAATCCAGCCACCGACAGGTACGCTTATGGTCCGCTTGCGCCGCGCGCAGCAGAGAACAGTTTCCGATGTCGGCCTTGGAACTTGCGAACCGGCTGCGCCGTCTGCCGTTCACCCTGCCGCGCCAGCTGGGCGCCGAGGTCGTCCGGGCCGGATCGAGGGCCCTCCATGAGACCTACGGCGGGGCTCTCGTCAAGACGATCGGATGCGTGCTCCTGGCCGACATCTTGGCGGTGCTGGTTTCGGTCCTGGCCGTTGTCGCCCTGGCCGACTCGTGGGGGATCTCCCACTCGCTGACCACGTTCCTCGCGCCCGTCCTGGGCGCCAGCCTCATCTCATTCCTACTGTTGATAGGGCACTACCCCGCCTTCGCCCTCAACCCCGTTGACGAACTGAGAGAGATCGCCGTCGGCGCCGCAATCGTCGTCGCCGTTTACCTGGTTGCCTCGATCGGGGCCGGCCGGATCCCGGCCGGCTGGCCGCTGCTCCTGCCGGGCTGGCTGGTGACCCTGACGGTGATCGCCGGTGGCCGGGCCGTTGTCCGTCGCGTCTGCGCCCGGTTCCCCTGGTGGGGCTTCCAGACTGTCATCCTGGGGGATCCTGAGGCGGCGGCCCGTGCCCGCGACATTCTGGCGGGGGATCCGGGCCGCGGCTTGCGCCCCCGCCGGTTGATCGTCGGATCGCCGGCGGAGTGGTCCGAGGAGGATGTCGATCCCGCGGCCCAGTTCGCGGTGCTGGCGGTGGGGGACGCCACCCTGTCCGGACAGGGGGCCGTGATTGAGAATCTGAAGCGTCGTTTCCGTCACATCATCGTCCTGAACCCAGCGGCCTCCGGTCGTTTCGGCCGGCTGGCGCATCGGACCTTCGTGCCTCCCGCGGCGGACCTGGAGGCGCGCGACCATCTTCAGTCCCCATGGCGCCACTTCTTGAAGCGCGCCTTTGACCTGACGGTGGCGCTTCTGGCCGGTTCGATCCTCCTCGCCCTGACCGTCGTCGTCGCCGCCCTCAACCTGGTGACCTCGCGCGGGCCAATCTTCTATGGCCACACACGGATCGGCAAGGATGGCCGTCTCTTCAAGGCCTGGAAGTTCCGGACCATGGTGCCGGATGCCGACCTCCTCCTGCGGCAATACCTGGGCTGGCATCCCGAACTGAGGGAGGAATGGCAGCGCACCCAGAAGCTGAAGAACGACCCCCGGGTCACTGCCATCGGCCGGTGGCTGCGCCGCACGAGCCTGGACGAACTGCCGCAGATCTGGAACGTTTTGGGGGGGGAGATGAGCCTGGTCGGCCCGCGGCCGATCGTCCGGGACGAGATCCAGCGCTACGGCGAGTCCGCCGGCCTCTACCTGAGCGTGAAGCCGGGCCTTACCGGCCTGTGGCAGGTCTCGGGGAGGAACAAGACGACCTACGCCGAGCGTGTCGCCCTGGACTCGTACTACGTCCGGAACTGGTGCCTGTGGCTCGACCTGTACATCTTCGCGCGCACTTTCCGGGCGGTCACGACGGGAGACGGGGCGAGCTGAAGGGCCGGGCGCCGCGCCGCGATCAGAAGAAAGTCTCGCGGACGACGACGATGTCCCCGTCCCGGAGCGGCGGGTCGGGGTCCTCCCCCTTGCGCACTTTCTTCAGATTGACCTCGAGAAGGACCTGCTCGCCATCCCCCCCCTTGCGCAGGATCTGGACGTTTCGGAGGTCGGCCCGGTCGGTCGGTCCGCCCGCCCTGGCGATCGCATGGAGCAGGCTGAGGGGGCGGCTCGAGAGCTGCTCGATCCGCCCGGGAGTCCTGACCGCCCCGTCCACATAGACGTAGGCGGGGCGGTCGATCGGCACGCTGATGATGTCTCCCGGCTCGATCGCGACGTTGAGAGACTGGTCGCGGCTCTCCATCAGGTCGGCGACATTCACCGCGATCCGTTGATCGCCGGCATCCTTCAGGTTGCGCAGGATGTAGAGCTTGCCGACCGATCGCTCGGTGAGACCGCCCGCCTGCGAGAGCACCTCCAGGAGGGTGCGGGGGCCGAGGATCTCGTAAACGCCGGGAGCCCCGACCGCGCCGATCACCGACACCTTGCGGCTCCGGTACTCCTTGATGAACACCGAGACCTGCGGATCCTCGACGTAGCCCCGCGACAGCGCTTCGCGGAGACTGGTTTCGAGCTGCGTCACCGTCAGCCCGCGCACCGCCATTTCGCCGAGCAGCGGCAACGAAACCGTCCCGCCTTCGGAGACGCGCACGGTACGGTTCAGCTGCGGCACCTCGAAGACGCTGATCTCGAGCAGGTCCTCCGGGCCCAGCCGGTGCTCCGAAACGACGGGGCCCGGGTCCCCGGGTGCAACGGGCGGCGGGGCCGCCTGGGGACGGGGCGGTTCCTGCCGCGGCGGCGCGCCGGCCGGCGCGGCGGCCATGGCGAGCGCCGCGAGGATCAGAACGGCCGGAAGGAGCCGGTTCCCGGAGAGCGTGGAGGATTCGGATCGTGTGCGCATAGGACCGGGGCAGGGTTATACCACCTGAGGCTCAGGGTGGCAACCCGAACGGCGGATTCGAACGGCGGATTCGCATCCGGCGAAGATCCTTCCGGACGGCCCGGCCACTTGACAGGGCCGGCGCGGCGCGCCATTCATATGGCCGTGATTGCCGCGACCAATGGTGCCGTGCCACGACGCTCCGGGCCGCCGGGAGGGGGGACGTCGCGCCCGCGGTTCAGGCCGATCCTGGCGGCGGTCGCATTCGCCCTCTCCGCGCTCCTGTCGATCCCGGCGGCGGCGCACGAAGACATCCGGAAGCAGATCGACGACCTCGATCGCCGCATCCAGGCCAGTCCGGATGAGGCGGACCTCTACCTCCGGCGGGCGGAGCTCCACAGGATCCATCGTGACTGGGACGAGGCGCGGGCCGATTACCGCCGGGCGCGGCGCCTCGATCCCGGCCTCGACGTGGTCGACTTGTGCCTCGGCCGCCTGTTCCTGGATCAAGATCGCCCGAAGAAGGCGGCGGCGGAGCTCGATCGCTACCTTGGAAACCGGCCGGAGAGCGCGGAGGGGTACCTGGTCCGCGCCCGGGCCCGGGCGGCCCTCGGTCGCCGGCAGGAGGCGGTGGACGACTACCGGCGCGCGCTGTCGCTGCCGGCGCCGCGCCCGCCGTCACCCGATACCTGGATCGAACTGGCGCGCCTGCTGGCCGGCGACGGGAAGGGACGACCGGAGGAGGCGCTGCGCACGCTCGAGGAAGGAATCGCGACCCTCGGCCCGATCGTGACTCTCGAGATGCCGGCGATCGAACTCGAGATCTCCCTCCGCCGTTTCGACGATGCGCTGCGGAGAGTGGACGTCGTCGCCGCGCAGGCGGGCCGCAAGGAGCGATGGATCCTGCAACGCGCCGAAATCCTCCGCCTTGCCGGCCGCAGCGGGGAGGCGGCCGGCGCCTACGAGGAAGTGCTGCGGCTGATCGCCGATCTCCCCGCCGATCGCCGCGCCGCGCGCGCCACGAAGGAAACGGCAGCCGAGGCGTGCGCGGGTCTCGCCTGGGTCGCCGACACGCAACGCCTGCGGGACGCCGGATGTCCCTGAGGGTCGGCCGCACGCGGACCCGGCGTCTTACGTAATCGTCATCCGAGAGACAAGATCGTGACGCCAGCGACCTGACACCGCCGGTGTGCGGCGGTCGTCACCGCCCGGCGGCTGCACGGACACTGGTTGCGGCCACGGCGCCGAAACGCGCGCGGGGACCCGGCGGCATGCCGATTGCACTTTCCAGCCGCCGGCCGCGACCAGGCCCACCGGTCGCGGACCAACGTGGAGGGGGACCCATGCCGTGGACTGCTGATCCCGACAGAAAAGAAGCCTTGGTGGGCACGGCTTTCTCCAAGTCAATCGCGTCCTCGACCGCCGGCAGTGCCCGGATCGCAGGCGATCGTCAGTGGTTCCCGGGGACGGCCCGCGGGGCCAAACGGGCCGCGTTGCGTCTCCTGAACGGGACAGGTGGCGCGGTCTCCCGCGACACAGTGGACGCCGGGAAGGCCACCGTTCCGTGTCAATCGGCCGTCACCGGTCGATCCCTTCGGGCCGGCGGACGCCTCGTGACCCTGGCCCGGCGGGCGATCCTCGTGGTCGCCGCCGTGACGCTGCTGCCGGGATCCGGATCGGCCGACGCCGCGGTTGTGACGCGTGGGCCCTATCTGCAGATCGGCACGCCGACGAGCGTAGTCGTGCGCTGGCGCACCGATGTTGCGTCCGACAGCCGGGTGACCTACGGGACAACGCCGACCGGCATGACGCAAGTGAAGGACGACCCGACCGCCACGACGGAGCATGAGCTTGTGATCCAGGGGCTGACGCCGGCGACGCGTTACTACTACACGATCGGCACGACGACCGAGGCGCTCCGGGGGAGCGCCGGCGATTTGTCCATCAGGACCTCACCCGCCACCGGCAGCGCCACGCCGATGCGGATCTGGGTGCTCGGCGACTCCGGTACGAAGGATGCGAATGCCCGCGCGGTGCGCGACGCTTACAAGAACTTCAATGCCGGCCGCGCCACCGACCTGTGGCTCATGCTCGGGGACAACGCCTACAGCGACGGCACCGATTCCGAGTACCAGGCGGCGGTCTTCGACATGTATCCGGAGTTTCTGCGCTCGTCCGTCCTCTGGCCGACGCTCGGGAACCACGACGGCCACACCGCCGACTCCGCGACCCAGTCGGGTCCCTACTACTCGATCTTTACGCTGCCGCGCGCCGGCGAAGCGGGCGGGCTGGCCTCCGGCACCGAGGCCTATTACTCGTTCGACTTCGGCAACGTCCATTTCATCTGCCTGGACTCGGAGGGTTCCAGTCGATCCACCAGCGGCGCGATGCTGAAATGGCTGGTGGCGGACGTCCAGGCGACGACCCAGCCCTGGATCGTCGCCTTCTGGCACCACCCTCCCTACACCAAAGGGTCGCACGACTCGGACTCTTCATCGGCGCTGACCGAGATGCGCCAGAACGCCCTGCCGATCCTCGAACAGGCGGGGGTCGATCTCGTCCTGTCGGGCCACAGCCATTCGTACGAGCGCTCCTACCTGCTCGACGGACACTACGGCTTGTCCACGACGCTGACCTCGTCGATGAAGAAGGACGGCGGTGACGGGCGGACCGACGGCGCCGGCGCCTACGTGAAGGCGACGCCGGAGCTGGCGCCGCACGAAGGAGCGGTGTACGCGGTGGCGGGAAGCTCGGGGAAGATCAGCGGCGGAGCCCTGAACCACCCGGCGATGTACATCTCCCTGAACACCCTCGGATCGATGGTCCTGGATGTCGACGGACTGCAGCTCGACGCCAGGTTCCTCGATTCCACCGGCGTGGTGCGCGACTACTTCACCGTCAAGAAAGGCTCGACCCCGCCGCTCCCGCCGGCGGCGCCGTCGAACCTGGCGGCGGCTGCGGTGTCGTCGAACCGGATCAATCTCGCCTGGCTGGACCATGCGGACAACGAGTCGGGGTTCAGGGTGGAGCGCTGCGCGGGCAGCGCGTGCACCGGCTTCGCGCAGGTCGGGACGGCGGCGGCCGGGGCGACGACCTACGGGGACACCGGATTGTCGGCCTCGACGACCTACAGGTACCGCGTGGCCGCCTACAACTCGGGCGGCGCCTCCTCCTGGTCCAACGAGGCGGCCGCCACCACCGATGCCCCTCCCCCGCCGCCGGCGGCACCGTCGGGGCTGGCGGCGAGTGCCCTGTCGTCGAGCCAGGTGCGGCTGACGTGGCAGGATCGTTCGGACAACGAGACGGGGTTCCGGGTGGAGCGCTGCGCGGGGAGCGGCTGCACGGCG
>JANNTZ010000113.1:0-8308 GCA_031394595.1 Acidobacteriota bacterium
GCCTTCTCGATCTCGTCCTCGCGCATGAACAGGGAGGCGTCGCCGGCGACGGCGTCGATCAGGAGGCGCGTGTAGGCGTCGGGCGCGGCGCCGCCCGGCTGGTCGTCGAAACGGAACGCCAGGGTCGAGGACCGCAGCGCCATGCCGCGCTCCGCGACCTTGGTTTCGAAACGCACGAAGACCCCTTCGTCCGGTTGGATCCCGAGGGTGATCCGGTTGGGGGCGGGGTTGGCCCCCTTCGGCAGGTCGAACATATTGTGGGGCGGCGCCATCATCTGGACCGTGACCTCGCTGACCCGCTCTTTCAGGCCCTTCCCCGATCGCAGGTAGAACGGCACACCATGCCAGCGCCAATTGTCCACGAACAGCCGGACGGCGGCGTAGGTCGGGGTGGGCGAGTCGCGGCGCACGCCCTCCTCCTGCCGGTAACCGTCGTACTGGCCGCAGACCATGTGCCGCCAGGCATCGGTCACTTCGATCGGGCGGACGGCGTCGAACAGCCGCATCTTCTCGCCGCGCAGGACGTCGGCCTCGAAACGGCTCGGGGCTTCCATCGCCACCAGGGCGAGAAGTTGCAACAGGTGGTTCTGAAACATGTCGCGGATCACCCCGGCGCCGTCGTAATACGCCCCCCGGTCACCGACCGTCCCCGACTCCGCCACGGTGATCTGCACGTGATCCACGAGATTGCGGTGCCACAGCGGCTCGAACAGGACGTTGGCGAAGCGGAACACCAGGATGTTCTGGACCGTCTCCTTGCCCAACCAGTGGTCGATCCGGAAGACCTCAGGCTCGTCGAAGGCGCCGAGCAGCGTCCGGTTGAGGACCCGCGCCGAGGCGAGGTCCTTGCCGAACGGCTTCTCGACGACGATCCGTCGCCAGGCGACCGGCTCGCGGCCGCGCCGGCCGGCCAATCCAGCGGCGACCAGGCCACCGACTGCCTGAGGGTAGAGCCAGGGGGCGAGCGCGAAGTAATACAGATGGCCGCCCGCGGCGCGCGGCGCGAGCGCCTGGCGCAGTTTCTCCAGACCGGAGGCGCAGGTGACGTCCCCCTGGATGTAGCGCACCTGCCGGGCGAAGGCGCTCCAGGCCGAGCCGGGCAGAGGACCGCGCGCGCGCACCGCCTGCTCGAGATCGGCCCGGAAGGCGTCGTCGCCCAGCGGCCGGCGGGCGACGCCGAGGACCAGGACATCGGGCGGGAGCCGCCCGCTGCGGTATTGGTCGAACAGGGCGGGGATGAGCTTGGTGGCGGTCAGGGCGCCGCTGGCGCCGAAAATGACGATCGTCGGCGCGGAACTCACGCCGGGTTCCGCGGCTTGACGGCGTGACCGCCGAACTGGTTGCGCATCGCCGCCAGCAGACGGTCGGCGAAGGCGTCATCCTGCCGGCTGCGGAACCGGGTCATCAGCGACAGGGCGATGACCGGCAGCGGCACGCCGGTCTCGACGCTCTCCTGCACCGTCCAGCGCCCTTCACCGGAATCGGAGACCCAGCCCCGGATCTCCTCGAGCCGCGGATCGTCCTTGAGGGCGGTCTCGATCAGGTCGAGGAGCCACGACCGGACCACGCTGCCATGCCGCCAGAGCCCGGCGATGGCTGGCAGGTCGAGGGCGAACTCGGTCTTCGCCTGCAGGAGGGCGAACCCCTCGGCGTAGGCCTGCATCATCCCGTACTCGATGCCGTTGTGGACCATCTTGACGAAATGCCCCGCACCGACCGGGCCGACCCGCGCCCAGCCGCGATCGGGCGCCGGCGCCAGCGCCGCGAAGGCGGGGCGCAGGCGATCGACGATCTCCTCCGGGCCGCCGATCATCAGGCAGTACCCTTCGCGCAGGCCCCAGATCCCGCCGGAGGTCCCCTGGTCGAGGTATTGGATGCCGCGCGGCTTGAGCGCCGCCGCCCGGCGCAAGTCGTCCTTGTACCAGGAATTGCCGCCGTCGATCAGGACATCCCCCGGTACGAGGTTCCTGGCGATGGCCTCGATCGCCTCGTCGGTCGGCGGGCCGGCCGGCAGCATCATCCAGATGGCGCGCGGCGAGGGCAAGCCGGACACGAGGTCCGGGATCGACGACGCCCCGGTCATCCCTTCGCTTTCGAGGGCCGCGACCGTGGCCCGGGTGCGGGCGTAACCACGCACCGCGATGCCGGCACGCATCCAGCGGCGCGCCATGTTGGCACCCATCTTCCCGAGGCCGACCAGACCGACGCTCATGACGCCGCCCTGCGGGGCGGCCGGATCGCGGCGGGCGGTCACGTCCCCGAGCTTTCCAGCGCTTGGGTCTTGCGCAGCCGTCGGACGTGGCGTTCCTCGCCGCAGAAGCGCGCCGCCAGGAAGGCCCGGATGCATTCGTGCGCCACTGCCTCGCCGATCACGCGGGCCCCGAGGCAGAGGATGTTGACATCGTCGTGCTCGACCCCCTGATGGGCACTGTAGGTGTCGTGGCACAGCCCGGCGCGGGCGCCGCGGATCTTGTTGGCGGCCACCGAAGCACCGACGCCGCTGCCGCAGACGATGAGGCCGCGTTCCGCGCGCCCGGCGGCGACCGCGCGCGCCACCGCCGCCGCGGCGTCGGGGTAGTCGTCCTGCGCGTCGTACTTCGGGGTCAGGTCGTCCACTTGGTGGCCGTCGCGCCGCAGCCCGTCGGCCGCCAGGTTCTTGAGCGCGAAGCCGGCATGGTCGCAGCCGAGGGCGATCTTCACCGGCCGCCCTGGCTTTTCTCCGGTTTTGGCGGGGGTTGCGGTTTCGGGAGCTTCTTCGGGATCTCGAACGTGAGCGACGCCCACCACGATTCCCAGTCGGCCTTCGGATCGTCCTTGCGCGCCTGCATGTGCGAGACACGGACCAGCTGCCAGCCGACGGCCTGGATCGGGACCGCCGCCTTGCCGCCGGCGTCGAGCCGGCCGCACCAGGCGTAGGTGTCCTCCTCGTCCGTGTGTCCTGCGTAGGTGGCGCAGATCTGGCCGTTCGGGTATGGCTTGCCCCCCAGCATCACCTTGACCGGCAGGCTGTCGCCCGGCTTGAGGCCGGCCGGCTGCGCCTCCGGGACGATCTCGATCGCCAGTCCGAGCGTTGCCATCGCGACGGCCGTCGGCGTGGCGGCGGCGTGCACCAGGGTCTTCACGTAGCGGGTGTAGCGTTCCTTGCCGGGCTGGGTCTCCTGGCCGGCCTGGCGGCGGGCCTTGAGGATTTGATCGTGCCCTTCCGTGGTGAGGTACTCGAGAAAGTGCTGCGGCGGGATCTCGATGTAGGCCGGTTCGGTGGTGGTGGCGATGACTGCCGTCCCGTAGCCCCGCAGCGGGACGATCGCCTTCATTGGCGAGCCGCGGTAGTCGGTCTTCTTGAGGTCGGCGCGGCCGGTGTCGTCCAGCATGAAGAACTCGCGCGTCTTGTCCAGACGCCACGACTCCGGCTCGCCGGGGAAGACCTCGCTGACATGCATCCCGATCTCCACCGACGCCGGGAATTTCGGGAAGGACTCCGACGGTATGATGAAGAAGTCGTGGGCCCCGGTGGCGCCCGGCCAGAAGGCGGCCAGAGCGACGATGGTCCAGGCGAGAGAGAGGCGAGGGACGGACCGCATGCGCACCTCCGCGACGCTTCCGAGTCCGCGACGACTCATGCCGTCGAGGCGCGCACAGGATACCACCGGGATCGCTCCGCCAGATGCGCCGCGACCGCCTCGGCGGCGCGCTCGCCGCTGCGCACGCAGTCGGGGACGCCACTGCCGTGGAGTCCGTTCCCGGCGATCGCCAGTCCGGCGTGCGGCCGCAAAGCGTCTTCGATCGCGGCGACGCGGGCCAGGTGGCCGACCGCGTACTGCGCCATCGACCCGAGGTGGATCCAGGTCCGGGCCAGGACCGGCGCGGCGGTGATCCCGAGGATGCGCCGCAGATCGTCGCGCGCCTCGCGCTCCAGCCGCTCCGGGTCTGGCGCTCCGGCGGCCGCGGCGGCCGCGGCGGCCGGATCCGGGCCGGCCGCCACGTCCGGATCCGCGGCCACCGGGCTGTTGACGAAGGCGCGCAGGAGGACCATGCCGCCGGGGGCGCGGCCCTCGAACTTGACGCTGGAGAAGGAACAGGCGAACAGGGAGCGCGCCTCGCGCCGTGGCACCACGACACCGAAGCCGTCGAGCGGATGCGGCACATCCTGCCGCCGGTAGGCGAGATTGACCACTATCGAGTGTCCGTAGGGGATTGCCGCGAGCAGCGAGGCCAGCCGGTCGTCGCCGCCGCGCACGATCGGCGCCGCCGCCCGGGCCGGCATCGCCAGGGCCACCGCGTCGGTCTCGATCGTGGTGCCGTCTTGCAGGACCAGGCGCCAGCGCCGGTCGGGGCCGTCTGGCGCGGACGCGATCCGCGCCACCCGCACGCCGCAGCGCAGCGCTCCATTCGGCAGCCCTCCGACCAGCCGATCCACCAGCGTCTGCACTCCCTGACGCAGCGTCACGAACAGCGAATAGCGCGCCCCACTGGTTCCCCGGCCGCCACCACCGCCCGCCCGCCGCGCCCGCCAGAGACCCAGGATGACGCTGCGGTGCCGGCGTTCGAGTTCGAGAAAGCGCGGCATGGTGGCGCGCAGACTGAGTTGCTCCGGGTCGGCGTTGTAGATGCCGGCGGCCAGCGGCTGGGCCAGGGCTTCGAGCATCTCGCGGCCGAAACGGCGACGCACAAAAGACGCCAGGCTCTCGTCGTCCCGCGCCGCGCCGCGCGGCAGCACCAGGTCAGCCGCGGCCCGCAGACGGCCGGTCAGACTCAGGATCGGCGAGGTCGCGAACGGCAGGATCCGCCCCGGCGCCATCAGTTGGTACCCCTCCGGGATCGGCAGGATGCGACCGCGGGTCGCCACGAACGACCGCCGGAGATCCGGGTTGGTGCCGATGATCTCCGGGTCCATGCCAAGCCGCCGGCACAGATCGAGCGCCCACGGTTTGTCGGAGATGAAGCAGTCGGGACCGCCTTCGAGAAGGAACCCGTCGGTCCGTTCGGTGGCGATGACCCCGCCGGCACGCGGCCCGGCTTCGAGGATCAGGAGTTCAATCGGCGCGCCGCGTTCCCGCGCCAACCCCTGGAGATGATGCGCGCAGGCCAGACCCGAAATGCCGGCGCCGACGATGACGACGCGCGGCGGCGTCGCCGCGGTGGAGTCCAACGCGCGATCCGGGACGGAATTCACGGCGCGATCCGCGCCGCCTGCCGCACCAGGTGTGCCAGCAGTTGCAGGAAGACCGGGTGGTCGCCCACCGTCCCGGCACGGTGGAACCCGAGGCCGAGATCCTCCGCCACCTTCCGGGCGGCGATGTCGAGATCGTAGAGGACCTCCACGTGATCGCTCACGAAGCCGACCGGCACCACGACCACGTCGCGGATGCCGCGTCCCGCCAACGTGCGCAGGGCGTCGAGGATGTCCGGCTCAAGCCACGGATCGGCGGGGTTGCCGCTCCGGCTCTGGTAGACGATCGACCAGGCGCCGAGGCCGAGCCGGCGGCAGACGAGGGCGGCGGTCTTCGCCACCTGCTCGGCGTAGCCGGAGGCTTGCGCCATCGGCATCGGGATGCTGTGCGCCGTGAACACCAGAGCCGCGCCGCGCCGGCGGTCCCCGGGGACGGTCTCCATCGTCCCGGAGACCCTTGCCGCCACCGCCTCGACGAACAGCGCGTGATCGGACCAGGCGGGGACGTAGTCAACCGCCAGGGCCTCAGGACCCAGCCGGGCGCGGGCTTCATCCACGGCGTGCACATAGCTGTCGCGGGAGACCTCCGACGGGTGGGGAGCCAGGATGACGCCGATGGCCCGCTTCCGTCCCTCGCCCGCCATGGTCTCCAGGGTGGCGGCGATGAAGGGATGCCAGTGACGCATGCCGACGTACACCGGCAAGGCTGGCCCGCCGACGGCGAGCGCCGCGCGCAGCCCGTCGGCCTGGAGCATGGTCAGACGGTTGATCGGCGAGGCGCCGCCGACCGCCATGTAGTTCCGCACCACCTGCTCGTAGCGCGCCGGCGGCACCGGGCGACCGCGCAGCACGCCGTCGAGAAAGGGGTGGATCTCGTCCGGTCCGGTCGGGCCGCCATAGGCAAGCAGAAGGACCGAATCGGGCGCGTCGGTCACCGGCGCCACTCGTGGACCGCGTCGACCAGCGCCAGGACGTTGTCGAGCGGCGTGCGCGGCAGGATGCCGTGCCCGAGATTGAAGATGTGGCCCGGCCGGCCACCGACGCGGCGCAGCAGATCGTGCGCCCGGCGCCGGACTTCGTCCCGCGGTCCGAACAGTACGGTCGGATCGAGATTCCCCTGCACGGCGATGTCGCCGAGACCGTTCCAGGTCTCCACCAGATCGACACGCCAGTCGAGACCCAGGACCTCGCCGCCAGCCTCACGCATCAGCGGCAGCAGGGAGGCGCTGCCGGTGCCGAAATGGATGACCGGTGTGCCTGGCGTGAGCCCCTGAATCACCTGCCGGGTCCATGGCATCGCCGACTCCCGGTAGTCGGCCGGCGTCAGGCAGCCGACCCAGGTGTCGAACAGTTGCACCGCCTGGGCGCCGGCGGCGATCTGGGCGTTCAGGTAGCGCACGGTGAGAGGGACCAGACGATCGAGGAGCGCCCGCCAGGCCCCCGGGTCGCGCCACAGGAACGACTTGGTGTGGATGTAGTGGGTCGAACCGCCCCCCTCGATGAGATAGGACGCCAGCGTGAACGGCGCCCCGGCGAAGCCGAGGAGCGGCACCCCGGCCGGCAGGGCGCGACGCGTCCGCCGGATCGACTCGAACACGCAGCCGACGGTCTCCTCGAGATCGACGTCGCGCAGCCGGTCGACGTCGGCCGCCGTCCGCAGCGGCGGATCGAGGGCCGGGCCTTCGCCCTTGTTGTACGTCAGCGCCGGCCCCAGCCCCTGCAGCGGCAGGAGCAGGTCGGCGAAGATGATTGCCGCGTCAACCCGCAGCCGCTCGATGGCATAGACGGTGATCTGGGTCACCAGGTCGGGGTCGCCACAGACCTCGAGGAACGATCTTTGGCGGCGGATCTCACGGTACTCGCGCTGGTAGCGGCCGGCCTGACGCATCAGCCAGACCGGTGTCGTCGGCACCGGCTCGCGCCGGATCGCCCGCATGAGGAGGGAGTCGGCGAGCGGGTCGCGTCCGGCCGCGACCGGCCCCGTTGCCGCCGCGTCCCGCCCCGGCCCTGCGGCAGCCCGCCCCGGCCCCGCCGCGATCCGTCCCGGCGTCGGCGCCCCGTTGCCCCGGAGCGCGGCGTCCTTCTGATCCAGAATCGCGCGGCAGCGCAGGCTTGTTTCCTTGACCAGCGGCCCCATCTTCGGGTGGACCGGCTCGACATCCACGCCGATCCCTTGGTCCTGGAGGCTCTGGCTGCAGATCGGTCCGACCGAGGCGACGACCCCGCGGGCGAGCGCCGCCCGCAGCGTGTCTTCGATGCCGGCGTCACGCGCCACCTGCAGGACGTTCTCCACCTGGTTGGCGTTGGTGAACAGGGCGATGCGCGCGTCGCCGGCGACGATCGACTGCAGAGCCCGCCGCAGCGGCGCGACGTCCACGGGAAGCGACCAGCGGTAGACCGGCACCCGGGTCACTTCGGCGCCGCGCTCCCGCAGCCCCTGCAGGAGCTCCAGGTTGCTGATGCCGTATTCCTGGACGGCGACCCGGCGGCCGCGAACCGGCACTTTTTCGTCGATTGTCCGGAGGAGCTCCTGCCAGGTATTCGGCTCCGGGACGGTGATACCGGGATCGATCCCCATGCTCTTCAGCGCCGCCACCGGCTTGGGGCCGCGGCAGATCCGGGTCACCCCCGCGATCGCCGCCAGGACCCGGTCACGCGGATGACGGGTCTCCAGGACCCCGACCAGGGCACGGGTCCCGACCCCGGTGAGCAGGACGAGGATGTCGCAGCGCCCGTCGAGCAGGTCGGCGCCGAAAGCGATCGCCTCGTGGTTCTCCTCCAGCGGGATCTCGCGCATCGACGGGGCGACCAGCGGCCGGCCGCCATGCGTCTCGATCAGCCGCCCCATCTCTGGCGCCATGCGGCTCTCGAACGCCGCGACCGTCAGTCCCCCGAACCCCGCATCCAATGCTCTCTCGACCACTCGTTTCCCCCGCTTGCCTGACCGTGAATGCGGCCCATCGTACCCGCCGCGCCGGGGGCGATCAAGCCGGGAGAATGCCGGAGGATCATGGAGACGTATTGCCCGGGGCCGTTCAGGGGCCGAGGGCGCCCCGCAGGTCTTCCGCCCGGGCCGGGTCCAGGCGCAGCAGGAACCGATACTGCGCCAGGGCGGCTGGCCGGTTCCCCTCATCGAGG
>JANNTZ010000115.1:0-7185 GCA_031394595.1 Acidobacteriota bacterium
ACGCGCTTTACCGGTCGCTCGGCTTCCGCGACATCCCGGCGTATCGCCACAACCCGTTCAGCAACGCGGTCTACCTGGAGCTGGCGCTGCGCTGATCGCGCCGTGACGGAGTTGCCACGGGGGAATCCGGGCTACGTGCCCGGCGTGATCAGCACGTCGCCGCTGCCGGTGTCGACGTCGATCTGGATGCGGGCGGCGCCACGGCGGTAGCCGACCACTTCCTTCTTCCGGACGATCGGCTGGGCGTCGGTGTAGCGGACCGTCAGGTCCCCGCTCCCCTGGTCGGCGCGCGCTTCGAAGCTGGCGTCGGGGCCGAGACGCAGGGTGACGTCGCCACTGCCGGTGTCGGCGGTGATCCGGGTCAGACGCGACCCGCCGGTCTTCAGCTCGATGTTGCCGGATCCGGTGTCGGCATCCAGCTCCTCGATGTCGGAGTCGATCACCCGCACGTCGCCGGATCCGGTGTCGGCATGGACCCGGCGGACGGCCGACCCCCGGATCGTCGCATCGCCCGAACCGAGATCGCACTCGATGTCCTCGCCCCGCACCTCGCTGATCACGCAGTCACCGCTGCCGGAGTCGCAGTTGACGCTCCCCTCGACGCGGGCGACCTTGACGTCGCCCGATCCGGTGTCGGCATCGACCGTCCCCTTCAGGTCCTGGAGATCGACATCGCCGCTGCCGCTGTCGAACTCCAACCGTCCCTGGAGACCGCGCGCCGTGATGGTGCCGACGACGTTCCGGAACCACCCCTTCACCTCGCTCTTCGGCACCTGCACCTCGACGTCGGCATAGAGCAAGGTCCCGCGGTTGTCGGTGACTTTCACCCGGTGATCGTCGTAGGTGGTGCTGGTGCTCGAGCCGGTGCCCAGGGCACGGGTCATGACGTTGCCGCCGCTCAGGGCGGGGTAGCGGAGGGTCGGGTGCGCGTCGATCGGGTAGCGCACTCGCAGGGTCGGCACGTGGGCTTTCGACTCGTCATCGTCGAGGCAGAGACTCACGGTCACGTGTTTCCCGCCCGGGTTGACCTTCTCGAGCCGGACCAGGTCGGCGATCTCCTGCGTCTCGGCATGGACCGTGACGATGGCGACCACCTGGGTCCCGATCCCCGGGACGATCTTCATGGTGCCGGCGAGGTTCTCGATCCCGAATGCGTCGGTGGCGGAGATTTCACCACGCAAGGTCTTCGTGACCTCGGTGGCCCAGATCAGTGGCGCCGGGGTGGCGGCGATCATCAGGAAGGCGGCGATGGCAACGATCACGAAACCGGCGGGCAGAGGGCGCAGGCGCATCGGATTCCTCCTCGGTCAAGTCGATCGCACTGTACGGGTCCCGGGTCGATCCGGTTGCAGGGAAGTCGGGCCGCTGCCGGACTTACCCGCGGCCGAGCATCCCGCGGAGTGCCTTCTCCAGGTCGGGGTGGCGGAACGGGTAGCCGGCGGCGCGAAGCCGGGCCGGTTCGACCCGCTGGCTGGCGAGGAGCAGGGCGTCGGCCATCTCGCCGAAGGCCAGGCGGGCGGCGAACGCCGGCATCGGGAGGATGACCGGGCGTGACAGGACGCGCCCCAGGACGCGGGTGAACTCGGCGTTGGTGACCGGGTTCGGGGCGACGACGTTGGCCGGTCCGCGCAGCGCCTCGTGGGTCAGGGCGAACACCACGGCGTCGGCGGCGTCGTCGATGGCGGCCCAGGACATCCACTGCCGGCCATCGCCGAGCGGCCCGCCGAGACCGAGCCGGAACGGTGGCAACATCTTTTTCAGTCCGCCCCCCAAGGCTCCCAGGAGGAACCCGAATCGCAGGTTGACCACCCGGATCCCTTTGCGGGCAGCCGGTTCCGTCGCGGCCTCCCATTCGCGGCAGGTCCGTCCCAGGAAATCGTCACCGGCCGGGCTGCTCTCGTTCAGCGTCGCGTCCCCCCGGCTGCCGTAATAGCCGGTCGCCGAGGCACAGACCAGCACGCGCGGCGGCCGCGTCAGACGCGCCAGCGTGTCGCACAGCAGGCGCGTGCCGATGACGCGGCTGTCGCGGATGCGCCTTTTCTGGGCTGTGGTCCAGCGCCGGGCGGCGACCGACTCGCCCGCCAGGTGGACGACGCCGTCGAGTCCCTCCAGGGCGGCCGCGTCGATCCCTCCCGCCTCCGGGTCCCACGTCACCTGGCCAACCGAGCCGCCGCCACGGACCAGCCGCACCACTTCGTGGCCGGCGCTTGACAGGAGGGGGAGCAGCGCCGAACCGACAAATCCGGACGACCCCGAAACCAGAACCCTCATGGTTCTCCCTCCTGTCGAGATCCTGTTGGACGGAATGCCCCCAGCCCGGCGATCACCTGAGCCAGGATCCGGTTGAACCGTTTCGGGTCCTCGATCATCGGGTAGTGGCCGACCCCCTCCATCAGGGTCACCTCGAATTGGGGCGCATAGCGCTGGTTGACCTCCAGCCGGGTCGGGTGGCGCATGGCGTTGATGGCGTGGATCGGTTGACGGATCTGGGTGATCGATCCGGCGATGTCGAAGCCGAACACCGCGCGCAGCGTCGGCACCGCCACCCCCGGTGGGGCGGAGGCGATGTCGGCCACCACCCGTTCGACGAGGCCCGGGTCGGCGTCCTTGGGAAACAGGTCACGCACGAAGGCTCCCGCCGCCGTGGGGAAATCCTGCTCGAACGAGGCGAGGAGTTTCGCCACCTCGTCAGGGTCCGGGTTCCACTCGATGTTGAGCAGGGTGTCCACCGGCACCAGCGCGGCGACCCGGTCGGGAGTGAGGCGCGCGGTCTCGACGATGACGTAGCCGCTCATCGAGTGGCCGATCAGCACGACACCACGCAGGTCGAGCGCTTCCAGGACTGCCCGGACGTCGGCGGCATACGCCGGGATCGACCAGTCGGTCCGTCCGGCGCCCGACTGGCCATGGCCGGCGAGATCGAGGGTGACGACGCGGTGCTGTTTTCGGAACTTCCTGACCTGATGGTCCCAATAGGTCCCGTCGATCGCCCAGCCGTGGACAAAGACCAGGGGAGGCGACCCTTCCCCCTCGACGTGGAAATGGATCGGCACGCCATCGGCCGACGGGACGGTCCGATCGCCCGTAGCCGGCGGTGTCGACGCGGCGGACAGCATGGCGAGCGCAATCATGACCAGAGGGAACTGAGTGGCGGTTCGCATGGGGATCCCGATTCAGTCCGGTGACGGTACCACATTCGTGGCCGTCCCGGTCGGCGATGGTTGCCCCTCCGCGGGCCGGGTCTTATCTTGAAAGCGAATCCGGAGGAACGTTGATCGCGATCGAAGATCGGGGTGTCGCACTGGCGCCGCCGGCCGCAACCCCGAAACCGACGGCCGGTTCCCGCCCGCTTGCCCTGGAGGGAGCTTTCCACACCCTGGCGCAGGGGTTGGGAGAGGTGTATCTGGGGGCGTACGCCCTGTTTCTCGGGGCGGGGGGCCTGACACTCGGGCTGGTCGCGACGCTGCCGACGGCTGCCACGGCGGCGGCCCAGGTGCTGGCCGGCCGCGCCCTGAAACGGGTGGGGGAGGCAAGGGCGCTGCTCCGGCACGCCTGGACGCTGCAGGCGGCCGCTTACGCCGCGCTCGGGGTCTGCGCCTTTCTCCCTTCGGAGGCGGCGCTCGTGGCCCTTTGTCTCATCGCCGGATTGGCCTGGGGAGCCGGAGGACTGGCGGTTCCGGCCTGGACTGCGATGGTGTCGCGGGTCGTGCCGCGCCGCCGGCACGGCTGGTTCTTCGGTCTGCGCGGATCGGCCCAGCAGGCGGGGATGGTGGTGGCCATCCTCGGTGGCGGGTCGCTGCTCGGCGCGCTCTCCATCCTCGGCAGCGAAGTCTCGGCGTTCGCCACTCTCTTCCTTCTGGCCGGTCTGGTCCGCATGGCCGGTCCGATCCTCCTGGCGCGGGTTCCGGCCGAGCTGGACCAGCGGCGGATTCCGCCGGCCGACCCGGCAGGCGGAACGCGCGCCGCGGCCCGGGGCCATGCCCCGTCTCCGACGACGCACCTGCGTCCGGCCCGATCCTGGCGACCGTCGCGCAAGGTGCGGCGGCTGGCGACCTATCTCTGGATGCTGCATTTCGCCACCCACATCTCGACTCCGTTCTTCGTCCCCTACATGCTGCGCGAGCTGCGGATGTCGTACACGATGGTCGGGCTGCTGATCGCGGTCCCCGCCCTCACCAAGGTGCTGACGCTGCGATTCTGGGGCCGGTTTGCCGACCGGGTCGGCCCCGGTCCGATCCTGCGCTCCACCGGGTGGCTGGTCGCCTTCGTCCCGGGGCTGTGGCTTCTGTCACCCGACCCGTGGTGGATCCTGGCCGCGCAGGTCTACTCGGGGCTGGTCTGGGGCGCGTTCGAACTGGCGCAGGCCTCTTCGATCCTGCAGGCGACGCGCGGCCGCGAGCGGGAGGTCGCCCTGTTCTATGCCGTGGATGGCCCGGTCCTGATCGCCGGGTCGCTGCTTGGCGGGCTGGTGGTGAACCTGACCGCGCCGCGTTTCGGATCCGGGTACTTGGCGGCGATGGGGCTGTCCACCGTCCTGCGACTGCTGCCGGCCGTGGCACTGCTGTGGCGGGTGCGGGGGATCGGCCGGCCGGCGTGGTCGCACCTGGTCATGCCGCTGCGTCTCTGGAGCTTCCGGCCGACACGGGGCGCCACCTTCCGCCCGCTCGGGCTGCTGCCGGCTCCCTCCCGACGCCGGCCCGGCCGGAAAGAGAGCCCCGGTCGGAAGGAAAGCCCCACCCGGAAACTGGCGCCGGATCCCGAGCCGGGAGTCGCCCGCACCGTGGAGCCCGCCACCCCCCGGGAAGGACCGGGCCCCCCTGCCTCGGCCCCGCTCGAATAAACTGTGGGCGCCAGGACTTTCACGGCCCTCGAGGGGGATCACCCATGCGTGCGAGAGTTTTCCTCTGGATGTCGTTGTTGATTCCGGCCACGGTCATGATGCCGATCCAGGCGGCGCCACCGCCGGCGGCCACCGCCGAGGCGACGCCGGCGGCCCCTTCGTCATCGGCTCCGGCCGAGCCGCGCGCCGCGGTCGATCGGATCGTGGCCGATTACATCGGCCTCTACGCCGGGCCGACGCTCGATCGCTGGAAGACGCTGTTCCATCCCTCGGTGCTGGTGGCATTCCCGGACGAGGACGGGTCGATCCGGGTCCGCAACCTCGAAGAGTTCTTCACCCGGCAGAAGAACTACTTCGCCACCGGCCGGCGCATCTCGGAACGCCTGGAGAACGTCCGGGTCGATCTGGGGCACCGCATCGCGCGGGTCAGCGCCGATTTCATCTTCATGGACGAGGGGGAGGAGCGCTCCGGCAAACTAGGACTGCATCTTGCCGAGGGGAAGGACGGCTGGAAGGTCGTCGCGGTCCTGTTTGCCTATGACGCGGGATGACACCCGCCGTCAGGCCTGGCCTGCGGCCGCCGGGCGGCCCTTGAGGACGACGAGGGTCTGGTCGTCGAGTCGATCGGCGCTGCCGATCCACGAGTCGACCGCCTCGAAGATCGCGGCCCGAATCGCCTCGACCGGCAGGTGACGGCGGTCCTTTGCCAGCCGGATCAGCCGGGCCTCGCCGTACTCCTCGCCCGCCTCGTTGGGGGCCTCGCTGATCCCGTCCGAGAACATCACCAGCAGGGAGTCCTGATCGATCAGCGTCTCGGCCTCGGTGTAACGGACGTCGTCGAACGCGCCGACCACGGTGCCGCCCACGTGCAGCCTTTCGACGCTGCCGTCCCGGCGGACCACGATCGGGGCATTGTGACCGGCGTTGGTGTAGAGCAGGCGGTGTGAGCGGTCGTCGTAAAGAGCCAGCACCAGGGTCGCGAAGCGGTTGTCGTCGGTGCTGCGGCAGAGCTGGCGGTTCAGGATGGAGGTCATCCGGGCGACCGACACGCCGTTGGTCCCGGTGGTCCGTTCGGCGGCGACCGTCGTCTGGGCGCGCAGCGATGCCTGCAGGTTGGACATCAGGAGCGCGGCGGAGATCCCCTTGCCCGCCACATCCCCGAGCGCCACCACCACCAGCCCGGGCTGGAGCTCGAGGTAGTCGTAGTAATCGCCGGCGACACCGCGTGCCGCCCGGCACTCGCCGGCGATCGTGGCTGTGGCGAGGGCCGGCACACTGCGCGGGAACAGACCCGCCTGCACGCCGGCGGCGATCTCGAGTTCCCGCTGCATCCTTTCCCGCTCGACCCGCTCCTTGAGCAGCGTCTCGATGTGGGCCGACATGTCGTTGAACGCCTGCGCCAGCTCGCCGAGCTGGTCGCGCGATCGCACCCGGACGCGTTGCGAAAAATCCCCCTGATCGATGAAGGTCGTGGCACGGTGCAGGTCGTGGACCGCGCCGGTGACGCTGCGGGTCATCCAGAACGCGGCGAACAGCGCCACCAGCTCCAGGGTCAGGAAGACGACGCCGATCGCCAGCAGCGCCTGCCGCCAGACCTCGCCGGCGGTCCCGGTCCCGAGAAGCTGGCGGCCCGCTTCCCCCCAGGACCAGCGGAAGGTCAGAACGCTGCGTTCTTCACCGGCCCCGGTGGCCCAGTCGACGACCGGAAGAAACGTTGCGTAGATGAAGGGGAGCGAGCCGTCGGTGGATCCGAAGGATCCCGCCGACTCGCCGTCCGGCGTCAGCGGGATCCCGGTCACCGTCCGCATTCGTTCGACGAAAGCTCCGGCGACGGGGACCTCCGCCAGCACGACGATCGTGTGGCCGGCGGCCACCCGGCGGGTCACGGCCCGGATCACGGTCGGCCCGGCGTTGTCGCGCAGGTCAACCGACAAGACGCCGCTCTCCTGCCGCTGCAGCACCACGGTGTCCGGGATCGTCCCGGTCCCACCGGTGTCAGGGTCGTTGCCGGCACTTCGGGCCGTGTCCGGCGCCGTCGAATCCGCGACGGTCAAACCACTCCAGGCCGCCTTTTCGTCCATCCATGCCGGCAGGGAGGGGTTGATGACGAGCCGGGCACCCGGCAGAAGAGGACCGAGCATGGCCATGTGCCGGGCGACGACGGCCCTGATCCTGGATCCTTCAGGTTCCACCGGCAGGGGCGACAGTTCGTCGCCGAGCGCCTCGGCGGCGGCCGCCGCCTGGCGGGTCGCTGAATCGATCTCCACCGCCACGATGCGCGCCATCCCCTCCGCGGAGATCCCCAGCGCAGAGATGAGGGCGAACAAACCGAGCAGCACGATCGG
>JANNTZ010000123.1:0-2353 GCA_031394595.1 Acidobacteriota bacterium
GGCAACGAGGACCGCAACTTCGACGGGATGTTGAACGACCGCCCGGCGCCGGCCCCGGACGATGAGGTCTTCTATTTCGACCTGGACGGCACGCGGCGCCCGCTGCCACCAGTCTACCCGTACCTCAATTTCCAACCGTCCGCGGGGGGCGTCCTGCTCGCCTCGGTCGCCTGGAACGGGCATGCCTACGACTTCGACGCCATCAACACGCCGACGCGCACGATCACGCTCGACGACGGCCGCCGGTTCCGGGTCGTCGACCAGGACCCGATCGACGCGCTGGTCCCGCACATCTCCGCGGTTCGTCTTAAGCGCAGCGACCCTTACGGGTACCGGATGCATGTGGATCCGCTGGCGATTACACGCGTTGTCGACGCCGGCGGGACGCGCATCGTTTTCGACGCCTACACAGCGACTCTGCTGATCAGCATTATTCCGGACAACTGCGATGCATTCCTGGAGACTGGCGGGATCGCCGCCACGGTCGGGCCCGATGGCGGATTCCTGAGCATCGTCTCAAAATGCTTTCTCTTTCCGTTCGAGGTCGGATCGTCCCTCGAGCTCCGGCCCCAATCGGCCGGTTCCAACAGCCTCTTCGAAACCTATCCCGGCATCGCGGTCCCGCGCCTGAGCGCCTCGATCTTGGACCGGGACCGGGACCAGCTCACTCTCCCCTACGATCTGTGTCCCGACATCTTTTCGGCGGTGGTGGGATCGATGGCGGACTCGAACAGTGACGGACTGGGAGATGCCTGCGATCCGGCATCCGATCCGGGGGCAACGGTCGAGGCGGCTTGGGACACCCGCCTCGAGACGGTCGGTCCCGCCTATGTATGGGACATCGCCGCCGCCTACGATCCGGCCCGCCGGGTGATGGTCTCGTTCGGTTTCTCGTTCGCAGGCGACTGCGAGACCTGGGAGTACGACGGCCTGGCCTGGACGCAGGTTGCCACGGAGCATGGACCTTCCACGTGTTACGGCCGCCGGATGGTTTACGACAGCGCGCACCGGCACGTCCTGCTGTTCGGCGGCGTATGGCCCAACGAGCTCTGGGCCTACGACGGCCACGACTGGAGCCGTATAGAAACCCGCGGCTCGCCGCCGCCGTCTGGACTTGCAGAAGAAAATCAAAACGTGGGCGCCAATTTCGGCCTCGCCTGGGACGAGAGGCTCGGTGTCCTTGTCCTGTTCCATGGGGCTGGCCAGACCTGGATCCTCGGTGAGGATCGTGCCTGGCGCCGCGTCCCGACCTCCCGTTCTCCGTCGCCGCGCATCGGCATCCAGATGACATACGACCCGGACCGCCAGGTGACCGTTCTCGAAGGAGGGCTGGAGTTGCCGCACACACCGCAGCAGGTGCCCTTTCCGATTAACGACACCTGGGAGTTCGATGGCGAATCCTGGCAGGAGGTCGACACGCGCGGCGATCTAGCGCCATCGTACGGTGGCGCAGTAGTCTACGACCCGGCAGGCCGGACAATAGTCAACTTCGGAGGGGCCCTGCTGACGCAGTACCTCTCGCAGCCGAACTCGCCGCCTCTCTACATCACGCCCGCCTCCGCCGCCACCCGGCTGTTCGATGGATCGTCCTGGACGTACCTGCCGACCCGCCCGACGTTTCAGCCCAGGGACAGGTACCAGGCCGTCGCCTTCGATAGTCATCGCCGTACGCTCGTGGTTCGGCGGGGTGGCATCCCCTCCGACGTGATTCCGCTGACCTCCGAGTTGATCCTGCCGGACGACGGCGACCACGACCAGGTTCCCGATCAGGATGACAATTGTCCGCGGAAGGCCAATGCCGATCAGGTCGATTTCGATCACGACGGCTGGGGCGACGCCTGCGACAACTGCGGCGCGACGGCGAACCCGCCACAGCGCGACCTCGATGGCGACGGGGCCGGCGATCTCTGCGACGATGACCGCGATGGTGATGGAGTGCCCAACGATACCGACGCCTGCCCATCGGACTACGTGGCCGGGCGCGACCAATCAGCGGTCCTGGGCGGCGGCGGGCCCGACGGCGACGGCGATGGCACCCCCGACGACTGCGACCGGTGCCCCGCCGACGCCGAGGACGATCGGGACGGTGACGGGCTGTGCGGCGACGCCGACAACTGCCCCACGGTTTTCAATCCGCATCAGGAAGACTCCACCCACGACGGTTCCGGCGACGCCTGCCAGCCAGTCCTGGTTCTGGAACGGGTGATCGAGGACGGTGGCGACGAGTTGGAGGTGCTGGCGCACGCCACCGATCCCAACGACGACCCGCTGCACGGCCGGATCGATTTCTACAGCATCGAGGAGATCACACTCCGGGCGGTCAACCTCGAGGACCCGGCCGGCGTGTGCAGCA
>JANNTZ010000136.1:0-1881 GCA_031394595.1 Acidobacteriota bacterium
CAGGTCGGCCGGCAGCTTATCGGCCTCGCGCTGCATCAGGCGAGCAAGATATGGGCTGTTCGATGACGTGGCGAAAAGCAGGTCTCGCATCGCCCCCTGCCCCGCGCGTGCGCCCAACACGTCAAGCGTGCGTTGAGCCTGCGAGGCGTCGAAGACTTCGGGGATTCGGGTGATTCGGGAAGCGAGCGCGTGGGCCATCGCCCGATGTATTGCCCGAAATCGGCGCACAACTCCAAACGCAAAACGGCCCGGGCGATTTGCCCGGGCCGTTCGCGGTACTAAGTCTGATTACTTCGTGGGGACGACGATGCCTGCCGCGACCTTCAAGGTCTTGGCGGGGCGGAAGCGCAGCTTCTTCGACGCCTTGATCTTGATGGCTTCGCCGGTCCGCGGGTTACGGCCCATGCGCGCGGGACGCTTGGCAACCGTGAAGACGCCGAAATTACCGATCGGGAGCTTTCCGCCGCCCTTCAAGCCCTTGAGGCTGGCTTCGATCGTGCCGAACACAAGTTCGATCACGCGCTTGGCTTCTGCCTTGGGAAGGTCGGCTTTCTTGGCAACGGCGAGAATGAAGTCGGATTTGCTCATTTGGGTTGGGCCCCTCAACTTGGTCTTGGATGAACCACCTCTAACAAAGAGACGTTAAGCAATCTACAAAATAACATCGTTTTCGCTGGATTTATTGTGCGGGGGGCACCGGGAAGTCAGTGTTTTCATGTGTTTTTGCAACGACCTGTGCATAAAAACCGCTGCCTGTATTGCCTTTCTCGCGATTGCGGTGATCGCTTATCCGCGATGACGCGGACGGACCGATTCGCTGGTGATTTTCGGCGCCGCAATTGCTCTAACAAGCCCGCGCACGGCAATCACCGCTTCAACACCATCGGCCGACTCATGAGACTTGCAACTTTCACGGACGCGCATCGTCGGCGCATCGGCGCGCTCGACAGGGATACGATCGTCGACCTAGCGGCGGCGGTACCACATTTGCCGCACACCATGATCGCCTTCCTGCGCGGCGGCGCGCAGGCGATGGCCGAGGCGCGCCAGGCGCTCGACCAGGCGCTCGAGACGGGGCGCCACCGCCTGGCGCTCGATCGAGTGAGGCTCGAGGCACCGGTGCCCAGGCCCGGCAAGGTGCTCGCCATCGGCATGAACTACGCCGACCATATTCGCGAAACGGGGCGCGCCGCACCCGAGCATCAGGTCTGGTTCGCCAAGCAAGCGACCTGCATCGTCGGCCCGAGCGACGCGATCCGGATTCCGAAAGTCTCCGACCAGATCGACTACGAGGCCGAGCTGTGCGTCGTGATCGGGCGGCGCTGCCGGCACGTGCCGCGGGCGCGCGCGTTCGAGGTGATCGCCGGGTACATGTGCGGCAACGATGTCAGCGTGCGCGATTGGCAGCAGCGCTCGCCCACGATGATGATGGGCAAGGGCTTCGACACGCACGGGCCGACGGGGCCGTGGATCGTCACGGCGGACGAAGTCGCCAACGTCGGAGCATTGCGCGTGCGCTGTTCGCTCAACGGCTTGGTGATGCAGGATGCCTCCACGGCCGAGATGATTTTCGACATCCCCGCCCAGATCGAGCACTTGACGGCGGCGTTCACGCTCGAGCCGGGCGACGTGATTTTCACCGGCACGCCCGCCGGCGTCGGCAACTGGCGCACGCCGCCGGTGCGACTGAAAGCGGGCGACAAGGTGCGCGTCGAAATCGAAGGCATCGGCGCAATCGAAAATGTCTGCGAGGCCGAAAGCGGCGAGACGGCGATCGTATGAACGCTCGTCGCGCAAGAAGCGCTTCCACGCGACATCGCAAAGAAGAAAGAAAAGAGAATCACACGAAGCAACGAAGTCACGAAGCACCGGATGAGGTAG
>JANNTZ010000144.1:0-2968 GCA_031394595.1 Acidobacteriota bacterium
GGCAACGACATCGACCGACCGCCCGGCCCAGGTGAAATAGTCCCAGAATGCCGGCTCCCGCCGCCGGTGACTGGTGACCGGCACCAGGCGGCCGGTGTCCGGGTCGCGCACCAGGAAGTCGGTGATGCCGTGCCGGTCGGGCGTGGTGCCGGTGGCGATGCTGGTCCAGAGCAGCGGGCTCAGCGACGGCCGCAGCGACCGGATGCTGCCCCAGGCGCCGCGCGATTTCAGCCGCGCCAGCGTGGGGAGTCGTCCCGCCGCGATCAGCGGGTCGGCGATCTGCCAGTCGGCGCCGTCCAGACCGACCAGCAGGATCTTGACGCCGGTGTCGCGCACCTCGCGTCGCAGGGCCGCATTCAGTTCGGCCTGCCGGGTGGCGTAGACCGTCCCCTCCGCGTCGAGGTAGTCGATCGTCAAATCGTCGCCCGGCCTGCCGTAGGTTTCCAGCGCGCGGGCGATCCGGTCCTTCATCACCGGCCCCAGGTCCGGGACCCGGCTGGTCCGGGCGGCGTCGGTCAGCACGGCGCCGATGGCCCGGTCGATCCCGGCGGCCAGCCGTCCCGCGGCAGTGGTCCCATCCGGGGCTTCCGCAGCGAGAAGCCGGCCGGCGCCGCCGGGGGTCAGCCAGAGGGAGGCGGCGACGCGCGCTTGCAGCGTCGATCCCTCGGGCGTGATGAACTTGATCGTCGATCCGTAGGCCAGCGGCGAGCAGCGGACGACCCGTTCGAGGCCCCGGAGGCGCAGGTGGATACCGGGGCCCAGGACCCGGGGGCCGCGCAGGGGGGAATCGAGCACGCCCACGCGGTCGCGCTGGATCCGTTCCAGAGCGACCGAGGGGATGACGAGTCCAGCCGCGATGAGGATCGCGACCAGGGCGCCACGGGAACGACGGAGCGGACTCATGTCCGCCGGATTCTAAGGCCGGTCTCGCTCAGTCGGGCGATGACGACCCAGCGCGGGCGCGCGCTACCATCGTGTCCCGAGCAAGACCCCGTACCCGATGCCCGAGAGTTTGAGGTCAAACGAGAGGCCGGAAACGTCTTTGAAGGAAGCCTCCGCGTCGGCGTAGCGCACGTTGAACCCGATGTCGAGGTGTTTCCCCACCTGCCATAGGACGCCCGCTTCGGCCCAGTAGCCGATGTTGGTATCGTCGTCATCGACAAATCCACGCACAGGGTCCCCGAGCCCCGGGAACTCGAAGTTGGCTTTGAGATCCGCACGGATCCACTCGACACCACCCCCCACGAAGGGGCGCGTCGTGCTCTTGCCCCATTCTTTGCGGACACCGAAGGACACCGTGGTAGTCGCCACGTTGACGTTGAGATTGCCGGAGCCGTAGTAGTAACCGTAGTAGTAGACGTAATAGGGGAAGACGCCGCTCTCAGATCCATCACCGGTAGAGGTGGAGACATCGACGGCGAACATGATCGGCCAGGATTTCTTGCCGAAGGTCCAGCGCGCACCGAACACGTTCTGAACCTCGGCGGGCTTGGCGTCATCGTCGAGGGTCTTCTGGCCCAGCGTGATGCTCAGACTGCCGGTGGAGTCCTCCGCGGCCGGCATGTCGGAGATGCCGACCGGAAGGAGAAGCAGGGCGACGGGAAGCAGGTACCGGAGTCTCATGACGGCGGCCCTCCTCGTAGCGGAAGCGTGGCATTGCACGGCGATTTCGACGGAGAATACGGGAGTGCCTGGAGCGGTCACAGCACCTCCAGAGCCGACCGGACTGTAGTGGAGGGTCCGGGTGCTGTCAATAGACCCGGGGAGCGGGGATGACCGGAAAGACCTCAGGTTCAGTCGCAGGGAAACCGGTCCCCCACGACCGCGTGGCCCGCGGCACGGTGGCCGCCCCGCCGTCGAAGAGCGTCACCCAGCGGGCCCTGATCGCGGCCGCCCTCGCGACCGGCCGGTCGTTCCTCCGCCGGCCGCTGCTGGCCGATGACAACCATCGCCTGATCGCCGCGCTCGAAAGCCTCGGGATCGTCGTGATGGTGCGACAGGGTGAACGGGCCGGGAATCCGGGCGGTCCGTCCGGGCCGGTTGTCGAGGTGACGGGTTGCGGCGGAAGGATCACCACGCCACGCGCCACCATCCAGGTTGGCAACGCCGGGACGACGATGCGATTCCTGACCGCGCTCCTGGCGTTCGGCGATGGGGACTACCTCATCGACGGGGACCCGCGGATGCGCCAGCGGCCGATCGAGGATCTGCTGGCAACATTGCGCGACCTCGGAGCCCGGGCCGTCGCGGTGAACGGCGATGGCTGCCCGCCGGTGCGGGTGGGGAATGGATCGCCCCCGGTGCCGGCGCGCGCTTCCGGCCCGGCATCGCCGGGGATGCCGTCCGGCGGATCGGTCCGCTTGCGCGGCGATCGGAGCAGCCAGTACCTGTCGGCGATCCTGCTGGCGGCGCCGGCGTCGCGCCACGGGATCGACGTGAGCATCGACGGACCGCTGGTGTCGCGTCCCTATGTCGACCTGACGGTGGCGGTGCTCCGCAGCTTCGGTGTCGAGGTGCAGTGCGATCCACCGGGGCGGGACGCGCGGCGCTTCCGCGTGCCTGCCGGGGCGGTCTGCCGGGCGACCGATTTCACGGTCGAAGGGGACTGGTCGTCGGCGTCGTATTTCTTCGCCGCCGCGGCGGTCACCGGCGGCGACGTGACGGTGACCGGGATCGACCCCGGGTCGGTACAGGGGGACGCGCGCTTCCTCGGGCTGCTGGAGCGGATGGGGTGCGAAGTCAGCCGGGGAGATGGCACCGTCACGGTCCGCGGCGTCCCGACGGCGGGAAATCCCGGCCCGGCCGGGCCGATGCCGACCACACTGCGAGGCATCGAAGCCGACTGCGCCGACATGCCCGATATCGTCCCGACCCTCGCTGTCGTCGCGCTGTTCGCCACCGGACCGACCCGGATCATCGGCGTGCCCCACCTGAAGCTCAAGGAGACCGACCGGATCGCGGCGGTGGC